>NZ_AP024650.1:1560965-1873158 GCF_019977275.1 Arthrobacter sp. StoSoilB19 | reverse complement strand
GTTGCGGGTGCGGGTTTCGGCACAACCATCGTCCCGCTGCAGACGGCTACCGTCACCGGACTGCACGGTCCGGAGCTGGCCGACGGTTCGACAATCGTGAATATGGCCCGGCAGATCGGCATGGCGGTCGGCGTAGCCGCCGCCGCTGCTGCCCTCAATGCCTTGAACGGCACCAACGGCCCCGGTTCCGGATATGCTGGCGCCTTTCTCCTCGCCGCGGCCCTGGCAGCGCTGGCCATTGTCCCCAGCCTGGCCTTCAGGGACCCCAAGCCCGCACCGCGAGATCCAGAACATGCCCCGAAACGGCCTGAACGGACGGGCGCCACGAGAGCATCATGAAAGACTGGGGAAATGGCGGTATCAGCAGCATTTGAGAACGAGAGCCTCTCGGAAAAGGTCAAGCGCACCATCGTGGACAGGGTCGTTGACGGCACCTACCCTCCCGGTATGCGCCTCGTGGAGCTCCAGCTCGCCAAAGAATTCGGCGTCAGCCAAGCGCCGGTCCGCGAGGCCCTGCGGGAGCTGTCCTCCACGCGGCTGGTCGAAAACATCCCCCGCCGCGGAACCTTCGTCCGGTCCGCCTCCCAGGATGACCTCGCCGAAGTCTACTTCGTCCGCCTCGCGCTGGAGGGAACCGCCGCCGCCGCCGCATATCCGGCACTGCATGCCGACCCGACCCCGCTGCGGGAGGCCCTGGCCGGCATGCGTGAGGCCGCGGCGACGAACGATGCCCACGGCATCGCCAAGTACAGTACCGACTTCCACCGGGCTGTTGTGGTTGCGACCGGGAACCGGCTGATGCTGGAGATCTGGGATTCCCTGTATGTCGAGGCCCGCACCATGGCCACCGTCGTGCGCGGCCACGTCGACCTGCACACAGCGGCCGAAGCCCACGTCCCGATCCTGGAAGCCTTCGAGAGCGGCACACCGGACCTCTGCACCAAGCTCGTCATCGAACACCAGCACGAGTACTCCATCCTCCCCCAGGAATAGGCCCCTTCCTCCTCCCCCGGAAGGGCCCGCACCCCACCCAATAAAAAATTATCGATAATCGTTTGTGATGCCAGTCACGATCGTGTAGAGTCGACCCATCAATTATCGATAATCGATTCGAAGGGGAATCACTTTGAAACTCGTTACTTTCCGCCACAACGGCACCCAGCGGACCGGCGTCCTCAACGAGGACGCCTCTACGGTGACTGCAGTACCGGGCGGGCAGGACCTGCTTTCGCTCATCGACAGTTGGGACAGCGCCGCGGCCCAGCTCGCCGCCGTGACCGGCGAAGCAATCCCCGCGACCGAGATTGAGCTGCTGGCCCCGATCCCGCTCCCCCGCCGCAACATCTTCTGCGTGGGCCGCAACTACGTCGAACACGCCAAAGAGTTCGCCAACTCCGGCTATGACGCCACCGCCAGCGCCACCGCGCAACCGGAATACCCGGTGGTGTTCACCAAAGCACCTTCTACCGTCATTGGCACCAACGCCGACGTTGACCCGCACACCGGCGTCACCTCCGAACTGGACTACGAAGCCGAGCTCGGTGTCATTATCGGCGCGGGCGGCCGGGGCATCAGCAAGGCGGATGCGCTGGACCACGTCTGGGGTTACACGATCATCAACGACGTTACCGCCCGTGACCTGCAGAAAGACCACAAGCAGTGGTTCCTGGGCAAGAGCCTCGACACCCACTGCCCCATGGGCCCCTGGGCCGTAACCCGCGATGAAGTCGGCGACGGTCCCCTGGACCTGCTCTGCACCGTCAACGGTGAAACCCGCCAGAAGGCCACGACAGCAGACCTGATCTTCGACATCCCCACCATCATCGAAACGATCAGCGCCGGCATCACGCTCCAGCCTGGGGACATCATCGCGACCGGCACCCCGGTCGGCGTCGGCATCGGCTTCACTCCGCCGCGGTTCCTGACCAGCGGAGACGTCGTGGAGATCACCATCAGCAAGCTCGGCACGCTGCGGAACCGGATCGGAGAAGGCCGATGAGCACCGCGACCATCCCCGCAGGACTGACAGCAGTCGGAACGAAACACCTGTTCGTCGAAACCACAGGCACCGGCGATGATGTTGTCCTGGTCCACGGATTGGGCGGCACCACCAGCTTCTACGAACCCCTCGTCGCCTCACTGGCCGAACGGTTCCGCGTCACCCGCTACGACTTTGCCGGGCACGGACGCTCGCCCCGCGAAGACGAACTGAGCCTGGGATCCCTGACCGCTGAACTGGCCCTGGTCATCGAAACCCAGACCACCTCAGGCCGCGCCCACCTCGTCGCCCACTCGATGGGAACCCTCATCGCCCAGCAGCTGGCCTCAACCCGCCCTGACCTGGTCCGGGAAATAGTCCTGCTCGGCCCGGTCCGGGAACAGGCCCAGGCGGCCAAGGACGCCACCCGGGCACGCGCGGCCCTCGTCCGCGAAAAGGGCATGGCCGCGGTCGCTGACACCGTCGCCAACGCCGCCACCGCCGACCACGCAGCACTGGCGAACCCGCTGGTGCGCCCCTTCGTCCGCGAACTGCTCCTGGGCCAGGACCCGAAAGCCTACGCCCAGGCCTGCGAAGCCCTCGCGGCCGCCACCAACCCGGACCTGGCCAGGATCCAGTCCAAAGTCCTGCTGCTCACCGGCAGCGAAGACAAAGTCAGCACCCCGGCCGCCAACGAGGCCATCGCCGCGGAGCTGGGCCAGGCCGAACTCCTGGTCGCCCCGGGCACCGGCCACTGGACCGTCCCCGAGGCGCCGGACTTCGTCACCGCCGCGGTCCTGGACTTCCTCACCGACTCCACGCTCAAACCGGAGACGAAGAAGACGTGCGCCTGCAGCAGCCCCAGCCCCGGCTGCCAGTCGCGCCGACAGCAGACCATCACCATGCAGATCCGCAAAGCCCCCTAACAACCGCACCACCGTCTCCATCTCAAGATAAGGACAACGAAGTCATGTCGAAAACCCTCTTCACCAACGTCAACATCCTCGACAGCACCGGCGCCCAGCCCTTCCTCGGCGAAGTGCTCGTCATCGATGAGCGCATCACCGACGTCCGTCCCGGCACGGGCAACCTGCCCCGCGAAGGCGCCCGGGTCATCGACGGCCGCGGCCAGACCCTGATGTCGGGCCTGTGCGACGCACACACCCACTTCACCTGGAACGATGGGGACCTCAACAGCCTCGAAACCATGAACGTCGAGGAACACCTGCTGCACACCGTCGAGTCAGCCAAGTACTACATCGACTACGGGTACACCATGTGCTTCGGCGCGGCCAGCGCCAAGAAGCGGCTCGATGTCGTCGTACGCGACGCCATCAACGCCGGCCGGATCCCAGGCCCCCGCTACCTGGCCAACGGCCAGGAAATCGCGACCACCGCAGGGGACCTCGTGCCCGGCATCACCCAGATCGCCGACGGCGTGGAGGAAATGCGCAAAGTGGTTCGTGAAACCATCGGACTGGGCGTGGACCAGATCAAACTCAGCATCTCCGGTGAGGAAATCACCGGCACCAAGGCAGCCACCGACACCTACATCACCGAAGAAGAACTCCAGGTCGCCGTCGACGAGGCGCACCGCCGGCACGTGCGCGTCTGCACCCACGCCCGCAGCCGCGACTCTGTGCTCATTTCCCTGAAAACCGGCGTCGACATGATCTACCACGCCTCCTACATTGATGACGAAGGCATGGACCTCCTCGAGGCCGCCAAGGACCGCGTCTTCGTCGCCCCTGCCATCAACTGGCTGGTCGCAACGCTCCAAGACGCCGAAGCGTTCGGCTACTCCCACGAGGCGGCCGAACAGGCCGGCTACGCCCGCGAACTCGACATCGCCGTCAAGGCAATGCAGGAGATGCGCCGCCGCGGCATCCGCGTGCTGCCCGGCGGAGACTACGGCTTCGCCTGGACGCCCCGCGGAACGTACGCCCGGGACCTGGACCACTTCGTGAAGCTCTTCGGCTACACCGAAATGGAAGCCATCATCGCTGCCACCGCCCTCGGCGGGGAACTCTTCGAAAAGCCCAACGAACTCGGCAAGGTCCTGCCCGGCTTCTACGCCGACATGATCCTCGTCGACGGCAACCCGCTCGAAGACATCACCATCCTGCAGGACATCAACAAGATCACCGCAGTGATGAAGAACGGCGAGTTTCACCGCGCACCGGTGGAACCCACGCCTGCGACTCCCGACAACGCGGACCCCGCCGACCTCGCCCTGACCCACCTCTAAAACACTCCCCACGTAGTACGGCCCCGGCGTCCTTGCCGGGGCCGTACCGCCAGATTCACCCGCACCCGAAAGAGCTAACACCCGCTCCGCGTTCTGCGCACTTCAGCGAAGCCTGCACATTCACACTCCCTCAGCTTTCCTTTTCAAAAAGACAATGACGCCATTTTGACCCTAAGGAACTACCCATGAAGCCCCTCGTCATCATCGGAATCACCGCCGGCATCCTCGCCGGGCTCTGGACCCAATTCAGCACACCCTTGGGCCTTATAACCTGGGTCGGATTCCTCTCCTGGGCATGCTTCTTCGCAGCCGGCGGAAAACGCGCCGCACTCCTCAAAACGATCCCTGCCAACCTCTCCGGAGTCCTCTGGGGCGCCATCATCGTCTGGGGAGCGGCGAACCTCCCCATCCCCGGCGCGCTCGGCATCTCCGTCGCCGTCGCAGCGTTCGCCATGTGCGTCCAGGCCCGCTGGAGCCTCCTGGGCTTCATCCCCGGAGCGTTTGCCGGATGCGCCGCCTACTTTGGCGCCACCTTCGACGTGGCCGGCACCTGTCTGGCCTTAATCGTCGGCGCCTGCCTTGGGTGGCTCTCCGAATACACCGCGGGGCTCCTCACCACGGCTAAAAAGGACCAGGCATCCGTCCCGGTCGCGGACACGCAACCCGTCGCCTGAACCACAGCAAGCCTGCTCGACCCGCCAACCCCTCTCAGGTGCCACCGGCCAGCTCCCCGGCGGTCGGTGGCACCTGACCCCACCCCTGCCCGCCGCCACCTGAGGAACCGTGATGAACGCACCAACAGCCCATGCTGCGGCCGGGTCCTTCCCGATCGAACGCAGAACCTTCACCCCCCACCCGCCACAGTCCTACCGGCTCGATGACTGGTTCCATCTCCCGACAACAGCAACAGTGGAAATCCGCCGAAACGGCACATACGTCAGAACCGCGCGCATCGAAGATGCCACCCCCGACTCCCGAATGCTGTGGCTCGCACCCGAAGGCGTCGACTCACGCATCCTCATCGACAAACTCGACGGATACGAAGTGTGGATTGACGCCGAGCAGCTCTACTACATCCAGCAACACCGGTAACCGAAGGAGGCAGCCATGACTATCGTTACCGAACGGCCCGGCACTCTCGATCCCACCCACGTGCGGGACACCATGTCCATGGTGCCCACCAGCGTCGCCGTCGTCGCCGGACAGTCTGAACTCACCGGTGACCGTGCCGCAATGATCGTCGGATCGTTCGTCTTTATCTCCCTGGACCCGTGCGTGGTCGGCTTCTTCATCGGCCACGAGTCTTCCAGCTGGCCACAACTCAACAAGGCCACCGTGCTGGGCATCAGCGCTCTTGCATCAACACAGGCGCAGTTCTGCCGCAAGCTGGGTAAAAGGACGCGGACCGCTTCGATGACAGCTTCTGGATCCAAGGAGCATACGGTGCCCCACTGGTCGCAGGCGCAGTCGCGGCCTTGGAATGCCAAATCGAGAACGTCACGCCCATCGGGGACCACGCCTTTGTCCTGGCCAGGGTCCTGGGCCTCAACACCGGGAACGCCAAAGATCCCTTGGTCTTCCAAAACCATGAATTCGCGGGACTCCTCCCCCGCTAAGGCCCTTTGCGTCCGCGCGCAGCAGCTTGAAATGCATTCACCTCGCACTAGGCCAGGGCACCGGACGCCGCCGGAGGGAAAGGCAGGGGCACGATGGTCCACACGATGGAAGCCGGCCTGAATGCCTGTGCCATCAGCATCGCCGGAAACGTCAACTAAATGCCAACGACGGATCAACTAAAATGGGACGCTCCCGCGTGTGGAGCACACCCCACCCTCACAACGTCTCCTGGGTCGTCGGATGTCAGCGAAGCCGGAAGGCTTCGACCATCCGGGCGACGTGAAGGGTCAGGTATGTCACTTCGTATTCGGTCAGTTACCCGACAATCCAGGCCGAGCTGTTCCCGGCCTCTGTCCGGGTCTCCGGAATCGGCTTCGCACACCAGATCGTCATCGCCGTCTTTGGCGGCACCGCACCACTGATCGCCGCCGCGTTCGTCGGCGCCGGACAGCCCATGTTCGTCGCGGTATACATGATCGCCATCGTCGCCCTCTGCCTCGTCGTTTACTTCACACTCCCCGAGACCGGCAGCCGGGGCGGACGTGCCACCGTCGCTCCGGCAGACCCCGAAGTGCTGAAGGGCGAGCACCTGCTCGCCGAGACTCCCCACAGCGGGATCCAGGCGCATAATTCCAAGCCGTAGACCTCCATCTCCTCCACAAGTCTGGACGTGAGGAAGGCCCTCGACCGACTCCGGTCGAGGGCTTTCCCCTTCCCCGCTAGGGCCGGCTCCAAGATGGAGTTAGACCCTAAGTTGACGTAAGGCCGCACGTCAGGCAGGGCTTGAATGAGGTGTGGTCGTTCATTTCCCACGTTGTCTTGGAAAAGCTCTTAGATCGAACCCTGCCACTTCTGTCTTAGCGCAACGTTGACCCCGCCGGGTCCCGATCACTGCAAACTGCAACGCGGAGTCTCTCGAGCCGGGACGACCGTAGGCCCAATCCCCGGCGCTTGGTCCAAGCACTCGGTGTGTCAGAAGGCCGAGCCCGTTCCTGGGCGTCGTAGTGGCCCGCTCCCCCACAATTTTGTGCGACCTGCAGCCAAGCCTGCTTCGCCTTTATCCTTCTGTTCTTCACTGGGCCGTTCCCCGCCGCAGTCAGGGCGGCACCTGGGGCCCTTGATCCGACATGCCCTTCCGTGCTCCTAGCCAGCAGGGACTCTCATAAAGCAGACGTAAGTGTGGACACTGTCCACACCCAATTTGGCAGGACAAATCGAGCGCATACGGCTCCGGCGGCGGTTGCAAGGAGCCCTTCAAGAAAATTGCCGTACCAACGGCGGCTACGTCATGTTGTACCCGCCACCTCGGACCATGAATAGGTGTTGGGCAACCACGCCCACCACACAGAACCGAAACGAGGAAGCATCTAACCGCACCACAGCAGGCGGAAGGCCCACCAGCTAGGGACTTGAACCCGCCACCCCACACACCTGAACAGGCCCCGCGGCGGCCAGGCACCAGCCCGCGACCCACCCGCCAGAGCGACGCGAAACAAGCTTTGTCAAGACGTCAAAGCAAAAAAGCCCCTGACGAGGGAAAACACTGTGCCCGAGGTGGGACTCGAACCCACACACCTTTCGATACCGCATTTTGAGTGCGGCGCGTCTGCCAATTCCGCCACTCGGGCGCGGATTACGCGGAGCCAAAGTACGCTCACAGCTGACTGTGAGCAACGCGATCGCTTCACGTACGCGGAATTACTCTACATGCAGATAGGCTGAATTCCAGAATCGCGCCGCCGTCGCCGCAAACGAACCCTGCAAACCAAGTACAGCAGCGGTGGCACCTAAGATAGTGATGTCCCGCCGTACCTTTTCAAGGAGATCCCGTGACTGAACAGACGGAGTCCAAGCCCACGTCCCAGCCGGCGCGCCGCGTCATTGTGGCAGAGGATGAAACCCTCATCCGCCTCGACATCATCGAGATCCTGCGCGGCGAAGGTTACGATGTCGTGGGTGAGGCGGACAATGGCGAGAAGGCCGTCCAGCTCGCCGAGGAACTCAAGCCGGACCTGGTCCTCATGGACGTCAAGATGCCCGTCATGGACGGCATTTCTGCGGCCGAAAAGATCGTCAAGGCCCGTATCGCCCCCGTGGTGCTGCTGACCGCCTTCAGCCAGAAGGAACTGGTGGAGCGTGCCCGCGACGCCGGCGCCATGGCCTACGTCGTCAAGCCCTTCACCCCCGCGGACCTCATCCCGGCGCTGGAGATCGCACTCTCTCGCCACGAGGAAATCAAGGCCCTCGAGAGCGAGGTGTCCGACCTGCAGGAGCAGTTCGCCACCCGCAAGCTCGTGGAACGCGCCAAGAGCCTGCTGACCACCAAGATGGGCCTGACCGAACCCGAAGCCTTCCGCTGGATCCAGAAGACCTCGATGGACCGCCGCCTTAGCATGCGCGAGGTTGCAGAGACCATCATCAACCAGGTCAACTAACGCGCCGGCCGGGCCCGAAGAGTTTCCGACGGCGGCCCGGCCCTACGCGTAAAGTACCCTAACGCGCACAGCACCAAAGCAAAGGACCCCTGCCAACCGGCAGGGGTCCTTCGCTGTGTCTTAAGACTAGGCCTGGGCCTTCTTCTTCTTTTCCGGCCACGGGCCGAGCTTTTCCTTGTTGCTGGCGACGTCTCCGGCGCGCGTGGAGTCGGCGAGGTCGCCCACCTTGTGCACCTTCAGCGAGTTGGTGGAACCCGCCTTTCCGGGAGGCGAACCGGCGGCGATGACCACCAGGTCACCGTCTTCCACAAGTCCCATTTCCTCAAGGCTGCGGTCCACCTGGGCCGTCATGGCGTCGGTGTGGTCAACCATCTGGACAAGCACCGGCTGGATGCCCCAGGTCAGCGCCATCTGGTTCCAGACCTGCTCCACCGGGGTGAACGCGAAGACCGGCTTGATGGGCCGCAGACGGGAGAGCCGGCGGGCCGAGTCACCGGACTGGGTGAACGCACAGATGTACTTGGCGTCCAGTTGGTCGGCGATTTCGACGGCGGCACGGGTGATGGCGCCACCACGGGTCCTGGGCTTGGTCCCCAGCGGGGGGACGCGCTCCAGGCCGTGGACCTCGGTGGATTCGATGATCCGGGCCATGGTCTTGACCGTCTCGATCGGGTACTTGCCCACGCTGGTCTCACCGGACAGCATGACGGCGTCAGCACCGTCCAGGACGGCGTTGGCGCAGTCGGAAGCCTCTGCACGGGTGGGGCGCGGGTTGTCGATCATGGACTCAAGGACCTGGGTGGCCACGATGACCGGCTTGGCCCAGCGGCGTGCCAGTTCAATGGCGCGCTTCTGCACGATCGGCACTTCCTCCAGCGGAAGCTCCACGCCCAGGTCGCCACGGGCCACCATGATGGCGTCGAAGGCGTCGATGATCTCGGGCAGCTGCTCAACGGCCTGCGGCTTTTCGATCTTGGCGATGACCGGTACGCGGCGGCCTTCCTCGTCCATGATCTCGTGGACGCGGGCGATGTCCGTAGCGTCACGCACGAACGACAGCGCCACCAGGTCTACGCCGCGGCGCAGCGCCCAGCGGAGATCGTCCTCGTCCTTCTCGCTCAGCGCGGGCACGTTCACGGCCACGCCGGGAAGGTTGATGCCCTTGTTGTTGGACACCATGCCGCCAACGGTCACCTCGGTGACCACCTTGACGTCGTCCACCGCCGTGGCACGCAGGGCCACCTTGCCGTCGTCGATCAGCAGGGCATCGCCCACCTTGACGTCCTCGGTGAGGCTCTTCAGCGTGGTGGAGCAGATCTCCCGGGTACCGGGAACGTCTTCGGTAGTGATGGTGAAGACGTCACCTACGGCCAGGGCGTGCGGACCGTCGACGAAACGGCCCAGGCGGATCTTGGGGCCCTGCAGGTCGGCCATGATGGCCACGGCCTTGCCAAGGTCGGATGCTGCCTTGCGGACGTTCTCGTAGGTGTTGTCATGCACGGAGTAGTCGCCGTGGCTCATGTTCATGCGGGCGACGTCAACGCCGGCTTCCAGCACCGCGAGGGTGTTTTCGTAGCTGGCAATTGCCGGGCCAAACGTAGCCACAATTTTTGCGCGTCTCATATACCTACCCTATTGGTCTCTTGCATTGGTTAAGTTGTCTGCGAGGTGAACCCTCGATGCATCCTGCGGGACTGCGGCCAGAGGACTGCGGCTAGAGGACGGCGATGGCCCGGTCCGTCGGTGCTACGGGAGCGGGAAGGATCGTGCTTCCCATCAGGTACTTGTCAACGGCGGCAGCGGCGGCACGTCCCTCGGCGATGGCCCACACGATCAGGGACTGCCCGCGGCCGGCGTCACCGGCAACAAACACGCCCTCGGTGTTGGTCATGTAGTAGCCGTCGCGGGCCACGTTGCCGCGGCCGTCGAACTCGGCGTGCACCTGCTCGGTGATGCCGGCAGGCTCGGCACCGGTGAAGCCGAGGGACAGGAACACCAGGTCCGCCGGGATGATCCGCTCGGTGCCGGCCTTCGGGAGGCGCTTGCCGTCAACGAACTCGGTCTCCGCCACCTTCACGCCAGTCAGCCTGCCGTTCTCGCCAACGAACTCGACCGTGGACGCGAGGTAGGTGCGTTCGCCGCCTTCCTCGTGCGCGCTGGCCACCTCGAACAGGGTGGGGAACGTCGGCCACGGCTGGTGGCTGGCACGCTCCGACGGCGGCTGCTTGCCAATCGCCAGGGTGGTCACCGAGGCAGCGCCGTGCCGGTGCGCGGTCCCCAGGCAGTCAGCGCCGGTGTCGCCGCCGCCCAGGATGACAACATGCTTGCCGTGGGCATTGATCTGGTTCTCGATGGTTTCCCCGGCAACAGCGCGGTTGGCCGGCACCAGGTAGTCCATGGCGAAGTGGATGCCGTCCAGGTCGCGGCCCGGGATGGGCAGGTCACGCGGAACGGTGGCGCCGGTGCAGACCACGACGGCGTCGTAGCGCCTGCGCAGCTGCTCCCAGGTGACGTCGGTCCCCACGGAGACGCCGGTACGGAAGCGGGTGCCCTCGGCCTTCATCTGCTCGACGCGGCGGTCCACCTGCTCCTTTTCCATCTTGAAGTCGGGGATGCCGTAGCGGAGCAGGCCGCCGATCTTGTCGTCCCGCTCATAGACGGCAACCGTGTGGCCCACGCGGGTGAGCTGCTGGGCGACGGCGAGTCCTGCCGGGCCGGAGCCAACCACCGCAACGGTCTTGCCTGTCAGGCGTGCGGGCGGCAGCGGGTTGACCCAGCCGTTGTCCCAGGCCTCGTCGATGATCGAGACTTCCACCTGCTTGATGGTGACCGCGGGCTGGTTGATTCCCAGCACGCAGGACGCCTCGCACGGCGCCGGGCAGAGCCGTCCGGTGAACTCGGGGAAGTTGTTCGTGGCGTGCAGGCGCTCGATCGCTTCCTCACCCTTGTCCCGCCACATGAGGTCGTTCCACTCGGGAATGAGGTTGCCCAGCGGGCAGCCCTGGTGGCAGAACGGGACGCCGCAGTCCATGCAGCGTCCGGCCTGGGCCTTCAGCGTGCCTTTTTCCTGCGCCTCATAGACCTCTTTCCAGTCCATGATGCGGACGGGAACAGGACGGCGTGGCTGGGTTTCACGCTGGCGTACTTTCAGAAATCCGCGTGGATCAGCCACCGGTCACCTCCAGGATTCGAGACCATACTTCTTCGCCGTCAGGGTCAAGGCCCTCTTCGATGGCGTCGAGACGGGTTTGCAGCACAGCCGCGTAGTCGCGCGGCAGCACCTTGGTAATGCGGGCAGCGGTGTCATCGAAGTTCTCGAGGAGACGCGCCGCCAGCTGGGAGTCAGTTTCTTCCACATGCTTGACCAGCAGGCCGTGGACGATGTCGCGGTCTTCGGCGTCCAGCTCGCGGATCTGGAGTTCGCCGGACTGCAGGGCGTCCTTGTTGACCTTGGCAGTGTCCAGGTCCAGGACGTAGGCGGTTCCGCCGGACATGCCGGCACCGAAGTTGCGGCCGGTGCGCCCGATGATCAGCGTCTGGCCGCCGGTCATGTACTCGCAGCCATGGTCGCCAATGCCTTCGACGACGGCGGTGGCACCGGAGTTGCGGACCAGGAAGCGTTCGCCCACCTGGCCGCGCAGGAACATCTCGCCGCTGGTGGCGCCGTAGCCGATGACGTTGCCGGCGATGACGTTGGTCTCCGCCTTGAACACGTTGGTACGGTCCGGGCGGACGACGATCCGGCCGCCGGAGAGGCCCTTGCCCACGTAGTCGTTGGAGTCGCCGTAGAGCCGCAGGGTGATGCCGGCAGGCAGGAAGGCACCCAACGACTGGCCGGCGGTGCCGTTCAGCGTGATGTCGATCGTGTCCGTGGCCAGCACATCCGTGCCGAAGGTCTTGGTGACCACGTGGCCCAGCATGGTGCCCACCGAACGGTCGGTGTTGATTACGTCAACGGTGATCTTCACCGGGCTGCGGTCCGTCAGCGCTTCCGTGGCCATGGTGATCAGCCGCTGGTCGAAGTGCTTGTCCAGCTCATGGTTCTGGCCGGTCATGTTGCGCAGCGGCGCGTCGTCGTCGAACTCCAGGCCGTGCAGGATCGGGTCCAGGTCCAGGCCGTCGGCCTTCCAGTGGTCGATCGCCTCGCGGGCGTCCAGGACCTCTGCGTGGCCAATGGCCTCCTCGAGGCTGCGGAAGCCAAGCTCCGCCAGGATCTCGCGGACTTCCTCGGCAAGGAACTCGAAGAAGTTGACCACGAACTCCGGCTTGCCGCTGAAGCGGGCGCGCAGCTCGGGGTTCTGCGTGGCCACACCCACGGGGCAGGTGTCCAAGTGGCAGACGCGCATCATGATGCAGCCTTCCACCACCAGCGGAGCGGTGGCGAAGCCGAACTCCTCGCCGCCCAGCAGCGCGGCGATCACAACGTCGCGGCCGGTCTTGAGCTGGCCATCCACCTGCACCACCACGCGGTCGCGCAGGCCGTTGAGCATCAGCGTCTGCTGGGTTTCGGCCAGGCCGAGCTCCCACGGGACACCGGCGTGCTTAAGCGAGTTCAGCGGTGAGGCGCCGGTACCGCCGTCGTGCCCGGAAACGAGTACGACGTCGGCCTTGGCCTTGGTCACGCCGGACGCCACGGTGCCGATCCCGACTTCCGAGACCAGCTTCACGTGGACCCTCGCCGAGGGGTTGGCGCGCTTGGCATCGTAGATGAGCTGCGCGAGGTCCTCGATCGAGTAGATGTCGTGGTGCGGAGGCGGGGAGATCAGCCCCACGCCGGGGGTTGAGTGCCGTGTCCGGGCCACCCAGGGGTAGACCTTCTGCGCCATCAGCTGGCCGCCTTCGCCGGGCTTGGCACCCTGGGCCATCTTGATCTGGATGTCGTCCGCGTTGGTCAGGTAGAGGCTGGTCACGCCGAAACGGCCGGACGCGATCTGCTTGACCGCAGAGCGGCGCTTGGGATCGAGCAGGCGATCCACGTCCTCGCCGCCTTCACCGGTGTTGGACTTGCCGCCCAGCTGGTTCATGGCGATGGCCAGCGTCTCGTGGGCCTCCTGCGAGATGGAGCCGTAGCTCATCGCTCCCGTGGAGAATCGCTTGACGATGCTGGAGACCGGCTCCACTTCCTCAAGGGGCACGGACGGGCGGTCGTTCTTGAACTTGAGCAGGCCGCGGAGGGTCATCAGGTTGGTGGACTGGTCGTCCACGCCCTTGGTGTAGGCCTTGAAGATGTCGTAGCGGCGCTCACGCGTGGCGTGCTGCAGCCGGAACACGGTCTCCGGGTTGAACAGGTGCGGTTCGCCATCACGGCGCCACTGGTACTCGCCGCCGCCCAGCAGGGGGCGGTGCGGCTGCTCGATGCCGCCCTCGGGGTAGGCCATCTGGTGGCGTGCGGACACTTCGGCCGCGATCACGTCCAGGCCCACGCCGCCCAGCTGGGAATGCGTGCCGGCAAAGAACTCGTCCACCAGGTCCTGGCCCAGGCCAAGGGCTTCGAAGGTCTGGGCGCCGGTGTAGGACGCCACGGTGGAGATGCCCATCTTGGACATGATCTTCAGGACGCCCTTGCCCAGGCCCTTGATCAGGTTGTAGACGCCGTCCTGCGGGGTCACACCGGTGACGTCGCCGGCAGCGATCAGCTGCTCCACGGATTCCATCGCCAGGTACGGGTTGACGGCGGACGCGCCGTAACCAATGAGCACGGCCACGTGGTGCGTTTCGCGGACATCGCCGGCCTCGACCACCAGGGCAGTCTTGGTGCGGTTGGCGCTGCGCAGCAGGTGGTGGTGCACGGCGCTGACCAGCAGCAGCGACGGGATGGGTGCCCACTGGGCGTTGGAGTCACGGTCGGACAGCACGATGTACTGCACGCCGCGGTTGATAGCACCGGAGACCTGCTCGCAGATCTCGGTGAGCCGGGCGCGGAGCGCGTTCTCGCCGCCTTCGGGCCGGTACAGGCCGCGGACCTTCATGGCCACGCGATTGCCATCAGCGTCCTCGATGTTGGCGATCTTGGCGAGCTGGTCGTTATTGATCACCGGGAAGGGCAGCTGGACCTGGGGCTGGCGGACCTGCTTGGTGTCCAGCAGGTTGCCGTTGGGTCCGATGGCGCAGGTCAGGGACGTGACCAGTTCCTCGCGGATGGCGTCCAGCGGCGGGTTGGTGACCTGCGCGAAGGACTGCACGAAGTAGTCGAAGAGCAGGCGGGGGCGCTTGGACAGCACGGCCACGGGGGTGTCGGAACCCATGGCGCCCAGCGGCTCGGCGCCGGTGCGGGCCATCGGGCCGAGCAGGATCTTCAGTTCCTCGGTGGTGTAGCCGAAGGTGCGCTGGCGGATGTTCACGGACGCGGCAGTGTGCACCACGTGCTCACGCTCGGGCAGGTCGTTGAGGTCGATCAGGTTGTCCTTGACCCACTCCGCCCACGGGTTGGCCGCGGCAACTTCGGCTTTGACCTCTTCGTCATCGATGATGCGGCCGGCCTCGGTGTCCACCAGGAACATCTTGCCCGGGGACACGCGGCCCTTCTTGACCACCTTGGAGGGTTCGACGTCGATCACGCCCACCTCGGAGGCGAAGACGATCAGGCCGTCTTCGGTGATCCAGAAGCGTCCGGGGCGCAGGCCGTTGCGGTCAAGGGTTGCGCCCACCAGGTTGCCGTCGGTAAAGGACACGGCAGCCGGGCCATCCCACGGTTCCATCAGCAGGGAGTGGTACTCGTAGAAGGCGCGACGGGCCGGATCCATGGTGGCGTGGTTTTCCCAGGCCTCGGGGATCATCATCATGATCGAGTGCGTGATGGGCCGGCCGGACAGCCACAGCAGCTCCGCTACCTCGTCGAACGAGGCGGAGTCGGAGGCGCCGGGGGTGCAGATGGGGTACAGCTCTTCCGGCGAGTCGCCCAGCAGCGGGTTGGCGAGCTGGGACTGGCGGGCGCGCATCCAGTTCCGGTTGCCCTTGACGGTGTTGATCTCACCGTTGTGGGCAATGGTCCGGAACGGCTGGGCGAGCGGCCAGGACGGGAAGGTGTTCGTGGAGAAGCGTGAGTGCACGATCGCCAGCTTGGTCTTGAACCGCTTGTCCGAAAGGTCCGGGTAGAACGGCTCCAGCTGGGCGGTGGTGAGCATGCCCTTATAGACGATGGTGCGCGAGGACAGCGAGGGGAAGTACACACCGAACTTGTTCTGGGCACGCTTGCGGATGCGCCAGGCGCGCGAGTCGAGCTCGTTGCGGTCCAGCTCCTCGCCGTTGGCGGATGCCAGGAAGGGCTGGGAGAAGTAGGGCATGCAGGCGCGGGCCATGGCGCCCACGAGGTCGGCGACCACCGGCACTTCACGCCAGCCGAGGACCTTCAGGCCCTCATCGGCGGCCAGGCCCTCGATACCTGCCTTGGCGGCGTCGGCCTCGCGCTGCTCGGCAGGCAGGAACGCGGTACCGGCGACGTACTGGCCCGGTGCGGGCAGCTCGAACTCGGTGACCGCACGGAAGAACTCGTCGGGGATCTGCATGAGCAGGCCCGCGCCGTCGCCCGTGCCCTCGTCAGCACCCACGGCACCGCGGTGCTCCAGGTTGCGCAGGGCGGTCAGGGCGGCGTCGACAATGTCATACCCGGGTTCGCCGCGCAGGGTCGCGATGATCGCGAGTCCGCAGGCGTCCTTCTCCTGTTCCGGGTTGTAGAGCCCGGCGGCCTCCGGCATGGCTGCGAAGCGCTTGAACGGCGACATTGCAGTCTCAGGCTGGTCCGGTTCGGACCAGCTGGGAGTGTGAAGAGTTTGGGTCATGGGAGACGTCCTTCCTCCTGATCGTGCGTATGGAAGGGACACCGTTGGCCCCACTCGTCGGCGCCGCTGCGGTGGGCACAACAAAGTGTTGATTACTGGAAATTGTAGGTCAGCGCAGCCTGCTGAACTAACGGTTACGCAGGCCCCTGCCCGAGGCATCATCAGCCAGCAAATCCATGCTGGGCGGACGGTGCCCCATGCCACGACATTGTGGTTTTCGGGCGCTTCGAGCGGTGGCTCTGCTGCCCTGCCTGGCCGGCGCCCTACTTGCCGGTGCCGGCCTCCGGTGCGGGTCCTGTGGCTGTGCTGCCGGAGTGTCCGGCAGCCGTTGCATCCGTTCCGGGCTTTGAGCCCGCCGGTGCCGCCGCGGCTTCTTCCGTGGGGTCGGAAGCATGCCTGGAACCGCTGTGGTTATCAGGGAGATTACCACGCGAATCACTATCTGAGACAACATCGTCCGGATCACGGACTTCATGACTGGCCACGGAATCGGTTCCCGGTTCCACGGCTTTCTCCGCTCCGTGCCCCGGAAGGTACACGGTGTCCGGGTCCGTCCGGCTTTTGAGGCCCAACAGGATGAAGGCGACCAGGGCCGCCAGGAACACGAAGATGCTGGTCCACACGTTGAGCCTGGTGGTGATGCCGAAGATGGTGATCTGTTCGGCGTCGTCGATGCGCATTGCCTCGATCCAGACCCGGCCCAGGGTGTAGTACATGGCGTACAGCCAGAAAAGCCGGCTCCGGCGGAAGTTGAAGCGCCGGTCCAGGGCCAGCAGGATCAGGACGCCGGCCAGGTTCCACAGGGACTCGTAGAGGAACGTGGGGTGGAAGAGGGTGTCCGCGGGCATGCCGGCGGGGAAGTTGGGGTTGTCGGCGTCCACCTGCAGGCCCCACGGCAGCGTGGTGGGACCGCCGAAAAGTTCCTGGTTGAAGTAGTTGCCCCACCGGCCTATGGCCTGGGCCAGGAGCAGGCCCGGGGCCGCTGCGTCGGCGAATGCGCTCAGCTTCACTCCGCTGCGGCGGCAGCCGATCCAGGCGCCAAGGGCCCCAAGGACCACGGCGCCCCAGATTCCCAGCCCGCCGCGCTGGATCTGCGGGATCAGCGAGAGGTCTCCGGTGCCGTCGAACCCCGGGCCGAAGTAAGCGTCCGGTGATGACACCACGTGGTAGAGCCGGCCTCCGATGATGCCGAAGGGGATGGCCCAGATGACGATGTCCCAGACGCTGCCTTCAGGGGCGCCGCGCCTGGCCCAGCGGACGGATGTGAGCCAGAGCCCCGCGACGATCCCCGCGAGGATGCACAGCGCGTAGGCGTGGATCCGGAGGCTGCCCCAAGGCAGGGGAATGTCGAAGCCGGACCAGTCCGGGCTGGGGATGCTGGCCGGCACCATCGTGGGTACCAGCGCGGCTGCCTGAAGGAGTGGCTGCATGTCCTAGGCCCCGGCTTCCTGCGCCAGGCCCGGTTCAGGCGCCAGGCCGGTGCTCAGGTCCTTGGTGAGGGCGGCGACGGCATCCACTCCCCCGTCGCGGAGGGCCGCCACCAGGGCGGTGCCCACGATGACGCCTTCGGCGTAGGCGGCGATTTCGCGGACCTGGTCCGCGGTGGAGACGCCCAGCCCGACGCAGACGCGCTCGGCGCCGGCGCCGTGCGCCGCCGCCACAACGTCCTTGGCTGCGGTGCTGACGGAGGTGCGGGCACCGGTGACGCCCATGATGGAGACGGCGTACACGAATCCACGGCTGGCATCCACGGTCCGCTGCATGCGCTCCGCGGTGGAGGACGGCGCCACGAGGAACACACGGTCCAGGCTGTACTTGTCCGAGGCTTCCATCCACTCGGCGGCCTCGTCCGGAATCAGGTCCGGGGTGATCAGCCCGGCTCCCCCGGCTTCGGCCAGCCGGCGCGAGAACTCATCCACGCCCATCCGGACCACCGGGTTCCAGTACGTCATGACCAGGACGGCGGCGTCGGTCCTGCTGGTGATGCCGGCCACGACGTCGAACACCTGGCTGACGTGGAAGCCCTTGGCCAGTGCCTCGGTGGTGGCGGCCTGGATGACCTGGCCATCCATGACGGGGTCCGAGTAGGGAATGCCGATCTCGATCAGGTCCGCGCCGTTTTCCGCCAGGGCAATGCCTGCGGCGATGGTGTCCTCCACACTGGGGTAGCCGGCGGGGAGGTAGCCGATGAGGGCGGAGCGTCCCTGGGAGCGCGCCCTGTCGATGGCTGCTGCCGACTTGCTGGTCATCTCTGCCCGGTTGGCCATTTCTGCACTGCTCACAGCTGCTCCCCCTCTTTGCCGATCTCGGATTCGGCGGAATTCTTGTCCAACAGGTCAAACCATTCGGCGGCGGTGGCCACGTCCTTGTCTCCGCGTCCGGACAGGTTGACGATGACGATCTTTTCGACCGCGGCCGCCGGGTCTTCGGCAGCAAGCCGCTGTCCCACCTTGATGGCTCCGGCCAGCGCGTGCGAGGACTCGATGGCGGGGATGATGCCCTCGGTGCGGCACAGGAGGCGGAAGGCCTCCATGGCTTCGCTGTCCGTGATGGGCTCGTAGCTGACCCGTCCGATGTCGGCCAGGTAGGAGTGCTCGGGTCCCACGCCGGGGTAGTCCAGGCCGGCGGAGATGGAGTGCGACTCGATCGTCTGGCCGTCGTCGTCCTGCATCAGGTAGGAGCGTGCGCCGTGCAGCACGCCGGGCTTGCCCAGGGTGATGGTGGCGGCGTGCCGGCCGGTTTCGACGCCGTCGCCGCCGGCCTCGAAACCGTAGATCTTCACGGAGGGATCATCCAGGAACCCGTGGAAGATGCCGATGGCGTTCGAGCCGCCGCCGATGCAGGCGCAGACGGCGTCCGGGAGGCGGCCCTCCTGCTCCAGGATCTGGGCGCGGGCTTCCTCGCCGATGACCTCGTGGAAGTAACGGACCATGGCCGGGAACGGGTGGGCTCCGGCAGCGGTGCCCAACAGGTAGTGGGTGTTGCCAACGTTGGCCACCCAGTCCCGGAGGGCCTCGTTGATGGCGTCCTTGAGGGTCTGGGATCCGCTGGTGACGGGAATCACCTTGGCGCCCAGGAGTTCCATGCGGGCGACGTTAAGCGCCTGGCGGCGGCAGTCCTCGGCGCCCATGTACACCACGCACTCCAGGCCCATCAGGGCGGCAGCGGTAGCGCTTGCCACGCCGTGCTGGCCTGCGCCGGTCTCGGCGATGACGCGCGTCTTGCCCATGCGCTTGGCGAGCAGCGCCTGGCCAAGGACATTGTTGATCTTGTGCGAACCCGTGTGGTTGAGGTCTTCGCGCTTGAGGAAGATGCGCACTCCCCCGGCGTGCTGGGAGAACCGCTTGGCTTCGGTCAGGAGGGACGGCCGGCCGGAGTAGTTCTTGTTCAGGTCAGCGATCTGCGCACGGAAGTCGGGATCGTCCTTGGCCTTGTTGAAGGTCTCTTCAAGTTCGTCCAGGGCGGCGATGAGGGACTCGGGCATCCATCGCCCGCCGTAGTTTCCGAAGTACGGCCCCGGGGCGTGGCGGAGGGATCCGCCCTGCAGGAATGCTTCCGCGGTGTTGTTGTCAGCGTTTCCTGAGGGTGCGTCAGCCATCAGTCCTGTCCTGTTCGGTGGTGGTTGGTCAAAAAGTTGCTGTTCCGGCGGTGGCGGCCGGAATGGTGTGCTGTCCTGCGGGCCGGCGTGCCACGGGCCCGCAGGACGACGGTTTGGTGCGTTTCGTCAGCCGCGGGCGGCGATGGCGGCGGCACCTGCGGCAGTGAACTCTGCGATGCGTTCCCGGGGCGTGGCGTGGCTTACCAGTGCCTCGCCCACCAGTATGGCGTTGGCGCCGCTGCCGGCGTAGTGCGTGACGTCGGCGGCGTCGCGGACGCCGGATTCGGCAACCACCACGGCCTCGGCCGGAATCAGCCCCGCCAGTGCGGCAAAGACGGAACGGTCGACGTCGAGCGTTTTGAGGTTGCGCACGTTGACGCCGATGATCCGCGCGTTGGCGGCCACGGCCCGCTCGATTTCCTCTTCCGTGTGGGTCTCCACGAGCACGTTCATGCCCAGGTCCCGGCTGAGGCCGCTGAATTCGGCGAGCTGGGCGTCCGAGAGGGCAGCCACGATGAGCAGGATGAGGTCGGCGCCGTGGGAACGGGCCTCCCAGATCTGGTACTCGTCGAGCGTGAAGTCCTTCCGCAGCAGCGGGATGTCGACGGCGGCGCGCACGGCGTCGAGGTCGGCCAGGGACCCGTTGAAGCGGCGCTGTTCGGTGAGGACGCTGATGACGGAGGCACCGCCGTCGGCATACTGCCGGGCGAGCGACGCCGGATCCCCGATGCTGGCGAGATCGCCCTTGGAGGGGCTGCGGCGTTTGATTTCGGCAATGACTTTCAGCTGTTCCCGGGTTCGGGAGGTGCCGCCGAGGGCTGCCCACGCGTCACGGGCAGGTGCCGCGGCCTGGGCCAGGTCCTTCAGCTCAGCCAGGGAAACGAGCCGTTTCCTGGCCTCCATATCCTCCCTGACACCGGCGTTGATGTCGTCGAGAACAGTCGCCATCAGTGGCCGGAGTTCTTCAGCTTGCTGCCTTCGACGCCGTAGCCTGCCTTGCGCATGACGTATCCGAGGATCAGTCCGACGACCATGACAACGGCGCCGCCGATGAAGATGGGGGTGCTGGCGATGACGAAGGCGATGGCTGCGATGAGCGCGCCGACGAGCATGACGATGACGCAGGTCCACGCGGCCGGGCTGTTGCCGTGGCCCAGTTCCTGGCTGTGGTCAATGGCGCCGGGGGCAACGGTGCGGGTGCCTGACTTGGAAACGGACGCAGGTGCTTTGCTCATGGAAATCTCCTCAGGATGGATACTGCTTACATTCTGCCATTTTTTGGCTGCCGCCCGCGTACCGCAGGGCCTGCCGCCCCTGCCGGCGCCGGCGTCCGCCGGTCTTAGGTGGGGTCCTCGCCCCGGGAAAGCCGGTCCCAGCTGTCGATCTCGTCCACGGGGCCGGCCACCGCCGTGGCGCCGGCGGCCGTGGGTGCTGCCGCTCCGGCCGCGTCATATTTGGTGCGCGTCTTCCAGTAACGGGAGGCGGGCAGGATCAGCAGGGCTGACAGGGCGAGAAGGCAGCCCGCGACGACGGCGAGCAGCGGGAACGGGGTAACGTCCACGTGCGCCTGGCTGCCGGAGACGCCGGTGGCTGCCGCAATGGAACCTTGCGCCGCGGCGAGCGGATCGGCCAGGACGGTGGCCGCCGCCGTCACCACGCCTGCGGAGGCAAGGACGATGATGGCCGTGATCACCCACCGGGCGATCCTGCCGGCGATGGCCGCTGCGAGCCCGCCTGCCAGGGCCACCAGGGCCAGGGCCGTCACCGTGGTGGCGGCCTTGCTGCCCTGCACCTGGATGGTGCTTTGGGCGGCTCCGGTCTGTCCCACCTGGTTGGGGTCCAGGGTGGCGGTCATCCAGGTCTGGGTGGTGGTGCCGAAGGCGGCCAGCGCCAGGAGGGTAATCAGCATGACCAGGGTGGACTTGCGCGCCCAGACCGGCACGGCCCGGGCCTTGCCGGCTTTGCCGGCCCTGGCCGCCGTATCCGCCTGTCCTGCCTTGGCCGCCTCTTCGGGGCGGCCTGCCGCCATGCCGGAGTCCGGCATCAGGAAACCGACCCGTCGGGAAGGGATTCCGCGGAAATGTTGTGCAGCGATCCGGCCGTGTGCACGGCGCGCAACGGAGCGGCGGCCTTGTTGACCGTTTCCAGGGCCTCGGTGGGGTTCACGGAGTCTGCCACGATGCCACCCCCTGCCTGGACGTAGGCGCGTCCTTCCCGGATCAGGGCGGACCTGATGGCGATGGCCATATCCATGTCGCCGGCAAAGTCGAGGTAGCCCACCACGCCGCCATAGATGCCGCGGCGGTGCGGTTCCAGCTCGTCCAGCAGCCGCAGGGCACGGGGCTTGGGTGCGCCGGAGAGGGTGCCGGCCGGGAAGGTGGCCTTCAGCACGTCATAGGCTTTGGCCTGCGGAGCCAAGCGGCCCACCACGGTGGACACCAGGTGCATGATGTGGCTGAAGCGCTCCACCTCCATGAACTGGGTGACGTCCACCGTTCCCGCCACGCAGACCTTGGACAGGTCGTTGCGGGACAGGTCCACCAGCATCAGGTGCTCGGCGCGTTCCTTCTGGTCCGCCAGGAGCTCCTCGGCCAGGGCCTTGTCCGCCTCGACCGTCTTGCCGCGCGGACGCGAGCCGGCGATGGGGTGGGTGATGACTTCCTCGCCGGTGACCGTGACCAAGGCTTCGGGCGAGGAGCCGACGATCGAGTACTCGCGGCCCTCGGCGTCGGCCAGGCTGAAGATGTACATGTACGGGCTGGGGTTGGTGTTGCGCAGGACCCTGTAGACGTCCAGCGCGGACGCCTTGCACTCCATCTCGAACCGGCGCGAAATCACCACCTGGAAGACCTCGCCGTCCACGATCGCTTCCTTGCCGCGGTCCAGCGCCGCAAGGTATTCAGCCTCGTCCCAGCGTTCCTGGACGCTGGAGGCAAAGTCCAGGGCCGCCGGCGTCAGGACGGAGACCGGCTGCACCACCGGGGTGCTGATTTTGGCCAGGAGTTCCTTGACCCGGCGCACGGCGTCGTGCCAGGCCTCGTCAACGCGTTCGGAACTGTTGTCGAAGTTGATGGCGTTTGCGATGAGCAGGACCGTACCGTCCACGTTGTCATGCACGGCCATGTCGGTGACCAGGTTCAGGGCCATTTCCGGCAGCTGCAGGTCATCCTCGGGCGGGCTGACCAGCCGTTCCCAGTGCCGGACGGTTTCCCAGCCGAGGAAGCCCACCAGCCCGGAGGTAAAGGGCGGCAGCCCTTCGAAACGGTCGGTGCGCAGCGCCTCCACGGTGTCGCGGATGGCGTCCACCGGACTGCCGCTGACCGGCACGCCCGCGGGCGGCTGGCCCAGCCAGTGCGCCTGGCCGTCCTTGGTGGTCAGGGTGGCACGGGACTTGGCGCCGATGAAGGAGTACCGGGACCAGGCTCCGCCCACCGCTGCCGATTCCATCAGGAAGGTGCCGGGCTGCCCCTGCGCCAGCTTCCGGTACAGCCCGATGGGGGTTTCGGCGTCGGCGAGGACCTTGAGCCGGACGGGAATGACGCGGCTGTGGCCGGCAAGTTCCCGGAATTCCTCGAGGCTCGGGCTGATGGTTCCAAGGTCCTGCATGGTTATGCTTGTCCGCCTGTTCTTCGAAAGGGCCGGCATTGCCGGGCGCCTTGGTGTGCTTGCTGGGGTGGCCGGGGCTGTGGAGGAAGCCCGGCCGGGCAGCGTGTCCGCCTAGCCTGCGTGGCCTGCCACCACGTCGAGGTCCCTGCCGTCGAAGCAGGTGCGGGTGCCCGTGTGGCAGGCCGCGCCCACCTGGTCCACGCGCACCAGCAGTGCGTCGCCGTCGCAGTCCATGGCCACGGATTTGACCCATTGCACATGCCCCGAGGTATCACCCTTGCGCCAGTACTCCTGCCGTGAGCGGGAGTAGAAGGTCACCCGGCCGGTGGTCATGGTGCGGTGCAGCGCCTCGTCGTCCATCCAGCCGAGCATGAGGACTTCATTGGTGTCGTACTGCTGCACCACCGCGGCCACCAGGCCGGCGGCGTCGCGCTTGAGTGCCGCGGCTACCTCCATGGGCAGCGGGCTGGCCGGGACGGATTCCCCGGACGACGGCGGCACGGATGCCACAGGCTGGGACACGGCGGATCCTGCGGTGGGGACGGGGGTTGGCTGCTCAGACATCGGGTCAAGTCTAGTGCCTTCACGTGCCCGTCCTCCTGTTGTGAACAACGGCACGCCACCTGCCCCTGCGCTGCTGCCCAACTCCGCGCCTGTCGTGCTAGTTTTCCAAGTGATGCATTTCGTCGAACCGTCCCGAGAAGTCCTGGCCGAAACCCTGCTTGCGGCCGGCCCTGATGCGCCCACTCTGTGCAAGGGCTGGCGTACCAGGGACCTTGCCGCGCACCTTTACCTGCGCGAGCGGAAGGCCGCCGTCGGGCTCGGTTTGATCATCAAGCGCCTGGCCAAGGCCTCGGACCAGGCAACCGCCAAGCTGGCAGCCAAGCTGACCACCAACGAGGACTACGCCCGGCTGGTCAACACCTTCCGCGCCGGTCCACCGGCGCTGTCGCCGATGAAGATCAAGGCACTGGACGAAAGTTCCAACCTGATCGAATACTTCGTGCACACCGAGGATGTCCGGCGGGCCGTGGACCGGTGGGCGCCCAGGGCACTTGATGAAGCGTACTCTGACGCACTGTGGGACGAACTGGTCAAGCGTGCCGCCATCCTCTACCGCGGCGTGGACCTGGGCATTGTCCTGGTCCGTCCGTCCGGTCCGCGGCATGTTGCCAAGCGCGCCCCCGTTTCGGTGGCGATCGTCGGCGAGCCGGGCGAACTGCTGATGCACGCCCACGGCCGGACACGCCACGCGCTGGTCACCTTCGAAGGCCAGCCCGACGCCGTCGCCCTCCTCCAGTCAGCCGAAGTAGGCCTCTGACCCAACTGGGTCGCAGTTGTTGTCGTTATGAGCGTTCATAACGACAACAAATGCGAGTCAGTCGGGTTAGCGGACTTCGAAGCCGGCTTCCCGGATCGCTTCCTTGACCTGGGACATCATGTTGTCCGGTCCCCAGTGGAAAATCGAAGCCGCCAGGACGGCGTCCGCGCCGGCTGCGACGGCCGGCGGGAAGTGTGCGGGCTCTCCGGCACCGCCGGACGCGATGATCGGGACCCTGACGGCAGCCCGGACCAGCTTGATGAGTTCGAGGTCGAACCCGTCCTTGGTGCCGTCGGCGTCGATGGAGTTCAGCAGGATCTCCCCCACCCCGCGGTCGGCCGCTTCCCTGGCCCACTCGATGGCGTCGATGCCGGTACCGGTGCGGCCGCCGTGGGTAGTCACTTCGAATCCCGACGGCGTGGGCTGGGACCCCGGGCGGGTGCGGCGGGCGTCAACGGACAGGACGAGCACTTGGGAACCGAAGTGCCGGGTAATTTCGTCGATGACGTCGGGGCGGGCCACGGCCGCGGTGTTGATGGAGGCCTTGTCGGCGCCGTAGCGCAGGAGCTTGTCCACTTCCGCCACGCCGCGGACGCCGCCGCCCACCGTCAGCGGGATGAATACTTCTTCGGCCGTGCGGCGGACAACGTCAAACGTGGTCTCGCGGTTGCCCGAGGAAGCTGTGACGTCAAGGAAGGTCAGTTCGTCGGCGCCGGCGTTGTCGTAGCGGTGGGCGAGTTCCACGGGGTCGCCGGCATCGCGCAGGCCCTCGAAGTTGACGCCCTTGACGACGCGTCCGGCGTCGACGTCGAGGCAGGGAATGACGCGTACTGCTACTGCCATGGGGTACTCCTGGAGTCTGTGTTGGTTGCTGCGGGGCCGGCTCAGATGCGGCAGGCGTGGATGCTGCTGACCAGGATGGCGCGGGCGCCGAGGTCGTACAGTTCATCCATGATGCGGTTGGTTTCCTTCTTGGGAACCATGGACCGGACGGCCACCCAGTCGGAGTCGCGCAGCGGCGAAACCGTGGGCGATTCGAGGCCAGGCGTCAGGCCGGCCGCCTTCTCCACGAGTTCCTTGCGGATGTCGTAGTCCATCAGCACGTACTGGCGTGCCACCAGGACGCCCTGGAGCCGGCGGATGAGGACGTCGATTTCCTTGGCGGTGCCGTTGGCGGCGCCCCCGTTGCCGGTGCGGCGGATCAGGACGGCCTCGGATTTGAGGATGGGGTCGCCGAAGATTTCCATGCCGGCGGCCTTGAGGGTGTTGCCGGTTTCCACGACGTCGGCGATGGCGTCGGCGACGCCCAGGCGGACCGAGGATTCAACCGCGCCATCCAGCCGGACCACCTTGGCGTTGATGCCGCGTTCGGCCAGGTAGTTGCGCAGCAGTCCGTCGTAGCTGGTGGCCAGGCGCTTGCCCTCGAGTTCCTCCACCTTGCTGAAGTCGCCGACGGGTCCGGCAAAACGGAAGGTGGAGCCGGCGAAACCCAGCGGCAGCAGCTCTTCGGCTTCCACGCCGGCGTCCAGGAGCAGGTCGCGTCCGGTGATGCCGACGTCGAGTGTTCCCTGGCCGACATAGACCGCAATATCGCGGGGGCGGAGGAAGAAGAACTCGATCTCGTTGTCAGGGTCCACCATGACCAGTTCGCGCGTGTCGCGGCGCTGGCGGTAGCCGGCTTCGGAGAGCATGGCGGAGGCGGCTTCGGACAGGGAGCCCTTGTTGGGGACGGCTACTCGCAGCATGGGAAATTCTTTCTGGGGTGGAAGGTCTGGGTTTTCAGGCAGTGCAGGCCACGGCGGGCCCGGCGGCAGTGCGCCGGACCGGTGGCTACAGATGCTTGTAGACGTCTTCCAGGGTCAGGCCTTTGGCGAGCATCAGAACCTGCAGGTGGTACAGCAGCTGGGAGATTTCCTCGGCCGCGGCTTCATCGGATTCATATTCGGCAGCCATCCACACTTCGGCTGCTTCCTCAACGACTTTTTTGCCGATGCCGTGAACACCGGACTCCAATTCAGCGACGGTGCGGGAGCCTTCCGGGCGGGTGGCTGCCTTCTCGCTGAGCTCAGCGAACAGCGTCTCGAAATTCTTCACGCCCTCCAGCCTACTTGGTGCAGCCGCAGCGGCGCTTCCCGGGCCGTTGCATGACGGGCGCGATGTGAGCGAATACACACACCGCGCCCGTGCGACAACCTGACGCCGGGTCCGGCGCTGCGCCTAGCTCCGGTACTGCTTGAGGACGACGGCGGTAGCCAGCGCAGCTGTCACGGCCTCATGGCCCTTGTCTTCCTTGGAGCCGGGCAGGCCTGCCCGGTCCAGCCCCTGCTGTTCGTTGTCGCAGGTGAGCACGCCGAAACCCACCGGCACGCCCGTGGACACGCTGACGTCGGTGAGGCCCGACGTCGCGGCCTGGCAGACGTAGTCAAAGTGCGGGGTTCCGCCGCGGATTACGACGCCGAGGGCAACAACGGCGTCAAAGTGCGGTGCCAGCCGCGCTGCGGCAACCGGGAGCTCGAAGCTGCCGGGAACCCGCAGCACTGTGGGCTCCGCGATGCCGGCGTCCTTGGCGGCCCGGAGTGCGCCGTCCAGGAGCCCGTCCATGATCTGTGTGTGCCAGCTTGCTGCGATGATGGCCAGTTTCAGCTGCGACGTCTCGGCCGGGTTGAGGGTGCTGAGGTCGATGTCGGGGGCGCCGTGTCCACTCATGGGTTCTTGTTCCGTTCAGTCTTGTTCGTGGTCGAAAGGGGTTTCAGGGGCGGGCACGGGCACGGGAGCCACCCCGGTGTCCAGCAGCAGCCGGTGTTCCATGCGGTCCTTCTTGGTGCGCAGGTAGCGGATGTTCTGTTCGCGGGACGGCACCTCCGTAGGCACCATTTCCACGACCTTCACGCCCGCCTTGGCCAGCCTGTTCTGCTTGTCCGGGTTGTTGCTCAGCAGCCGCACCTCATGCAGGCCCATTTCGGCCAGGATCTGGGCTGCGGCCTTGTAGCACCGGGCGTCAACGGGGAGGCCCAGCTGCTCGTTCGCCTCAACGGTGTCGAAGCCGGCCTCCTGCAGGGCGTAGGCCTTGATCTTGTTGGCCAGGCCAATGCCGCGGCCTTCCTGGCCGCGCAGGTAGAGCAGCGTGCCGCCGTTGTCCCGGATCAGTTCCAGCGCGAAGGCAAGTTGTTCGCCGCAGTCGCAGCGGTAGGAACCGAAGACGTCGCCGGTGAGGCACTCGGAGTGCAGCCGCACCAGTGGTGCTTTACCGTCAGTGGGAGCGTTGGGGGAACTGACGGCGAGGTGTTCCACACCCGTCACCAGGTCCGTCCATGCCTGTGCCACGAACTCGCCGAAGGCCGTGGGCAACTGTACAACCGGCCCTCCGCTGACGGGATGGGGCGCTGCGCCGGACACCGTGTGGTGTTTCCGGTGGCCGTTCTGGTGGCTGTCGTCGCTGGCTGCCGCTGCCGTCATCGCTTCTCCTTCTCTTCGCCCGGCGTTACCCGGACATCCTCACGCTGGGTTCCCCCGGCCCCGGCTTCAAGATACGCCACCAGGTCCTCGATGGAGATCAGGGGGCATCCATGTTCAGCTGCGAACGAACGGAGCCCGTCCAGGCGCATCATTTCACCGTCGTCATACACCACTTCCGCGATCACCCCGACAGGCTCCAAGCCTGCAAGGCGGCACAGATCCACCGCGGCCTCGGTGTGGCCCTGGC
The DNA here is from genome assembly GCF_019977275.1 of Arthrobacter sp. StoSoilB19. Taxonomy (NCBI): domain Bacteria; kingdom Bacillati; phylum Actinomycetota; class Actinomycetes; order Micrococcales; family Micrococcaceae; genus Arthrobacter; species Arthrobacter sp. StoSoilB19. The sequence goes on along the minus strand of NZ_AP024650.1, from coordinate 1,844,874 downwards.
GTTCCCGCACTCCACCGTCAACCGCGCGGAGCGGGAAAATATGCCCCGGGCGGGTCACGGATGCAGGACCGGCGTGCGGGTCGGCCAGAATCCGGGCGGTCAGGGCCCGGTCCGTGGCGGAGATTCCGGTGCTGACGCCGGTGGCGGCGTCGCAGGACACCGTGTAGGCCGTGCCTTTGGCGTCCTCGTTGATCGCCGTCATGGGAGGCAGTGCCAGTGCATCCGCGCGGTCTCCGGTCAGCGGCACGCAAATGACGCCGGAGCTGTACCGGATGGTCCAGCCCATCAGGGCGGGCGTGGCGTGCTGGGCGGCGAAGATGATGTCGCCTTCGTTTTCGCGGTCCTCGTTGTCGACGACGAGCACGGGCCGGCCGGCGGCCATGGCCCGGACTGCGTCCTCAACGGAGTCCAGTCCCACGGCAGGCGCGGACGTCCGTCCATCGGTCACAGTGACAGCCTCCGCGGATGCGGCGGGTTCCAGGCGTACGGCGGCGTTCACCGTGCACCTCCTGCAACCGCGGCGCCACCGGTACCGGTTGCTGCATCCGCGTCGCGGAAGGCCAGCAGCCGCTCGGTGTACTTTGCCAGCACGTCGACCTCCAGGTTCACCCGGCTGCCGGTGGTTTTGGTCCCCAGGCCCGTTTCTGCCAGCGTGGTGGGGATCAGGCCTACCTCGAACCAGGGTTCCTGCTCCGAAGCCGGGCTGACGGTTGTCACGGTGAGGGAGACACCGTCGATGGCGATGGAGCCTTTCTCGGCAATGTAGCGGGCCAGGTTGGCGGGGACGCCAAAACGCAGCCGCTCCCAGTTGCCCTGGGGTTCGCGTTCCAGCAGGACCCCCACGCCGTCCACGTGGCCCTGGACCACGTGTCCGTCCAGTCGGCCGCCCGCGGGAACACAGCGCTCCAGGTTGACCGAATCGCCGGCCGCGAGTTCGCCGATGGTGCTCCGGACCAGGGTCTCCCCCATGACGTCCACGCTGAACTCCTTGCCGTCGATGGCGGTTGCCGTGAGGCAGACCCCGTTCACGGCGATGGAGCCGCCAAGTGCCAGGCCTTCGGTGGAGCCGGGGGCGTGCAGCCGCACGGTGGCGCTGGTGTTACCGTCACGCTCGACGGACAGCACCTGCCCCTGCTCGGCAATAATTCCGGTGAACATCAGTAGCCTCTCTCGGCTTGCTCCGCGCTGCCGCGGGTTGGTGGGTGGTCGAGTGCAACTTTCCGTTGCGGTCTGAGGTGAAGCCTGAGGTCCCGGCCGAGCGTCCGGACGGCGCCGCCGTCGGCCTCGTCCCATTCCCATTGCTGGGCGTCCGGGAGGCTGGTGATGCCCAGCCCGTTCAGGGCGGGGGTGCCGGATCCCAGCAGGGTGGGGGCAAGGTAGACGATGAGTTCGTCTACCAGGCCGGCAGAGAGGAAGGAGCTGAGGATCCGTGAGCCGCCTTCCACCATCACATGCCGGATCCCGGCTTTGTACAGCAGGGTCAACGCTTCGCGGGGGTTCCGGGTGGGGAGGTGGACAGCCAGGCCGTCATCGCCGTGGATCGCGGCGTCGTCCGGAATTCCGCGCAGTCCCATGACGGCCCGTACCGGCTGTTTGGGTGCGGGGTCTCCGGAGGGTTCCCGGGCGGTCAGGCGGGGGTTGTCCACCAGCACGGTCTGGGTGCCCACCAGGATGGCGTCGATGCGGCCCCGGATTCCGTGGTTGTCTGCCAGCGACTCAGGGCTGGAGATCCATTGGCTGGTGCCGTCTTCGGCTGCTATCCGGGCGTCCAGGGTCTGGGCGATGTGGAGGGTGACGAACGGGCGCTTGGCGGCGACTGCCTCAAACCACTGGCGGTTCAGGTCCAGGGATTCGTCGGCGCCGAGGCCACTGCGGACCCGGACGCCGGCCGCCCGCAGTGTTGCTGCGCCACCGGCCGCCGGGTCATGGGGGTCGTCGACGGCGTACACCACGTCCGTGATGCCGGCGTCGATGATCGCCTGCGTGCACGGCCCGGTGCGGCCCACGTGGTCGCAGGGCTCCAGCGTGACCACCATGGTGCAGCCGGAAAGATCAAGGCCGACGGCGGCGGCCTGGGCGATTGCGTCCGCTTCGGCATGCGCAGTGCCGGCACCGCGGTGGTAGCCGGTGACAAGTTGGCGCCCGTCAGGACCGACGACGACGGCGCCCACCAGGGGATTCGCTCCGCGCGCACCCTGCAGGGCTGCCTGCAGGGCGTGCTCCATGGCGCGGGTTTCGTCGGCGCTGAAGGCGGTAACCACCCCGGCCGCGGGCTTCAGTTCCACCGGGCCCGTCATGCGGCGGCCCGGACGGATGGGGTGCCTGCCTTGGAGGCGGCAGTATTTTCGGCGGTTAAGAGCCATCGCTGGGGGTTCATGCGTGCGTTCCTTCCCTGTCGAACCGCGATGGCTCCGGGGATACGACAGCAGAACGTTGCGGACCCAACGGGCCCACTGATACAGCTGTACGTGCTTCTCTCATCCAGACTTTAACTGTCGGTACCGGAATTCCACCGGTTCAACCGTCCGCCGGAATCCTCCTGGGAGGAAGCCGGCTCGCGGGTCGCGGACTGTCACCGCCGGTTCGGACTTACACCGACCCCGGAGCACGTATGTGTGTTGTTATTGTGCCACAACCGGCAGGGGCACCCGGTTATTCCGTCGCCCCGCGTAATGTCCGGCTGCCCTTGTGGCGCAGCAGGTCGATGGCTGCGGCGGGGTCATCGGCGCCGTAGACGGCAGAGCCCGCCACAAAGACGTTGGCGCCGGCCTCGGCGGCGCGGGTGATGGTTTCCTCGGTGATCCCGCCGTCCACCTGGATGGCAACTCCGAGCCCGGAGCCTTCCACAGCTTCGCGGGCCCGGCGGATTTTGGGGAGCGTGACGTCCAGGAACGCCTGGCCGCCAAAGCCCGGTTCCACAGTCATGATGAGCAGCATGTCCAGCTCCGGCAGCATGTCGAGGTACGGCTCCACGGGGGTGGCGGGGCGAAGCGCCATACCCGCTTTGGCCCCCCTGCTGCGCAGTTCCCGCGCCAGCTTGATGGGCGCAATGGATGCCTCGGCGTGGAACGTGACCGATGCCAGGCCTGCGTCGGCGAACCCGGGCGCCCAGCGGTCCGCGTCGGCAATCATCAGGTGGGCGTCGAGTGGAACCGGGCTGACGGCCTGGATCCGCTGCACCACCGGCAGCCCGATGGTCAGGTTGGGGACGAAGTGGTTGTCCATGACGTCCACGTGCACGGCGTCGGCGTTGCTGATCCGCCGCAGTTCGGCCTCAAGGTTGACGAAGTCGGCGGAGAGGATGCTCGGGTTGATGCAGCATTGCGTCACAGGGTTGCCTTTCGGATGAACGTGCGTTGGTCGCAGGGAAGTTCCAGCCCGCTGCAGGGAGCGGGCGGGGCTGGTAGCCGCAGGTCGGGAAGCCGGGAATTCTTCCTGATCAGGTTTCTTTGCCTGTCAGGGTTTCTTCTCCTGTCAGGATTTTTTCTGTATCAGGGCCAGGAACATGGCATCGGTGTGGTGGATGTGGGGCCAGAGCTGCGCGGTCAGTTCATGGCCCGCGCCAAGGCTTCCAGTGAGGCTGACTGCGTCAAGTGCGGCGCCGGCATCGAGGAGTTCCAGGTGGCCGCGCTTCCGGAGCACGTCGGCCACAACAGCTGTGGTCTCTGCCGGGTGCGGTGAACACGTCACGTAGGCCACCACTCCTCCGGGCCGAACCGCGGCCAGGGCAGAGTTCAGCAGCTCGCGCTGCAGTGGGCCCAGGTCTGCAATGTCCTTGGGCGAGCGACGCCACCGGGACTCGGGCCTGCGCCGAAGTGCCCCCAGGCCGGTGCAGGGAACGTCCACCAGGACACGGGAGTATTGCCCCGGCTGTTCGGCGCCTACATCCCGGCCGTCGCCGGTCCGGACCTGCCAGCTGTCCTGCGGTACGGCGGACAGTGCCTGACTGACAAGCTTTGCGCGGTGCGGGGCGGGCTCGTTCGCAAGAAGCGTGGCCCCCCGCTGGTGCGCAAGGGCACCAAGGAGTGCCGCCTTTCCACCCGGGCCTGCGCAGAGGTCGAGCCACGCTTCACCGGCACCATCGGCCGCCTGGCCGAGGTTCACCGCGGCCAGGGCCCTGGCCACCAGCTGGGAACCGACATCCTGCACCCGGAGGGTACCGGCGCGTACGGATGCCAACCGCCCCAGGTCACCGCCGCTGGAGAGCGCGGAGCCTTCCACCAGTTCCCCGGGGGTGGCACCGTTTTCCAGCGCTTCGTCGAGGCTGCCCAGCCCCGGCAGGGCCACAAGGTTGACCACAGGGGCGGCGTTGTCCGCTTCGAGCAGGTCGTTGATCTCGGCTGCGGGCCGGCCATGGGCCACGAGCGACTGGCGCATTGCCCGGACAATCCATTCGGGGTGGGCGTACCTGAGCGAGGCAATCTTCGTCTCGTCGGTTTCGCCCTCCACCAGCAGGTCCAGCCATTCCTCAAGGGGGTGGGCAGTGACCTTGCGGAGGACGGCATTGATCAGCGCCGAGGGTCCCGCCCCGATGACGGCACGGGCAAGTCCAACCGTCTGGTCCAGTGCGGCGTGCGCGGGGACCCGCATGGCCAGCAGCTGGTGGGCGCCGATACGGAGGGCGTCGAGGACGGCGGGGTCAAGCTGGGCCAGGGGCCGGTCCACGCACCGCGCCAGGATGGCGTCGTAGGTGCCTTGGCCGCGCAGGGCTCCGTAGCTTAGTTCCGTGGCGAATCCGGCGTCGCGTTTGTCCAGCCGGTGGTGCCGGATCCGCGCGGGCAGCACGAGGTTGGCGTAGGCGTCCTCCTCAGCCACGGCACGCAGCACTTCGAAGGCCACCAGGCGGGCTGGATCGGCGCGCCTGGTCCGCTGCGACGGCGCCTGCCCGGTGAAGTTCCGCTGCGGCCCGCGGTTGCGTTCCCGCCCTTTGGCATCCCTTCTGCTGGCATCCCGGGGTCCGCCCTTGCCGCGGCCGCCTCCTCCGGCGCTTCCCCCTCCGCCGGTGTTTGGTCCGCCCGTGTTCCGTCCACCTGTATTACCGCCGGACACGCTCATTCGAACACCACACCCTCCAGTGAAGCCATGCCGCGTGCCCAGTCGGCTGCAGCCATCATCTTTTTCCCAGCGGGCTGGACCCGGGTGAGTTCCACGGCGTGTGAACCTGTTCCCACCAACACGGCTTTCCCCTGCAATGCCACTGAGCCAGGGGCAAGTCCTGAAATATCCGGCCGGAGCCGGACAGGTTCGAGCTTGACCCGCTGCCCGTCCAGCAGGGTCCAGGCGCCGGGCTCAGGGGTGACTCCGCGTGCCTGCCTGTTGATGGCAAGGGCCGGGTGGGACCAGTTAAGGTGTCCGTCCTCCAGAGTCAGTTTGGGTGCCAGGGAGACCTCTCCGGCCTGCGGCTGCGGCGACGCTTTTCCGGCCTCGATGGCGGACAGTGTCTGCGCCAGCAGGACGGCACCGCTGTGGGACAGCCGCTCAAGCAGGTCTCCTGCCGTGTCCTGGGGCCTGACCGCCTCGGTGAGGGTGCCAAAAACAGGACCGGTGTCGAGTCCCTCTTCAAGCTGGAAGGTCACGGCACCTGTGACATCGTCTCCGGCAATGACGGACCGCTGGACCGGTGCCGCGCCTCGCCAGGCCGGCAGCAGGGAGAAATGCAGATTGACCCAGCCGTGCGCCGGTATGCCCAGGGCCGCAGGGGGGACCAGTCCGCCATAAGCAACGATGGCCGCGACGTCCGGCTGCACTGCGGCGATGGCGGCGACGGCGTCGGCGTCGACCCGGGCGGCACGGATGACATCAATGCCCAGTTCCCCGGCCCGTTGTGCCACCGGCGACGGCGTCAGTACGCGTTTGCGGCCTACCGGGGCATCGGGACGGGTCAGGACCGCGACCACGTTGAAGCCGGCATTGACGAGGGCGTCCAGGGATGGCACGGCGACGGCGGGCGTCCCCGCGAAGAGGACCCTCACCCTGCTCCGCCAAAGCTGGAGCCGGGGGTGCTGGTTTGGCCAAAGCCGGCACCGCCGAAACTCGATCCCACGTTCTTGGCGCGCTTGGCTGTGGTCCGACCGGCGACGGCGTCGTAATTGGCGTTGCGGATGGACCGCAAGGCAGCCTTCCGGTCTTCGCCTTCGAGGCGGTCGGTGTAGAGGATGCCGTCCAGGTGGTCATTTTCGTGCTGGAAGCAGCGTGCCAGCATGCCCTCCCCGTCGATGGACACCGGATGTCCATGCATGTCCACACCGGTGACCCGGGTGGCGCGGAAGCGGCGGACAGGGAAACCGAGGCCCGGAATGGACAGGCAGCCTTCCACCTGGTCCGGCTGGTAGTCCCCGCTGTTCTCCAGGACCGGATTGATGATGTGCCCTTCCACACCGTCGATGCGGTAGGTGAAGACGCGCTTGCTGACGCCGACCTGCGGGGCGGCAAGCCCTGCACCGTCCACGTCCTCCATGGTTTCGGTCATGTCGGCCACCAGTTTGGCAAGCTCGGGTCCGAATTCCGTCACGGGATCGGCAACTGTGCGCAGCACAGGATCACCGATGATGCGGATATTCAGAATAGCCATGCGCTGTTTGTCCTCACGGTTGGCGGCAAAGGGAACCTATCCAGTTTAGGTGCAGTCTCTCCGGGTCCATCCGGCGCTTAGGCGGTACGGGCCTGTGCCAGCGGCGGGGGTGCGATGGGCAGCAGCGCGGTGCCTGCACTGATGGTGTCCGCCGACAGTTCCCAGACCCGGCGCAAGGCGCAGAATTTCCACCAGTGGTGCTTGAGGACCTCGGGGTTGGCACGGACGGGCCGGACCTCCGTCTCCCCGATGGCGACGGCCAGCAGGACCGGGTTTTCGCCGTACTTCCAGGGCTCCCAGGTTCCCGCCTCCGCATCCACCAGGCTTTCCTCCGCCTTCATGCCGGCCACCAGCTGCATCACTACTTTGTCGTCCAGCGGTTTGACCAGGCCGTCGCGCGTTGTGCCCTTGGTCTTGTAGTCGATCAGGCAAATGCGTCCGTTGATCCGCGCCACAAGGTCAAGGGTGCCGGCGTAGCCCACGGTGTTGTTCCAGACCGTGATCTCGGGGGCGATGGGCTCCACCTGGAAGAGCTCCCACCACTCGTCGAAGCGGACCGCGAACGCTTCCTCCCCGTTGGCGGCCAACGCCTCACGGGCCTCCTTCATGGCGTGGGGACGTCCCAGCGCGCGCAACGCCACCTGCTCGCAGTAATTGTGGACGCGGTCCCCGCGCCGGGCGGCATCATCACGATAGGTTTCCGCAGCCTTGGCCGCACGGTTGATGGCCTGCTTGATTTTGGCCGGGCTGCCCAGGCAGTCCGACAGCAGCGGATCATTGGCCAGGCTGCTGGCACCCATGTAACCGAACCAGCCGTCAAGGCCATGCGGCTGCTGGCTGATAACCGTGGTGATGGAAGGTACGGAAAACTGCTCAGACGTTGACCGTGCGTACATCCGGCCGTATTCGGTGGCGTGGGCGAGAAGCGGATCAGTCATACAAAAGACTCTTTCACAGGGGGCCGACAAAAGCTCCGGGAGGCAGGCGCTGCACATGAAAAAGGCCCGTCTCCGCTGCTGATGAGCGGAAACGGGCCTCTGCGGTGGGCGATACTGGGTTCGAACCAGTGACCTCTTCGGTGTGAACGAAGCGCGCTACCACTGCGCCAATCGCCCCGATGCATTTGAATGCTAGCCCACCTCTGCCCTATTTCAAAAATCGAACAACACACCCCGCTGACCGGTACCGCGCCGCAGCCTCTGCCTGGCCGGGAATCCTCGAAAGCAGCCCGGCGGAGCACAGCCTGCCGCCCCCGGGCGCCCCTGCCGCCGTCGGAAATTACACACCTGTAACTCGCAAACTCCGCGTGGTTGCAGCGATCTGGAGGCACACAATGGGCGCAGGGCCGGAGCGATTTGGAGAATCCCGGAACCTCCGATATTGTTTTTACTCGTTGGAACGCGAGGAAATGCCGGAAACGGCAGGGAATCAACACTCCAAAATGCGGACGTAGCTCAGCTGGTAGAGCACCACCTTGCCAAGGTGGATGTCGCGAGTTCGAATCTCGTCGTCCGCTCGCAGGACACTGTCACAGCAAAGGTTCTTCGGAATTGACGCTAACACGGTGGGTTGGCCGAGAGGCGAGGCAGCGGCCTGCAAAGCCGTATACACGGGTTCGAATCCCGTACCCACCTCGGTGAAAACCATGGTTTCCGGATCCTTCGGATGCAATGGGCGATTGGCGCAGCGGTAGCGCGCTTCCCTGACACGGAAGAGGTCACTGGTTCGATCCCAGTATCGCCCACTGGCAAGGCAACTTGCCCGCAGTACCACCGGTTTACCGGTCCATCCTGCACACGCGGACGTAGCTCAGCTGGTAGAGCACCACCTTGCCAAGGTGGATGTCGCGAGTTCGAATCTCGTCGTCCGCTCTCTTACATCCCACAGCCGGTCTTCCGGTTCGGGGCGATTGGCGCAGCGGTAGCGCGCTTCCCTGACACGGAAGAGGTCACTGGTTCGATCCCAGTATCGCCCACCATGTAAAGCAGCTCTGCGGAGCTGCTTTTTTCGTATTCCCGATCCGCTGCAGGCGAAGTCCCTTGGCACACCTTTCACGCCCGGATAGGATCGAAGGCGCGAGGAGCGACCTGGCTCCGCGACAGAAGGGAGGTGCTCGTGGGTTTGATTGACGATCTAAAGGGCAAGGCTCAGGGTCTCATCCGCGGCAACGAGCAGGCCATCAAGGACGGCATCAGCAAGGCCGGCGATTTCGTCGACACGAAGACCGGCGGCAAGTACGCAGGCCACGTCGACAAGATCCAGGATGGCGCTTCCAAGCTCATTGACAAGAACGGAACCCCGGGCCAGGCACCTGCCCCCGGACAGGTTCCCCCGGCAGCTCCTGAAAATCCGGTTCCGCCGGTGGACAGGGCTCCGTAAAGGATTTGGCCGGGGCCTTGCCCCAGCACGTCAACGGGGCGCGGGTCCCGCCGCGAGGCGGCGCCCGCGCCTTTGGCGTTTAAAAGTGCCCTCGGCCGCCCGGCCAGTCTGCCTTTGGCAGCCCCGATTGCCGGTTCCCAAACCCGCGCCGGTAACCTGCCGGGTATGCCCAACTCCCCCGCACCCTCCAGGACAACCAAGGCCGGACTGCCGCGGTTCGACTCCCGGCCCGTTGTCGCCGGGATCGTTACCGCCCTGGTGGGCTTTACCTCGTCCTTTGCCGTAGTCCTCGCCGGCCTCAAGGCGGTGGGCGCCGATTCCACCCAGGCCGCGTCCGGCCTGCTGGCGCTGACCCTCGCCGTCGGGCTGGGCGTCCTGGTCCTCGCCTGGCGCTCCCGGGTTCCGGTGACTCTGGCCTGGTCGACGCCGGGTGCGGCGCTGCTGGCGGCAGCGGGAATGCCCGACGGCGGGTGGCCGGCCGCCGTCGGCGCCTTCCTGGCGACAGGCCTGCTGTTGGCCCTGACCGGCATGGTGCCGGCGCTTGGCAGGTTGATGGCGCGGATTCCGTCCCCGCTGGCGCAGGCGATGCTGGCGGGAGTCCTGCTCCAGCTTTGCCTGGCCCCCTTCAAAGCCCTGGGCACGGTTCCCGGTTTTGTGGCGCCGGTGATCCTGTGCTGGCTGGTGATGATGAAGTTCGCTCCGCGGTGGGCGGTGCCCGCGGCTTTGCTCATGGCCCTGGGCGTGATCGGAATTTCCCTGGCGTCCGCCGGGACGCCGGTGGATGCGGGAGGCCTTATGCCCGCACTCGCCTGGACCACGCCGGCGTTCAGCCTGCAGGCCCTGGTGGGCATCGCCGTCCCCTTGTTCGTGGTGACCATGGCGTCGCAGAACGTTCCCGGGGTGGCTGTCCTGCGGTCATTCGGATATGACACTCCGTGGCAGCCGGCGATGCTGGTCACGGGAGCGGGGACTGTTGCGGGGGCTCCCTTCGGCGGCCACGCCATCAATCTTGCAGCGCTCAGCGCGGCGCTGGCCGCGGGCGGGGAAGCAGGCGGGGACCGGAGCAGGCGGTGGGTTGCCGGCTTCACCTCCGGGCTGGCCTACCTGGTGCTTGCCGCTTTTTCCGCTGCCTTGGTGGCGGTGGTGAACCGGGCGCCGGGCGGGATGCTCGAAGCAGTGGCCGGGTTGGCCCTGCTGGGAACCCTTGCGTCGGCGATTTCGGCTGCCCTGGCGGACACGGAAGACCGCATCGCCCCGGCCGTCACGTTCCTGATGGCGGCCTCAGGCCTGGCATTTGCCGGAATCGGTTCCGCGTTCTGGGCGCTCATTGCCGGGCTGGCGGTGCGGTGGGTGCTGCAGCCACGGCGCAGCGGGACCGCCTCTTAGGACGGTTCGTGGTTCTGCCCTTCACGCGCCAGGGCGGTCAGGCGGGACACGGCGCGGAAGTATTTCTTCATGTACCCGCCGGTCATCATTTCCTCGGTGAACAGCTGGTCGAAGGGGACGCCGCTGGCCAGGATGGGAACGTCCTTGTCGTAGAGCCGGTCCGCCAGGACCACGAACCGCAGCGCCACAGCCTGCTCCTTGATGGTTTCCACGTTGCGCCACACCACGCCGTCAATGCCGTCGATCAGTTGGCGGTAGCGGCTGGGGTGGACACCGGCCAAGTGGTGGATGAGGGTGGAGAATTCGTCCTGGGCAACCGTCTTGCCGTCGAACTCCGCCTTCATGTGGGCGTTAAGTTCGCTGTTTCTCAGCGGGGCCGGTGCGGCGGGGAGGCCGCGGTGGCGGAAGTCCTCGCCGTCGATGCGGATGACCTCGAACTGGTCCGCCAGGACCTGGATTTCGCGCTGGAAGTCTACGGCGGCAAAGCGGCCGTCACCCAGGGAACCCGGCAAGGTGTTGGACGTGGCGGCGAGCTTGACGCCGGCGTCGGCCAGTTCCCGCATGAGCCGGGACATCAGGACGGTGTCGCCGGGATCGTCCAGTTCGAATTCGTCGATGCAGACCAGCTTGTAGCTGCTCAGGGCGTCAACGGTCTTGCGGAAGGACAGGGCGCCCACGAGGTTGGTGTACTCCACGAACGTGCCGAAAGCCTTGGGGCCCGGCGAGGCATGCCACAGCGAAGCGAGCAGGTGGGTCTTGCCCACGCCAAACCCGCCGTCAAGGTAGATGCCGGCACGGGAATCGTCCTTTTTGCCGAACAGCTTCTTGAACAGCCCGCCTCCGTTGCCCGACCCCACGCCGTCGGCAAACCCTTCCAGTTCGCGCACGGCAGCGGCCTGGCTGGGCTGCTTGGGGTCCGGGCGGTAGCTCGCAAAGGAGACCTCCCCGAACCGCGGCGATGGGTAGAAGCCCTTGAGGAGTTCGTCCACCGAAACTGCCGGAGTGCGGGCGGCAAGCTGTTCGATCTGTACCAAGGTGGTCCGTTCTGCTGGTGGTTGGTCCCCAGAAAGGATACCGGCAATGCGGACCGGACCCGGGCTGGTTGCCTCCCTCCCGACCGAGGGCGTGACGAAGGCAACATTTCGTCCTATTAACGGAATACGGACAACGTCATGGGCGCTGGCTAGGGTGGGAACAGGTTCCAATGCATGTTCCACGGTTTCCCGTGCTCTTACTGAAAGGCCAAGCCATGCCCTACCCGGTTGAACAGAATGAGAAGTTCGCAGCCTACGCCCACCCGGAGCGGCTCGTTTCCACGGAGTGGCTCGCGGCTGCCATCAAGGACGGCGCAGTGGCCAATGGCGGGCTGGTGGTGGTGGAGTCCGACGAGGACGTGCTGCTGTACGAGACCGGCCATATCCCCGGTGCCGTCAAGATCGACTGGCACACCGACCTGAACGACGAAGTGTCCCGCGACTACATTGACGGCGCGGCCTTCGCTGAGCTGGCGGCGTCCAAGGGCATCTCCCGGGACAGCACCGTGGTCATCTATGGCGACAAGTCCAACTGGTGGGCCGCATACGCGCTCTGGGTCTTCACGCTCTTTGGCCACCAGGATGTCCGGCTGCTCGACGGCGGCCGGGACAAATGGATCGCCGAAGGCCGCGAGCTGACCAAGGACCGGCCTGCCCCCGCCCGGGGCAGCTACCCGGTGGTTGAGCGCGACGACGCCCCAATCCGCGCCTTCAAGGACGACGTCCTGGCTCACCTGGGCAAGCCCCTCATCGACGTCCGCTCCCCCGAGGAATACACCGGCCAGCGCACCCACATGCCTGCCTACCCGGAGGAGGGCGCCCTCCGCGGCGGCCACATCCCCACTGCGGCATCCATTCCCTGGGCCCGTGCCGCCGCAGCTGACGGCACCTTCCGCAGCAGGGAGGAACTGGAGGCCATCTACCTGGGCGAAGCCGGGCTGTCCGAGGGTGACGACGTCGTGGCGTACTGCCGCATCGGCGAGCGGTCCAGCCACACCTGGTTCGCCCTGAAGTACCTCCTGGGCTTTGATTCCGTCCGCAACTACGACGGATCGTGGACCGAGTGGGGCAACGCCGTGCGGGTGCCGATCGTCAAGGGCGCCGAGCGTGGTTCCGTTCCCGTCGCCGTCGGAGCCTGACGCAGGACCACCCGCGTAGACTTGGAACGATGACTACTCAAGCTTTGCCTTCCGCCCTGGCGGCAATCGTGGACGACTTCCAGGCCTTGTCCGAACCCGAGAGGCTGCAGCTGCTGCTGGAGTTCTCGGAAGGACTGCCGGAGCTCCCCGACCGGCTCAAGGACCACCCCGAACTCCTGGAGCAGGTGGTGGAGTGCCAGTCGCCGCTGTTCCTCACCATCGAGACAGAGAAGAACGACGCCGGTCCCGCCGGCGCCGTGCGGCTGTACTTCAAGGCCCCGGCTGAGGCTCCCACCACCCGGGGTTTTGCCGGCGTCCTGCACGAGGGACTGGACGGCCTGTCCGCGGAGGAGATCCTGTCCGTGCCGGACGACATGCCGGAGCTGCTGGGGCTCACCCGGGCCATCACCCCGCTGCGCATGAGGGGCATGACGGCCATGCTGGGAAGGATCAAGCGCAAGGTGGCCGCAGACGCCAAGGTCGCCTGACCCCCCCCTCCATGGCACGCAGGAACGGCTCCCAGGGAACCCCGGCCACAGCGGCTTTGACCGCGGCCGGGGTTCCCTTTGTGCTCCACCCCTACACCCACGATCCGGCGGCCGCGAGCTATGGCACCGAGGCCGCCGAGGCCCTCGGCATTGATCCGTCCCGCGTCTTCAAGACGTTGATGGTGGACGTGGAGGGCCGGCTGGCCGTGGGCATCGTACCTGTCAGCGGAACCCTCGACCTGAAGGCAATGGCTGCCGCACTCGGAGCCAAGAAGGCTGCCATGGCTGATCCCGCAGCGGCCCAGCGGCGCACAGGCTATGTGCTGGGCGGCATCTCCCCGATCGGCCAGCGCCAGCCCTCCCCCACGGTCCTGGACTCCTCCGCGTTGCGGCTGGAGACGATGCTGGTGTCCGGGGGGCGCCGCGGCCTGGACATCGAGCTAGCTCCGGCCGACCTCATCCGGCTGACGGAAGCTGTTGCGGCGCCCATTGGTTCGCCGGCTGCGGGCAACTCCCGTCCATAGCAGTGCAGGGGCTGGGAGCCTCTGGCTACTCGATGACGTACCGCTGCATCATGTCGTTGTCCTCGTGCTCCAGGATGTGGCAGTGCCAGACGTATTCACCCGTGAAGGATGAGCCGATGGCCAGTGGGTCACCTCCTGCAGCGGCTGCACCGAAGGGGACGCGGATCCGCGTCACTTCGCCAGGCATCGCCACCACGGTGTCCTTCCATCCCTGTTCATTGGCCGGCGCGGCCTTGGGACGGCCGATCAGGAAGGGCTTGACCGGTACAGCGCACCCCCTTCCGGGCGTGACGAGTCCGGTTTTGGGGTCCACGAAGTCCGTGGCCTCCAGGTAGGAGTCGGCATCGAACTTCTGCCGGTTGAGCACCTGGAACTGGGTGAAGTGAAGGTGGATCGGGTGGGCGTCCACGGTGGTGTTGATGAGTTCCCACTGTTCCAGTGTGTCTTGCTTCACCACCGTGATGTCGGGGCTGTCGAACATCCTGTTGTTCAGCAGCGCCATGATGGGAACGTCATCGGTGTTCGCCACTTCCACCAATGCCATGGACCTGGTGGCCACGGTGGGCAGTTCCACGAGCCGGGTGAGAGGCTCGGACCGCAGCTGGGCCGGCAGCGGCACCGTATAGCCGGGCTCGGAGAGGACAGTGAACTGCATGATTTGTGGGAGCGGGATGGCGCCGCGCTGGACAGATTCCGGCCCGTTCGGGAAGGGCACCCGGGCACTGTTGGCCAGGACCACCTTCGAACCTGCCTTCAGCCCGGCGAAGTCCACCACAATGTCTGCCCGCTCACCGGGTCCCATGACCAGCCTGTTGAGCCTGACCGGGGCGTCCAGCAGGCCGCCGTCGGACCCTATCTGGTGGAAAGTGACTGCGGTGCCGTCCGCGATGAACTTGAAGTCGTAGAACCGCGCGTTGGAGCCGTTGAACATCCGGAAGCGGTACTTGCCGCGGGCCACGTCCAGGTTGGGCCGGCATTTTCCGTTGACCGTGGCAACATCGCCGAAGAACTCAGGGGCCCAGGGCCGGGCTGCGCCGTCTGCGTCCACTAGTTCAGGGTTGGGCGGGTAGGCAAACGAGCCGTCCGGGTTGAACATGCGGTCCTGGATGACCAGCGGCAATTCATATGGCGGCGGTGGAAGATGTGTCCCGTCGCCGGTGTCGATGCCCGTACTGCGGGTGTCCCGGAGCAGGTAGCCACCGGCCAGCCCGGCGTAGACATTCAGGCGGGTGAGGCCCAGCGCGTGGTCGTGGTACCAGAGGCCGGCCGCATCCTGGTTGTTGCCATAGTGGTAGGTGTACGAGGCGCCGGGCCGGAAAGTCTGTCCAGGGCCGCCGTCGGACGTTGGTGCAGTGTTGCCGCCGTGGAGGTGGACAGCCGTCCTGGGAGATCGGGCGTCGTTGCTGCCAGGCGGGACCAGTTCCGGGTCGATGGCGAAGGCAAGGGGATGCCGCCCAATATCGTTGTGGACTGTGAGGCTCAGGGGTGTACCCTTCCGGGCGATGATGACCGGCCCCAGGTAACTCCTGGTTGATGCAGCGTCCTGGTACGTCAGCGTGTCGGTCAGGCCCATTTCGGCCTGGAAGCGGTGGCGGGAGTTGCGGGCCCACAACTCAAGGTTGCCGCCGGACCGCATGTCGATAACCCCCAGGTCGGCGAGCGCGGGAAGCTGCTCCGTAAAGGTGCCGGGCGGGGAAACAGGGGCCGCCAGTCCCGGGCTGGCCCCGGATCCATAAGCCTGGGTCAGAACACCTGCACCGGCCACAGCGCCGGCCTGCAGCAGTTGTCGTCTTGTAATGCGCATTTTGGGGCCCCATTTCTTCGCAGCGGTATCCCCCCTTGGGCAGCAGGATAAACCTGTGCTTTAGTCCGTCATAGGGTCACGGGTCCCCTCTGTAAGGGGGTGGGCCACCCCGGTATGCCCTCCAGTCCGCCCCGCGGCCCGGCCGGTGAAATGGTCCATGGTTTGGTTGACCCCCAGCACATCCATGACCCGGTCGAAGACGCCAACCGGAAGGACCCGCAGGGCCGGCAGCAGGTTCACGATGGGCGGCAGGACCAGCTTTCGGCGCCCGGCTTCGATGGCATCCAGGACCTTGGTTGCCACCTGCTCTTCCTGGAGGATGGGAAGAAGCAGGGGCCAGCGCGTCCGGACGCCGTCGAACATCCCCGTGTCGATGTAATAAGGGCACACCGCCAGCGTATTGACACCAATTTTTCCAGCGCGGAGCTCGGCACGGAGTGATTCGTTGAAACCGAAGGCGGCAAACTTGCTGGCGGAATAGTCTGTCTGGCGGGCGACGCCCACCAGGGCTGCAGCACTGGCAATGGTGACCACGGTTCCCCGCCGGCGGTCTACCATTCCGCCCAGGAAGCCGCGGGTGACCCAGTACAGGGCCATGACGTTGACCTTCATGGTCCTTTCGATGGCTTCTTCCGTGGCGTCGAGGAGTGCCAGGCCGCTGACCACTCCGGCGTTGTTGACCAGGATATCCACGGGTCCGGCAACAGCCGCCGCGGCCTTCACGCCCCCACGGTCCGTGACGTCCACGGCATGGGCTTCGGCCAAACCGCCGGCAGCCCGGATCTCGTCGCGCACCGCCGTGCCGCGTTGGACGTCCACATCCCAGATCACCACCCGGCTTCCGCGCCGGGCTGCTCCAAGCGCCAGGCGGCGGCCCAGCCCGCTGCCGCCTCCCGTGATCAGCACAGTTGCGCCGGAAAGCCTGGTTCCCTGGGGCATATCAGTCCTCCTGCGATGTTGGCGGCGCGTGTCCCGGCGCCACGGGCAGTGTCCTTTGACGGCTTCGGGGTACGCGGCCCATCACCCTGATGGCCCCTTTCATGATCCGTGCGTAGGTCCGGTTGGACATGCCGGGAAGGGGTGCAACACGGAGCAGCCGCTGCACGGCGATGGTCTGCGGCTCGGTGTACTTGAGGATGCCTTCCCGGCCGTGGCGGCGGCCTGCGCCGGACTCCTTCATGCCCCCGATCGGTGCATCATGGGATGCCCAGGTGGCTGCGTAGCCTTCATTGACATTGACCGTTCCCGTCAGAAGCCTGCGGGCCACTGCCTCGCCCCGCCGGGCCGACCAGACGCTGGCATTCAGTCCGAAGTCGGAATCGTTGGCCAGGGCAACGGCTTCGTCGTCGTCCGTTGTGCGGTAGACGGCCACCACCGGCCCAAAGGTCTCTTCCCTGGCAAGGAGCATCTCCTGCGTGACTCCCGTCAGGACCGTTGGCTCGTAGAACAGCGGCCCCAGATCCGGCCGGTGCCGTCCGCCGGTGACCAGTTGGGCTCCTTTGGCGAGCGCATCCTGGACGTGGCGGTCAACCCGTTCCAGCTGCCCCGGGCTGATGAGGGATCCCATGCCGATGTCCCAGTCCGGTCCGGGAGCCACGCGGATGCCTTTCACCGCGGCCGCGAAGGCGGCCAGGAAGCTGTCATGGACGTCTGTGTGCACGTAGATCCGTTCGATGCTGACGCACAGCTGTCCGGAGTTGGAAAAACAGGCGTGTACCGCGCCGGCGGCGGCTTTGCCCACATCCGCATCGGCCAGGACCAGCATGGGGTTCTTGCCGCCGAGTTCGGCCGAGAAGCCGATCAGCCGCTCACTGCACTGCCGCGCCACCGTCTTGCCGGTCTGCGAGGATCCGGTGAACATCAGAAAGTCGACCCGCGCGATCAAGGCAGGGCCAATTGCAGTGCCGGGCCCTGTGACCACTTGGAACAGGCCTGCGGGAAGCCCCGCCTGCCGGAGCAGTTTGAGCATCAGCAGGGCGGTGAAGGGCGTCTGCGAATCCGGCTTCAGGACGATGCCGTTCCCGGCCAGCAGGGCCGGGACGGCGTCCGAGACCGCAAGGGTCAGCGGGTAGTTCCAAGGGCTGATGACCCCCACCACTCCCTTGGGAAGACGGTGTTCGGTGGTGCGGGTCAGGACCGGCGCGGCGCCCTTCCGGCGGCGCGGCCCAAGGTGCCGTTCTGCGGTGCGCGCGTAGTAGTCCGCCGTCAGGACCACGTCCGCAAGTTCCTCAAAGGCGCTCAGCCGGGACTTGCCGCTCTCTGCCTGCACCAGGTCCAGGATGTCCTGCTCCCGGTCCAGCACCAGCCGGCGGAAGCGCCGGATCACGCTGCAACGGTCTTCGACGGAAACGCCTGCCCAGTACCGCTGCGCCACGCGGGCAGTTCCGACGGCGGCATCAACGTCGGGTGCGCTGCACACGGGCACTTCGCCCACAAGCGTGCCGTCAAAGGGTGCGTGCGAAGCCTGCGTCGGGGCGCCCGGTGCTGCCGCAACCAGCCTTGACAGTCCCGCGGCGAGATCCCGGCCCCGCGCGCTCAAGGCCGCCGTCCCGGGCTGTTGTTCGTGGAGTTGGTCCGCCATGTCACGCCCCCGCAGCGGTGTGCCCGGCCAGCGTTCCAGGGGTGAGCCCCGTGCCGGGGTTGAGGCGCGGAGCGAGCTGCTGCCGGAGCCAGGCCTTAACCAGCCGTTCCCAGCGCTCGGGGTCCACATTCCATTCCTTGGTGTGCCGTGCGTGGTTGAACGTCTCGAACGTGACCATCTCCGGGTTCCGTTCGGCCAGGAGCGCGGACGGTCCGTAGGGCACGTACTCGTCGTCAACGCTGTGGATGATCAGCGTGGGTGTCCGCAGCTCCACGGCCCGGGACACCCAATCCATGACCTTCAGGTCCACCGGTGCCGACAGGCCGGTCAGGCGGCGCCCCAGCGGGTGGCCCAGCATCAGCTGCCCGTAGCGGCCCACCAGCGACGGAATCCGGTTCAGCTGTGCATGGTGCGCCAACACGGTCACCCAGTCGATCACGGGTGCGTCAAGCACCATGGCCCGGATCAGGTGCCGGTACCGGGAAAGGTCCGCGGTCTGCAGGCAGATGGCCCCTCCCATGGACCAGCCGAACAGGACAATTTCCTCGGCCCCCTCGGCCAGCGCATACTCAATGGCGGCTTCGATGTCCTGCCACTCCGTGGAGCCCAGGCCGTACCGTCCGTCATCGGCCGACGGCGCCAGCCCGTCGTTGCGGTAGGACACCAGCAGGCTGGTCAGGCCCAACTCCAGTGCCGGTCCCACCGCCCGCAGCGCTTCCTGCCGGGTGGCTCCGCGGCCGTGCACCATGATGGCCCAGGTGCGGGCTGTCCCCTTGGCCCGGACCAGCCAGGCCGGCGCTCCCCCGCGCTCCACGGGTATCAGTACGTCCTCGGCAGGAATTCCGACGGCGGCCGGGTCAGGGTAGGTCGCGCCGCTCCACCATCCCCAGCGGGCCGTGGACAGGTCGCCGCTGTAGACGGCTTCGACCTCGCGCAGGACCGTGCGTTCGGCCGGCGAGTAGGAGATGATGCGGCCGATCCGCGCGTGGCCCTTGCCGCCGTCGAAAAAGAATCCGTAAACCCCATCCACGGTGGTGTCGTCGTTGGCGGCCAGGATCACCTGCTGCTTCTGCCCGTCCCGGATTACGGCCAGCAGTTCCTTGTCCGCTGCCCGTTGCCGGGCCGGGGTAATGACGCGGCGGGCAAAGTACACGGCGAGCGCGGACGAACCGGCGCCCAGCAGGCTGGCCACGGAGCCGCCGGCGACGGCTCCGCCGATGGCCCACTTCGCCCCCGGTGACATTCCGCCGGAATCCCTGGTGGTTGCAGTCATTGCAGGGCGCGCTCGCCGGAAAGGTGCCATGGGACTATTCTTACCGGCGTTGCCGCCGATACCCGCATTCCCGGGCAGGAACGGCACGGCGGCGCACGGCTCTCCGGTCGTGTTCCGGCACTTTCTCCAAGTGCGGTGCGGGCGCCCCCGAGCGGCGCTAGGCTAAGGCCATGAGTGATCCGATCATCATCCTGACCGAAGAACCCCTGGGCGCGGACGACCGCGTGAACATTGAACGGCTGGTGGATGGGTCGGACAGCCGGCTGCTGGTCCTGGTCCCTGCGAACACCGAGCGCCACCTGCTCGTGGACTTCCTCGAAAACCTCTCCATGCTGGACGTTGCCAAGGCATTCCGGGAACTCGCCGGCCGCAACCCGGACGCCGCCGCCGAGCGGGCGCACGCGGATGAAACGCTCGCCACCTCGCTTGCCGCGCTGGAGGGCCTGGGCTCGGGTGTGAGCGGCCAGGTGGTGGAGGGGAAGGCGGTGGACGGCCTTGTGGCGAAGGTCCGGGAAACCGGCGCCTCGCAGGCCGTAGTGATCACCAGGCCGCATGCCGTGGCCGATACCTTCCACACCGACTGGGCCAACAAGGCGCAGGACCAGCTCGGTGTCCCTGTGCTCCACCTGTACGCGGGCTCGGGATTTATCGGCGACTCCTGAGCGTTGGGAATGCTATGAGCATCTTTGGAAACAGCATCTTCGGTAACAAGTCGGCAGGCGTTGTTGGCGGGGCACCGGCCAATGCCACGCAGGACCCTGCCCGGCATGACCCTGCCACACAGGACACCCCTCAGCAGGACACCGGCATCCCGGAAACTGTCGTCAGGAAGAGCGATGAACAGTGGCGGGAGGAACTGACGCCGGAGGAGTACCACGTGCTGCGGCAGGCCGGAACCGAGCGCCCTTACACCGGTGAGTACTGGGATACCCACACAGAGGGTGTGTATCAGTGCCGGGCGTGTGGCGCCGAACTGTTCACCAGCAACGAAAAGTTCGACTCGCACTGCGGCTGGCCTTCCTTCTGGGCTCCGCTGGCTGAGGGGAATGTGCGCTACATCCACGACAGGACCCTGGGCATGGAAAGGATTGAGGTGCGGTGCGCGTCGTGCGACTCGCACCTGGGCCACGTCTTTGAGGGCGAGGGGTATGGAACGCCCACCGACCAGCGCTACTGCATCAATTCGGTGTCACTCCGGCTGGTGGCCAGGGATGATGCCGGGGACAGTACGCCGGAAAGCTGAGCCGGAGAGGGCAGCGTTCCGGGACTGATCCCACAGCGGAGGGACAGTCTCGGTCCTTCCCGGAAACCATCGAGGCTAAGCGTTTCTTACGAATGAGTTGTTTTGGCATAAGTCCTGCTGGTTGCTTGTTACGCTCACCGGAGAAGCAAGCAACCAGAAAGGCAGCCGACGATGACAGAGACCCTGACCACCGCCGTCACCGGGATTTCCGCACAGGACCACGACTGGCTCCGGCTCAAGGCCGCCGCCACCGCACTGCAGGCGCTCCAGGTCCAGGACGGGTCCGTCCCCAACCCCGCGGACCACGGGGAGGCAGCGCAGTACGTGGATGCCATTGTGGCCGCCATCCGGGCCCTGGCCCCCGCCTTTCCGCACGACGCCGACTACCTGGACGCCGCCTGCAAAGACTTCGAGGCATGGGCCGCCGGCGGCTTTCCTGTCCCCGACTTCCTCTCCTCGCTCCTGGCCTTCCAGCCGCAGGAGCACCGCCGCGACGGGCTGCAGCACCTTGTGGTGTTCCCGATGTACACCCAGAACGGCAGCAGCAACAGGCTGGTGGAGGCTGTGCTGGTGGAGGTCATCTGGCCCGAATTCATCGCCGGACTGGAGGCCGGGGACTACTCGAACAAGCTGTTCGTCCCCATCCGGTTCGTCGACTTCACTCCCGGCTACGACACGAACTCGGCCGTCCTCTTCCCCGAGACTGTGGCCGTCAGCCAGACCCCCACGTTCACATGGGGCGCCATCTTTGCCGACCGTGAAGCCGCCCGGTTCCGCCGCGTGCTGAAGGCCGCCGCGGAGATCACGGCCCTGGAGCTGCCGGAGGCCGCCGCTGAACTGCTCGCGGACCAGGACCTCACCGAGGCCACCTTCGTGATGTGGGACCTGATCCACGACCGGACGCATATGCGCGGGGACCTGCCGTTCGATCCGTTCATGATCAAGCAGCGGATGCCCTACTTCCTGTATTCGCTGGAAGAACTGCGCTGCGACCTCACGGCCTTCCGCGAATCGGTGCGGATCGAAAGGGACGACGACGCCGACCCCGACGCACGGCGGCACGCGAAGCTCGTACAGTACGCAATCATCTTCGACCGCATTTTCCGCTTCGCCATCACCGGCAGCCGGGTCCGCAACTACGATGGCCTGGGCGGCCAGCTCCTCTTTGCCTGGCTGCACCAGCACCACGTGCTGCACTGGACGGATACCCGGCTTACCATCGACTGGGATGAGGTGGCGGACGCCGTGATCGCCCTGGGTGCCAGCATCGACGAACTCTACTGGCGGTCCATTGACCGTCCCAAGACCGCCCACTGGCTGGCGGCCTACCAGCTGGTTTCGGCCACCGTCACGCCCAACCCCGCCTCCGTCTGGGCCAAGGGCCCGGACGCGCTGCCGTTGGCGGGGACGCCCCGCGGACTTACGGACCAGGTGCTGGACGACGAGTTCCCGCTGTCCATGTTCTACGAGGCACTGGAGAAGAAGATGCGCCCCGTCATTGAGTCCACCGCCGGGATCACCGGCCGCTCCGCGCTGTGAGCAGCGCCGGTCCGGCCGGGGGCGCGCCCTCCGCCCGGCCGCTCACTGTCCTGGTGGCCGGCGGCAGCGGCGCGTCGGGAATCGCCGTGGCGCGGGCACTGGCTGCCGCGGGGCACCGGGTGGCCACGGCGGGCTCCGACCAGGCCCGGATCACGGAGGCAGCGCGGAAAGCGGGCGACGGCGTCAGTCCATTTGCGTGCGACCTGGCGGTTTTGGCGGACGTCCGGCGGCTGCGCGACGACGTCACCGGCGCCTTGGGGGCGGTGGACGGCGTGATCCACCTGGTGGGCGGCTGGCGCGGGGCCAAGGGCATCGCGGACCAGTCCGACGACGACTGGGACTTCCTGGAACGCGGCGCCATCACCACGCTGCGCAACGTGTCACGCGTCTTTTTCGACGACATCGCCGCCTCCACGTCGGGAAGGTTTGCGATGGTTTCATCCACTGCCCTGGATCAGCCCGCCGCAGCGGTCGCCAGCTACGTGGCGGCGAAAGCCGCCGCGGAAACCTGGACCATGGCCATGGCCGATGGCTTCCGCCAGGCCTCCGGGAGCAGCGGTAGCCCGGCGGCCGCCACCATCCTGGTGGTCAAGGCGCTGGTGGACGATGACCTGCGCCGCGCCCATCCCCAGCGGAAATTCCCGGGGGCAACGGACGTAACTGACCTGGCTGCCGCCGTCGTCCGGCTTTTCACCACTCCGTCCGCCGAACTCAACGGCGCCCGGCTCCGGCTGGCGGACTGACCGCCTGTCTGGCTTTGCCTGGCGTGGCAGTACCTAAACTGAAAGCGTGAGCAACCCTATGACCACCACAGCAGAAACCCGTGCGGCGCTGCGGCTGCATGATCCCAACGTGCGCGGATTTGCCTCCGACAACTACTCCGGGGTCCACCCGGAAGTCCTGGCAGCCCTTGCCGCAGCCAATGGCGGACACCAGGTCTCCTACGGCGAAGACGACTACACCGCGCGGCTGCAGGAACTGATGGTTGACCACTTCGGCCCAGGCATCGAATGCTTCCCCGTCTTTAACGGCACCGGCGCCAACGTCCTGTCGCTGCAGTCCCTGCTCCCCCGCTGGGGTGCCGTGGTATGCGCCTCCACCGCCCACATCAACATGGACGAGAACGGGGCACCGGAACGCATCGGCGGCCTAAAACTCCTGCACGTGCCCACGCCGGACGGGAAACTGACTCCTGAACTGATCGACCGGGAGGCCTGGGGCTGGGGTGACGAGCACCGAGCCCAGCCGCTCGCCGTCTCCATCACCCAGACCACGGAACTGGGCACCTGCTACACGCCGGAAGAAGTCCGTGCCATCGCCGACCACGCGCACGCCAGGGGCATGAAGCTGCACATGGACGGGGCGCGGCTGGCCAACGCGGCAGCCCACCTGGGCGTGCCCCTGCGCGCCTTCACCCGGGACGCCGGCGTCGATATCCTCTCCTTCGGCGGCACCAAGAACGGGCTGCTCTTCGGCGAAGTAGTGGTGGCACTGAACCCGGAAGCCGCCCACGGCCTGGTCTACCTGCGCAAGATGGACATGCAGCTGGCCTCCAAGATGCGTTTCATGTCCGCCCAGTTCATCGCCCTCCTGGAAGGCGACCTGTGGCTGCGCTCGGCCGCACACGCCAACGCCATGGCCACCCGGCTGCGTGCCGCCGTCGACACCATTGAGGGCGTCCGGCCCACCCAGGAAACCGAATCCAACGGAGTCTTCGCCATCCTTCCCCCCGGTACGGCGGACCGTCTGCGGAAGTCCTTCCGGTTCTACGACTGGGATGAGGCGAAAGGGGAAGTTCGGTGGATGTGTTCCTTTGACACCACGGAGGAGGACGTCGATACCTTTGCTGCCGCGATCCGCCATGAGCTCCGGGAATACCGCGCCGGCCAGGCCGGGTGAGCGGCCGCCGACGGCGAGCCTTCCTGCCCCGGCCCGTCCCGCCCCGTAATCTGCCAAGGTGAACGCACTGGACCAGGTTCCCCCGGATTTTCTCCACGCCTTGGGAACCCTCAGGAAAGCCCGCTGCCGGAAGGAACTTCGCCTCGCGGAGATCCCAGCCCCCGCGCGGCTGGCACCCTTCGCCGTCGCGCTGGGCGCAGAGGTGATGGCACCGGGCGCCGCAACCCCGTCCACGCCGGTCCACGGACCTGCGGCCATGGCGTTTGCCGCCGCATCCGGAACGGCCGCCCCGGGACCGGCGGACGAGGACGAAACGGAGCTGGCCACCGGACGCTTCATCCTGCTGCACGATCCGGATGGCTCGGCGGTCTGGGATGGCGAATTCCGGATCGTCACCTACATCCGTGCAGAGCTGGAACCGGAAATGGGCAACGACCAGATGCTGGGAACCGTGGCGTGGACCTGGCTGGTGGAGGCGTTGGAAAACCACAAGGCGGCATACCGGGCCGCCGGCGGCACCGCCACCCGCGTCCTCTCCGAAAGCTTCGGGACACTGGCCGGGCGGCCCGGGTCCATCGACATCGAACTCCGGGCCTCCTGGACGCCCGCTTCCTCCGATGTCCAGGCCCACCTTGAGGCCTGGTCCGACATGGTGTGCACGTTCGCCGGCCTGCCGCCGCTCCCCGACGGCGTCACCGCACTCCCACCCCGTCGGCGAAGCCAGCAGAACGGTTATGGGGCAGCCCGGTAAACTGGGGGCATCATGACCCCAAACATTCCGGAAAACACCACGGCCGGCGTCCCGGCTGCTGCTGCCGCATCCCACATCACGGTGGAGGGCTTTGACAGCCCCATCCCCGAAATCATCGACCTTGACTCCCCCCGGGACGGCGTTCCGCTGGTCATCGAAACTGCGTCCGGCCTGGAGCGGTGTGCCGCGGCCATTGCCGCCGGCACCGGACCCGCCGGCGTGGACGCCGAGCGCGCATCAGGTTTCCGCTACGGACAGCGCGCCTTCCTGGTCCAGATCCGCCGCGAGGGCGCCGGAACCTGGCTGATCGATCCCGAACCGTTCGAGAACCTGGACATCATCAACGACGCCCTGCGGGGCGTCGAATGGATCCTGCACGCCGCCACCCAGGACCTGCCCTGCCTTTCCGAGCTCGGGATGTGGCCGGACAAGCTCTTTGACACCGAACTCGCCGCGCGCCTGGCCGGGCTGCCCCGGGTAGGCCTGGCCGCCGTCATCGAGCAGCTGCTGGGATTCGGGCTTGCCAAGGAACACTCCGCGGCCGACTGGTCCACCCGGCCCCTGCCGGAGCCCTGGCTGCGCTATGCCGCCCTGGACGTGGAAGTCCTGACCGAACTGCGTGAGGAACTTATCGAGCTGCTGGAGGCGGACGGGAAACTGGAGTACGCCCAGCAGGAATTTGCGGCAATCCTCGCAGCGGGCATCGCTCCCCCGCGCGTTGACCCGTGGCGGAAGACCTCGGGCCTGCACCAGATCCGGGACCGCCGCCAGCTGGCCGCAGTCCGCGAACTGTGGCTGGAACGCGACTCGCTGGCGCAAAAACGCGATGTGGCACCGGGCCGGCTGCTCCCCGACTCGGCCCTCGTCGCCGCGGCGAAGGCCATGCCCGCCACCGTCCCACAGCTGCTCACCACCAAGGGGTTCCACGGGCGCGCTGCCCAGCGCGAAGCGCCGCGGTGGCTGCGCTGCATCACGGCCGCCCGGGACCTGGAGGACCTGCCACCCCTGCACCTGGCCACCAACGCCCCGCCGCCGCCGCGGGTCTGGGCCGACCGCGATCCGGAAGCCGCTGCCCGCCTGGCCACGGCCCGGCCCCTGCTCCAGGCGAAAGCCGAGGAATTGAACCTCCCGCTGGAGAACCTCCTGACGCCCGACTACCTCCGGCGCGTGGCCTGGCGGCCGCCCGCGGACGTCACTGAAGACTCGATTTCCGCGGAATTGCGGACCCTGGGCGCCCGCCCGTGGCAGGTGGAACTCACGGCTCCGCTGATCTCCGCCGCCTTCCTGGACCCGCAGCCGCTTCCACCCAAGGAACCCAAACAGGCCGCTGCGGCGGCCGGCCAATAACCTTTTCGCGTCAGCCCTTGCAGGCTAAGTTACTCACGAGTAACATCGGTGTGACCGACGCCAGGTGAGTGCCGCACTCCGGCATGCGCCCGGCGCTACGTCTCGATGAGGAGTTACACGTGAGCCAGCACGGAAGCGGCGCATCCCCGCGCACTGTCCGCGACGTCGTCTTTGTGGACGGCATCCGCACACCCTTCGGCAGGGCCGGCGAGAAAGGAATTTACGCCGGAACCCGGGCCGACGACCTGATCGTGAAGTGCATCCGCGGCCTCCTTCGCCGCAACCCGTCCCTGCCTTCGGAGCGGATCGATGAGGTGGCCATTGCCGCCACCACCCAGACCGGCGACCAGGGCCTCACCCTGGGCCGGACCGCCGCGCTGCTGGCCGGTCTCCCCCGGACGGTCCCCGGCTTCGCCATCGACCGGATGTGCGCCGGTGCCATGACGGCCGTCACCACCACGGCCGGCGGCATCGGATTCGGCGCCTACGACGTGGTGGTTGCCGGCGGAGTGGAACACATGGGCCACCACCCCATGGGCTCCGGCGCCGACCCCAACCCCCGATTCATGTCCGAGCGGCTGGTGGACCCGGCAGCCCTGAACATGGGAAACACGGCCGAGAACCTGCACGACCGCTTCCCCGCCATCACCAGGCAGCGCACCGATGCCTACGCGGTGGCCTCGCAGGACAAGCTGGCAGCCGCCTACCAGGACGGCAGGATCCAGCCGGACCTGGTTCCCGTTGCCGCCCGGAAGCCGGGCGAGGGCTGGACCGTCCACAGCAAGGACGAACCGCCGCGCCCGGGCACCACCATGGACGACCTGGCCGCCCTGCGCACGCCGTTCCGGGCCCACGGCCGGGTTACTGCCGGAAACGCCGCCGGCCTGAACGACGGCGCAACCGCCGCTGTCCTTGCCTCCTCCGAGGCCGCCGCAGAGCTGGGGCTGCCCGTGAAGATGCGGCTGGTGAGCTACGCCTATGCGGGGGTGGAGCCCGAAGTGATGGGCATCGGCCCCGTCCCGGCCACCGAGAAAGCACTGAAGAACGCCGGGCTGACCATCGGGGACATCGGCCTGTTCGAGATCAACGAGGCGTTCGCCGTCCAGGTCCTGAGCTTCCTTGACCACTACGGCATCGCCGACGACGACCCCCGGGTCAACCGGTACGGCGGCGCCATCGCCGTGGGGCACCCCCTTGCCTCCTCCGGTGTCCGGCTGATGATCCAGCTGGCCCGCCAGTTCGAAGAGGACCCCTCCGTGCGGTACGGGATCACCACCATGTGCGTGGGCCTTGGCATGGGCGGCACCGTGATCTGGGAGAACCCGCACCACCCCGACTACAGCGGAACCCCCTCCGGGAAGACCGCCGCCGTTTCCGAAGGAGCCATGGCATGAGCGCCGCAGATTACCGCAAGTTGGCGGACCTTTTCCCCAACGAAACCGTGACCCACTCCTATGTGCAGGACATCGCCCTGCCAGGCACGGCGGGAAGGCCCAGCCCGGGCACCTTTGCCCTCGTCACCCTGGACAACGACCTGGACCACACCAAACCCACCACCCTGGGCCCCAACACCCTGGTGGAGCTCGGCACCGTCCTGGAGGGCCTGCGCGACCGTGCGGCCCGTGGCGAGATTGTGGGCGTCGGGGTGACCGGCAAGCCGCATTACCTGGTGGCGGGCGCGGACCTCTCCGCCGTGAAGTCGCTGGAAAAGCGTGAGCACGGGCTGTGGATGGCACAGCTGGGCCACGACGTCTATGCAACCCTGGCAAACCTTGGCGTCCCCAGCTTCGCCTTCATCAACGGCGCCGCGCTGGGCGGCGGCCTGGAAATCGCCCTGCAGTCCACCTACCGCACGGTGTCCACGGGGGCGGGTGCCCTGGCGCTTCCGGAAGCCTTCCTTGGCCTGGTGCCCGGCTGGGGCGGCGTCTACATCCTTCCCCGCCTGGTGGGCCCGGAAAATGCCGTAAAGGTCATGATCGAAAACCCGCTCAGCAACAACCGCCCCCTCACCGGTGCGCAGGCATTCGGCATGGGCATCGCCGACGCCCTCTTCGAGCCTGCAGACTTCCTGGAACAGTCGCTGGCCTGGGCGGCCGGTGTCATCTCCGGTGAGGTGGTCCCGGAGCGGGCCAACGCCGTCGACCCTTCCTCCCCTGACGCGGCAACCCGCTGGGCCGCCGCGGTGGACGCGGGGCGGGCCTTCGTCGAGGCCAAGACCTCCAACGCCTCCCCAGCCCCAGCCAAGGTCCTGGACATCCTCGAGGCAAACCGCACCATGACAGCGGCGGAGTCCGCCGCGCTGGAATGCGAAACACTGGCCGGGCTGATGCAGACGGATGAGTTCCGCTCCACCGTCTACGCCTTCCTCGACCTGGTGCAGAAGCGTGCCAAACGCCCGGCCGGCGCCCCTGACCGCAAGCTGGCCCGGCCCGTCACCAAGGTGGGCGTGGTGGGCGCCGGACTGATGGCCGGCCAACTGGCCCTGCTTTTTGCCCGCCAGCTGAAGGTGCCCGTGGTCCTGACCGACATCGACCAGGCGCGCGTGGACAAAGGCGTTGCGTACGTCCACGCCGAGGTGGACAAGCTGCTGGCCAAGCAGCGCCTAAGCCAGGACGCGGCCAACCGGACCAAGGCGCTGGTGACGGGCTCGGTGTCAAAGGACGCCTTCGCTGACGCCGACTTCGTGATCGAGGCCGTCTTCGAGGAAATGCACATCAAGAAGCAGGTCTTCGCCGAGCTGGAAGGCATCGTGGCGCCGGAGTGCATCCTGGCCACGAACACGTCCTCGCTCTCCGTGACGGAAATGGCCGCGGACCTGCAGCATCCCGAACGGCTGGTGGGCTTCCACTTCTTCAATCCCGTGGCTGTGATGCCGCTGCTGGAAATCGTCCGCGCCCCGCGCACGGACGATGCCGTGCTGGCCACCGCCTTCGAGCTGGCCAAGGCGCTGAAGAAGAACGGCGTGCTGGTCAAGGATGCGGCCGCGTTCGTGGTCAACCGCATCCTGCTGAGGCTCATGGGGGAAGTCACGGCGGCCTTCGACGAGGGCACCCCGGCGGAGGTGGCGGACGCCGCGTTGCGGCCCATGGGGCTGCCCATGACGCCGTTCACGCTGCTGGCCATGGTGGGCCTGCCCGTTGCGCAGCATGTCCAGGAGTCCCTGAACGCCGCCTTCGGCGACCGCTTCCCGGTCTCCGATAACCTCAAGAAGCTCATCGACAACAACGTCAAAGCACTGTGGGAGACCGCCCCGGACGGTTCGCGGACCATCCCCCAGTCCACGCTTGAGCTGCTGTCCTTTGGCTCCAGCCCGTCCACGGCGGAGCAGGTGCTGCACCGCGTCCAGGATGCCCTGGCTGAGGAAATCGGCCTCATGCTGGACGAGGGCGTCGTCGCCGGACCCGAGGACATCGACCTGTGCATGATCCTGGGCGCGGGCTGGCCCATGTTCCTGGGTGGCATCACGCCGTACCTGGACCGGGTGGGGGCCGCGGAGCGGGTCAACGGCAGGCGTTTCCTGGCACCGGGCGTCGCGTCCCCCGCCGCAGGGTAACCGGCACCAGGCCGGCAGCCAGGACGGTGGGTGCTGCCTGTCAGGCCGGGGTCAGCCGGCCGCCGTCGAGCGTCAGGAGCCGGTGCGCCGCCGTCCGTGCGTAGCCCAGGTCATGGGTGACCAGCACGACGGCGGCGCCCGCCGCTGCTGCCGATCCGACGGCGGCGTCCAGCAGGGCCAGCCCGTCCCCGTCCAGTGCCACGGTAGGTTCGTCCAGCGCCAGGACGGCGGGCCTGCGCGCCAGGACGGTGGCCAGCGCCAGGAGGCGCTGGGCGGATGCCGGCAGCTCGGCGGGGTGCTCGTCGGCGGCCTCCGCCAGCCCGACGGCCTGAAGCGCCGCGGCGGCGCGGCCGGCAACCATGTCCCGGCCCACCAATCGCTCCAGCCCGAAGCTGACCTCCCGCAGTACGGTCCGTTCAAACAGCTGGTCGCGCGGCTGCTGGAACAACAGGCCCACGGATGCAGCGGTCCGTCCGACGGGGTCGCTTGAGATGTCGCTGCCGCTGACCAGGACAGTTCCCGCGGTGGGTCGCAGCAGCCCGTTGAAGTGCCGCAGGAGCGTCGATTTTCCGGCGCCGTTGGGCCCGGTGACCGCCACGATCTCCCCCGGGTGGACCTGCAGGCTGATGTCCTGCAGCACTGGGGTGCCTGTGTTCAGGCCGCCCGCCGGTGCCGCCCTGCCCCATCTTCTGCGGCTTTCTTTTCCGCGAACCTGCGGGTCCGGGTACGCGAAGGAGACGCCGCGGAGCTGCAGGGCAGCCGGCCCCGCCTGCCGGGCTGCAGGCCGCCCTGGCGGTACCGCGGACTCCGGCACGGCAGGACGCCTGATTGCCCGGGGCAGCACTGGCGGGACACCGCCATCGTTGGCATGCCCCGCTCCCATACCGGCGGGATGCCCCGCTGCCGTGACCATGCCCCCAGCGAGTACCACCCATGTGTCTGCGTCCAGGAGCAGGGGGTCGACCACCTGGCTGAGGATTACGACGGCGGTACCCCGCTTCAGCAGGTCCAGGACCAGGGTGGCAAGATCCTCCGCCCCTGCCGCGTCCAGGGAGGCGAAGGGCTCGTCCATGACCAGCACAGGAGGTCCGGCGATGATGGCGCAGCCGATGGCCAGCCGGCGGAGCTGGCCACCGGAAAGCGTCCCGGGGTCCTGGTTCAGCAGGCCCTGAAGTCCCAGCAGCCCGGCCGTGCGCTGCACCGCCGCCTGCATGTCACCACGCCCCGTACCGGCATTCTCCAGTCCAAACGCGAGTTCCTCCGCCACCGTGGCGCGGACGGTGGACAGCACGGCGCCGGGGTCCTGGGGGACAAAGCCCACGTGGCGGCCCCACTGGGCGGGATCGATCCGCGGGTCCCCCGCGCCGCCGGCAAACTCAAGGCGCGTGCCGGACAACTCAAGGAACCCTGCCAGCGATCCGTGGCCGCCCGGAGGCAGCCACCCGGCCAGCAGGCGGCCCAGGGTGGACTTCCCGCTTCCGGAGGCGCCCAGGATGGCCGTGAAGGAGCCCGGTGCAAGAGATATGGCGACATCCTGCAGGGCCGGGACCTGCCCGTCGTGGAAGGTGAAGTGCCGGATCCCGGCGGCCAGCACCGGCTTGCCTGACGTGGCCGCATTACTGGCATCGCTGGCATTGCCCGCATTACCGGCGTTGCGTTGGCCGCGGGACACCATGGGCTCAGCCACCTGCGCCCGCCTGCACTACCCGGAGAACCACTGCCGCCAGGGCAGCGAGCACCAGCACGATGCGTACTGTCCGCTGCCGGCCGGAATCAGCCACCTCGCGGTAGCTGGTCCGCGGCCCGGTGTTGCTGAGTCCCCGGGCTTCCAGGGCGGCAGCACGGGTGCCGGCATCATCGATCAGGGAGAGGACCAGCGGAACGGCCTGCAGCCGGAACGCGCCCAACCTGGACACCAGGCTGCGGGAGACCACCAGGCCGCGTGATTCCTGGGCCTGCCGGATACGCTGCGCCCGGGCGGCGATGGCCGGCAGCAGGGTCAGGGTGGACGCCAGTACGAAGGCGAACCGGCCCTGTACGCCGCGGGCGGACAAGGCCGCCACGAGGTCGGGCACGCGGACGCTGAAGGAGAACAGCAGGAGGGCCAGGACCACGGCCGCCAGCTGCAGGAACCGCTGCCCGGCGAAGGCCAGGCCCTCCTGGGTGATACGGGCAGGTCCCCACTCTGCCAGGACGGTCCTGCCCTCCGGGAAGAACAGTCCGTGCAGCCACAGCAGCGACAGGCCAAGCGGGACCAGGACTGCCGCAGCCGCCGGGAGCACCCGCCGGGCCGTGCCGCCCGCCACGGACAGGCCAAGGCAGGCGGCAACCACGGCGAGGGACAACGGCCAGGTGCCGGCCGCCGTCGTAATGGCCGCCGTGGCCGCGGCAGCCGTCAGCGACGTCAGCGGGTTAAGGCGTTCCCGCCTGGCCGGCGCTGCCGTCCTGCCTGCCGATGATGCCGTCACAGCGTTGCGGTCAGCCCTTCCGTGCAGAATCCGGGGAGGTGCCCTGCGCGGGACCGTGCCCGGGCCCCTGTGCGGGAGCGTCAGCCGCGGCCTCCACGGGGGTGTTGCCGGCCAGGACCCGGTGGCGCCGCACGAAAGGGAACTGCAGGCGTACCCTGCGGGGCAGCGCATAGACCAGGATGGCCACGACTGTGAACACGATGGCCTTGTCCATAGGGTCGGAGATCAGTGCCTGCTTGGTGATCGCGGCCAGGAGGGTGTCCCCCATGGCCCGGAAGGCGCTGACGATGGCCCCCGTGGCCACGCCGGAGGTGCCCCCGAAGACGAAGGCGGCCACCGGGGCGGACACCACGCCGGCGATGATTCCGGTGGCGAAACCGGCCACGGGAGCCAGGTAGAAGCGGCGGAAGAGGCCGTAGCGTGCTGCCAGCCCGGCGAGGCAGCCAATGAGCGCGGCGCCGGCTGCGAACGGAAGCACCGTGGGGTTGAAGAAGGACCAGACGATGCTGCTGAGCGCTCCGGTGGCGGCACCGGCGGCCGGGCCGGCCAGGACCGCGATCAACACCGTGCCGATGGCGTCGAGGTAGAAGGGAACCAGGGTGCTGCCAACGAACTGGCCGAGCACGATGTTCAGGACCAGGGCCACCGGAATGAGCACCAGGGTGGACGCGGGCAGCGTGGGCAGGACGGCGACGATCAGCAGGACTGCGCCTGCCAGGAAGCCGGTGAGGGCGATCAGGGCCGATGCGCTGCCCGGACCTCCGGTGATGTCTGCCGGCTGGTTGAGCACCAGGTAGACATAGGTGGCCGCGATGGCCAGGGCGCCGAGGATCTCCAGCAGCCGGCGGCGGGCCGCCGGGCGTTCCTGGGACGGAAGCGTCAAAGAGGGCGATGACATGGGGAATGTTCCTTTGGGTGCAGGCAGTGGCCCGGCAGTGCCGGGCCGGAGTGTGGCTGCCTATGTCACCTCGGCAGCAGCCGGCGGCAACTGCGCCGGGCCGGTCCGTGGCCCATTCTACCGGCCATCGTCCGGCAGCGTCCCGTGCCGGGTGGCCCGGTCATGACGGGTCCGCCCCTGCCCTGTCAGCCAACCCGGCGGGCCAGGCTTCCGATGGCGGACACGAGTTCGCGGAACGCCTGCTCCGGGTTGTTGGTGGCGACAATCCTGGCGTTTGGGGGTGTGCCCCAGAGCCCGCGGAAGTCGGCCACAGTGGTTCCCGCCAGGAGCGGCGAATCCGTTTCGACGTCCACGGTGGCGGTCCGCGCCGTGTACTCGAGCGTGCCTGCCGCGACTCCTGCGGCAAAGAAGTCGTGGACGTGGGCCAGGTATCCCTGGTCGTAGAGCCGGTGGAATTCAAAGTAGAACCGCAGGGCATCTGAAAGGTGCCTGATGAGGGTGTTGTCGGAGGTGCTGCGCCGCCCTTCCGGCTGTTCCGGGAGCAGCAGTTCGGGAACGCCGGCACCCGCGGCCCGGGCCAGTGCCGTGACGTGGGCCGGGTGCAGTTCAATGCGTTCGGTGGTGTCAAGGGAGCAGACGATGGGGAGTTTCTCCAGCGGCCATCCCCGGTACGCGGCGTAGACCTCCTTGGCGGCGTGCGGATCCACGTGCGTGTTCCACTCGGCGGTGGGGGTGGTGTTGCCCTGGTGGTAGAAGGCGCCGCCCATGATTACTGCCTTGGCCAGGAGGTTGGGCAGTTCCGGTTCCTTGCGCAGGGCCAGGGCGAAGTTGGTCAGCGGTGCGGTGATGAGCGCGGTGAGCTCGCCTGGCCTGGCCCTGGCATGTTCGATCCAGAGGTCCACGGCGTCCCGGTCGCAGAGCCGCCCGGCGGGTTCGGGCAGCACGGCGTACCCGATCCCTTGCGGTCCGTGGGTCTCAGGGGTGGTGAGCAGCGGGATGGACAGGGGCTGGCGGGCACCAACCGCCACCTGGACCCCGGACCTGCCGCACAGTTCCAGCAGGGCCAGGGTGTTGCGGGCAACCTGGTCCGCGTCCACGTTGCCGGGAGAGGCCGTGACCGCCACGATCTCCGTGTCCGGGAGGGCGGCCAGGTAGGCAAGGGCCAGGGCGTCGTCGATCCCGGTGTCAACATCCAGGAGGTAGGCGGGCACGGCGGCCTAGAAGAGCGCGACCTTGGGCACTGCCGGGAAGATCCCCTCCAGGTCAGCCAGGTCTTCGGGCGTGGGGACCCAGTTCGCCGCTTCCGCGTTCTGCCTGACCTGCTCCGGCCTGGTGGCCCCGGCGATGACGCTGGCCACCGAGGGCTGGGCGGCAAGCCAGGAGAAGGCCACCTCGATTTCGGTCAGCCCGCGTTCCTTCGCGAAGGCGCTGAACCGGCCCAACTGGTCCCAGTCGGCGTCGTCCACCATGTTGGTGCGGGTGTGGCTGAGCCGGGACCCCTCCGGGGCATGGCCCGGTGAGTACTTGCCGGTGAGGAGTCCGTTGGCCAGCGGGAAGTACGGCAGGACACCGAGCCCGAACTCCTCCGCGGCGGGCGTCACCTCAAGCTCGGCACGGCGGTCCAGGAGGTTGTAGTGGTTCTGGGTGGAGATGAAGCGGGCCGTGCCCAGTTCGCGGGCCACGTACTCCGCCTGGGCGATCTGCCAGCCGGAACGGTTGGAGTGGCCGATGTAGCGGACCTTGCCGCTGCGGACCAGGGTGTCCAGCGCCGCGAGGGTCTCATCGATGGGGGTCAGCGGATCCGGGGTGTGGAACTGGTAGAGGTCGATCCAGTCCGTGCCGAGGCGCCGCAGCGAGGCCTCCACCGCCTGGATGATGTAGCGCCGCGACCCGCGGGCGCCGAAGTCCGGCCCGCTGCCGCCCTTCATGTCCATGCCGAACTTGGTGGCCAGGACGACGCCGGAGCGCTTGTTTCCGAGAGCCTTGCCGAGCATGGTTTCGCTCAATCCGGGCTCCCGCCCATAGGTGTCGGCAACGTCGAAGAGGGTGATGCCGGCATCCACCGCTGCGTGGACGACGGCGTCCGTGGCGTCCTGCGTCTCGGTGGCGGTATTGGCGCGGCCAAGGTTGTTGCAGCCAAGGCCCACGGTGGAGACGGTCAGGCCGGATTTTCCAACGCGGCGGTAACTGGTCAAGGACGCCTCCTAGAGGGTGAAGTTGCTGGCGGGCTTGGCTGAGTGCTTGAGCTTGAAGTGGTCAGGGTCGCCGTAGGGGGCGGCGCCGATGCTGAGCTTGGTGAAGTCAAGGTCCTCGCCGCGGGCGCAGACTTTGATGGCGTTGACGGCCTTGTTCACGTCCGGGCAGAGGCAGAAGATGTTGAGCTTGTAGTCAGTGAATTCGGACCGCTCCACCGTGCCCAGGCCGCGCCAGGCGAGGTGGCTGATCAGGGCGTCCGTGGCCTTCTGCTCCAGGTAGCGGTCCCGGTCGGTGCCCTCCCTGGTCTTGAGCGCGAACTGCGCCACCACCCAGAACTGTTCCTCGGTGGGGATCCCGGCGTAGCCGTCCTCCGCGCACTGGGCTGCGAAGGCGTCCAGGAGGCCCTCCGCGGCAGCAGCATCCGGGACGTCGGTTTCCTCGGTTTTGCTCTGGTGCCCCACGGCTCCGAAGTTCATGACGAACTGGGAGTACTCCTCGTCGAACCAGGCCTCCCGGAAGTGGAGGGTGCCCTCGTCGTCGCGCTTGTAGACCCTGACAATGCCGCTCATTTACGTCCTTCTGTAAACCATTCGACGTCGGTGCCGTCGAATGGCGCCTGCTGTGCCTTCACGGCGTGGTAAAGCCCGTCCGCTGCGGCTTGGATGTCCTCAATCAGTTGCTGCGGGTAGCGCATGGAGACGCTGTGTTCGGCGAACTCGTCCTGGTCGTCGATGAAGACGCCGCGGTCAGCCGTCCGGATGACGTCCAGGTCCATGTCGATCACGTGGAACTCGGTCACCGCCGGCCGGATGTGTGTCCATTCGTGGCCCACCGCCAGGTCGATGTAGACCCGTACTCCCGCCGGATGCGCGGAGTCGTAGAACGTGGCCACCCAGTCACCCTCGCGCGGCACCAGCAGGACGGCGTCGGAGCGCGTGTAGAAAGCGGCGCCGGGGCGGGAGCAGAACTCGTTGGTGCCCTGGAAGATCCACCACCCGTGCCGGTCTTCGCCCAGGTACCGGCCCGGCACCACCCAGTGGGCCTTGCCGTTCCACTTCCGGTTCCGGGAGACCACCAGCTGTCCCGGCTTTAGACCGTTGGGAACGCGCGTGGTGGTGGTGTGCAGGACCGGTCCGGACTCCCCGGCGGGGCCGGGATACTTCAGCTCGTCCTCGTCCCTCACAGGATCGGGAGGCTGCCGGTGGTGGGGTGCTGCTGCCCGGGCAGGGGCCGCGCAAACGGAACCTTGGTTCCCAGGACCTGCGCAACGACGTCGTGAGTGATCTGCTGGGCGGTCAGCCCAACGCGCTCCAGCACCTGGTTGCGGGTGCCATGCTCCAGGAACTCGACGGGCAGGCCAACCTCGTTCAGGGCGGTGTCCACGCCTGCCGCCCGCATCTCCTGCCGGATGCGCGATCCCACGCCACCGGCGCGGACGCCGTCTTCGATGCAGATCACCAGCCGGTGGTGCGAGGCCAGCGCGATGATGGAATGACGGACCGGGAGGACCCAGCGCGGATCCACTACGGTGGTGCTGATGCCCTGCGCCCCGAGCCGGTTGGAAACGTCGAGGGCCAGCTCGGACATCGCGCCGACGCTGACGATCAGGACGTCGTTCTCGGTGGAGCCGGAGGGGCGGCGGGCAAGGATGTCCACGCCGTCGCTCAACCGCTCCAGCGCCTCGACCGCCGGACCAACGGAGCCCTTGGAGAAGCGGACCACGCTGGGGGCGTCGCTGATGGCCACCGCTTCGCGCAGTTCCTCCCGGAGCCGGGTGGCGTCGCGGGGCGCTGCCAGGTGGAGGCCGGGGACGATCTGGACCATGGCCATGTCCCACATGCCGTGGTGGCTGGCGCCGTCCGGGCCGGTGACCCCTGCACGGTCCAGGACAATGGTGACGCCTGCCTTGTGCAGGGCCACGTCCATCAGCAGTTGGTCGAAGGCACGGTTCAGGAAAGTGGCATAGACGGCAACCACCGGATGCAGCCCGCCAAAGGCCATGCCGGCGGCCGCGGTGAGCGCATGCTGTTCGGCGATCCCGACGTCGATCACGCGCTCGGGGTGCTTGGCCGCAAATTTGTGCAGGCCCACCGGGATCAGCATGGCGCCGGTGATGCCGACAATGTCCTCGCGCTCGTCGGCGATGGCGGCGATCTCATCGGCGAAGACGGAGGTCCAGGACTGGGCGCCCCCACTGCCGGTTGGTTCGCCGGTCTCGGGGTCGATGATGCCGACGGCGTGGAACTGGTCTGCTTCATGGGCCCGGGCAGGAGCGTAGCCGTGGCCCTTCTCCGTCATGGCGTGGACGATGACGGGGCCGCCGTAGTTCCTGGCGGTGGAGAGCGCGTGTTCCATGGCCTGGAGGTTGTGCCCGTCCACCGGACCGATGTATTTCATGCCCAGGTCCTCGAACATGCCCTGCGGGGCCCACCAGTCCTTGATGCCCTTCTTCATGGCATGCAGGCTCTTGTAGGTGAACTGGCCCACCGGGCCACCGTTCTGGAGCTTCTTCTTCCACCAGTCCAGTGCGCCCTCATACGCCGGCGCGGCGCGGAAGGAGTCGATGGTGGGGCGCAGGGAGGCAAGGTAGTCGGCGAATCCGCCGACGGTGGGTGCGTAGGAGCGGCCGTTGTCGTTGACCACGATGACGACGCGGCGCTTCTTGTCCGCGGCGATGTTGTTGATGGCTTCCCAGGCCATCCCTCCGGTGAGGGCGCCGTCGCCCACGATGGCGACGACGTGCCTGTCGCCTTCTCCCGTGAGCTGGCGGGCGCGGGAGATGCCGTCGGCCCAGGACAGGGAGGAGGATGCGTGGGAGCTTTCGACGATGTCGTGCTCCGATTCGGCCCGCGCGGGGTAGCCGGAGAGTCCGCCTTCCTGGCGAAGGGTGCTGAAGTCCTGGCGTCCGGTCAGCAGCTTATGGACGTAGGACTGGTGGCCCGTGTCGAAGACGATGCTGTCGCGGGGCGATTCGAAAATGCGGTGCACGGCCAGCGTCAGCTCCACGACGCCGAGGTTGGGTCCGAGGTGGCCGCCCGTCTGGGAAACGTTAGTGATCAGGAATTCCCTGATCTCCGAGGCCAGCTGTTCCAGCTGTTCCTCGGTCAACTCGTTCAGGTCCTGCGGATTCCGGATGGTGTCCAAGATTCCCAATGACCCCTCCTTCGGGTGGTAGACGTGCCGTTTAACTCTAACGCCTTGGCTTGGCTGCAAAGCCGAAGCCCCGGCTGGTCGGTGACCGGCCGGGGCTTCGGGAGGATGGTGCCTGCTGGCAGTTACCGCTAGTTGGCGGAGATCTGGCGCAGCACGTACTGCAGGATGCCGCCGTTGCGGTAGTAGTCCGCTTCACCCGGCGTATCGATGCGCAGGACGGCGTCGAACGACTTCGAGGAGCCGTCCTCGGCGGTGGCGGTGATCTTCAGGGTCTTGGGCGTGGTGCCCTCGTTCAGGGCAGTGACGCCCTCCACCGAGAAGGTTTCCGTGCCGGTCAGGCCCAGGCTGGCAG
This sequence comes from Arthrobacter sp. StoSoilB19, assembly GCF_019977275.1. Taxonomy (NCBI): domain Bacteria; kingdom Bacillati; phylum Actinomycetota; class Actinomycetes; order Micrococcales; family Micrococcaceae; genus Arthrobacter; species Arthrobacter sp. StoSoilB19. The sequence goes on along the minus strand of NZ_AP024650.1, from coordinate 1,806,296 downwards.
CGTTCTCCCCGGCCGGGAACTGCAGCGGCAGGACGCCCATGCCGATCAGGTTGGAGCGGTGGATGCGCTCGTAGCTTTCGGCGATGACAGCCTTGACACCCAGCAGGGCGGTACCCTTGGCGGCCCAGTCACGGGACGAACCGGAGCCGTACTCCTTGCCGGCCAGGACCACCAGCGGGGTGCCGGCTGCCTGGTAGTTCTGCGCGGCGTCGTAGACGTAGGCCTGCGGGCCGTCAGCCTGGGTGAAGTCGCGGGTGAAGCCACCCTCAACACCGTCCAGGAGCTGGTTCTTGATGCGGATGTTCGCGAACGTACCGCGGATCATCACCTCGTGGTTGCCACGGCGCGAGCCGTAGGAGTTGAAGTCCTTGCGCTCCACGCCGTTGGCCAGCAGGTACTGGCCGGCGGGGGTGTCGGACTTGAACGAACCGGCCGGTGAGATGTGGTCGGTGGTGACGGAGTCGCCGAGCTTCAGCAGCACGCGGGCGCCGGTGATGTCCTTGACCGGTTCCGGCGTCGCCTGCATGCCCTCGAAGTACGGGGGCTTCCGGACGTAGGTGGAGTTCGGATCCCAGGCGAAGGTGTCGCCAGCCGGGGTGTCCAGTGCCTTCCAGCGGTCGTCGCCGTCGAAGACGCCCTCGTAGCCCTTGGCGAACATTTCCTTGTCGATCGAGGAATCGATGACCTGCTGGACCTCTACGGGGTTGGGCCAGATGTCCTTCAGGAAGACGTCGTTGCCGGCCTCGTCCTTGCCGAGCGCGTCGGTCTCGAAGTCGAAGTCCATGGAACCGGCCAGGGCGTAGGCGATGACCAGCGGCGGGGACGCCAGGTAGTTCATCTTGACGTCCGGGTTGATCCGGCCTTCGAAGTTGCGGTTGCCCGACAGGACGGCGCTGACGGCGAGGTCGTTGGCCTGGATGGCCTCGGAGATCTCGGGTTCCAGCGGGCCGGAGTTGCCGATGCAGGTGGCGCAGCCGTAGCCCACGATGTAGAAGCCGAGCTTCTCCAGGTAGGGGGTCAGGCCGGACTTTTCGTAGTAGTCGGTGACAACCTTCGAACCCGGGGCGACTGAGGTCTTGACCCACGGCTTGGCGGTGAGGCCCTTTTCGACGGCGTTGCGCGCCAGGACGGCGGCGGCCAGCATGACCGAGGGGTTGGACGTGTTGGTGCAGGACGTGATGGACGCGATGGTGACCGCGCCGTGGTCCAGCTCGAACTCGCGTCCGTCAGCCATCTTCACGGGAACCGGGCTGGTGATCCGCCCGGCGCCGCCGTGGGCCGCCGAGTACTTCGGCGGTTCGCGGTCGGTGTCGGAGACGTGGGTTCCGCCGGAGGTGAAGGACGGGGCGTCGGAGGCCGGGAAGCTCTCTTCGAGGGACTCGTCCAGGGTGCCCGCGTTGGCGTCATGGGACACGTAGTTCTTGAGGTCGTGGCGGAACTCGTCCTTGGCCTCGGTCAACTCGATGCGGTCCTGCGGGCGCTTGGGGCCTGCAATGGACGGGACAACGGTGGACAGGTCCAGTTCCAGGTACTCGGAGAACTTGATGTCGCGCGACGCGTCGTGCCACAGGCCCTGTTCCTTCGCGTACGCCTCCACGAGGGCGACGTTCTGCTCGGAGCGGCCGGTGAGGCGCAGGTAGTCCAGGGTGACGTCGTCGATCGGGAACATGGCAGCCGTGGAGCCGAATTCCGGGCTCATGTTGCCGATGGTGGCGCGGTTGGCCAGCGGCACCGCTGCGACACCCTCGCCGTAGAACTCCACGAACTTGCCCACCACGCCGTGCTTGCGGAGCATCTCGGTGATGGTCAGCACTACGTCGGTTGCGGTGGCGCCGGCGGGGATGCTGCCGCTGAGCTTGAAACCCACAACGCGCGGGATCAGCATGGAGACGGGCTGGCCGAGCATGGCGGCCTCGGCTTCGATGCCGCCCACGCCCCAGCCCAGCACGCCCAGGCCGTTGACCATGGTGGTGTGGGAGTCGGTGCCTACGCAGGTGTCAGGGTAGGCGCGCAGGACGCCGCCCACTTCGCGGGTCATGACGGTGCGGGCCAGGTACTCGATGTTGACCTGGTGCACAATGCCGGTTCCCGGGGGAACCACCTTGAAGTCGTCGAACGCGGTCTGGCCCCAGCGCAGGAACTGGTAGCGCTCACCGTTGCGCTGGTATTCGATCTCCATGTTGCGCTCCAGCGCGCCGGAGTTGCCGAAGGCATCGATCTGGACCGAGTGGTCGATGACCATCTCGGCCGGCGCCAGCGGGTTGACCCGCTTGGGGTCGCCGCCCAGTTCCTTGACGGCTTCACGCATCGTCGCCAGGTCAACCACGCAGGGAACGCCGGTGAAGTCCTGCATGATCACGCGTGCCGGCGTGAACTGGATTTCTGTATCGGGCTCCGCATTCGGATCCCAGCCTGCCAAAGCGCGAACGTGATCGGCAGTGATGTTCGCGCCGTCCTCGGTCCTCAGCAGGTTTTCAAGCAATACCTTGAGGCTGAACGGAAGGGCTTCTGCACCTTCAACGGAGTTCAACCGGAAAATTTCGTATTCGGTTCCGGCTACATTAAGTTTGCCTTTTGAACCGAAGCTGTCCACAGTGCTCATCGCAGGACTCCTCTCGCAACAGTTTCATCTTTGTCGCGCGGTTGACCGCCTGCTAGTTAGGACGCCCTAAGTAGTTACAGGGCCCGAAAATTGCACACGGCCGGCCGAGAATTCGGGCGCGACGTGGGACTACTACGGTCATCGTAGTCCAAAACCGCGGCCGCATCACGGAGCCGGAGCCAGCAGTGCCACGGTCTCAAGGTGGTGGGTGTGGGGGTACAGGTCGAAGGCCCGGAGGCCGGCGAGGTCCCACCCTGAGCGGCGGAAGTAACCCAGGTCACGGGCGAACGACGCCGGGTCGCAGGACACGTAGGCAATGGCCCGGGGCTGCGAGGCAACGAGTTGGCCGACGACGGCTTTCCCGGCTCCGGCCCTGGGCGGGTCAAGGACCAGGGCGTCGAAATTCCGCGGCTTCTGGCGCAGGACCCGTTCCACGCGGCCCTGGACCACCTCCACCTGCGGCGCGGAGTGCAGGTTTTTCCGGGCGTCGCGGCTGGCGCCGGGCGCCCCTTCGACCGAGAGCACGGACCCGGTCTCCCCCACGGCGTCGGCCAGGACAGCGGTGAAGAGCCCGGCTCCTGCGTAGAGGTCGGCCACCACGGCTCCGGGGTGGAGGAAGTCTCCATGCCGGAGGAATTCTGTGACAGCCCCCACAAGTGTCCCGGGCGCGTCGCGGTGGATCTGCCAGAAGCCCTCTCCGGTAACGCGGAAATCGTGTCCCTCGGCGGACTCCTGCACCCAGGTCCGGCCGCGGAGCTGTGTCACGTCACCGGTCAGCGCATCAAAGGCCGCCACGGAAACGTCCCCCGCCACTTCCGCAGCAATTGCCCTCAGCCGTTTGTCCTTTGTCCCGGGCGCGGGCGCAAGGAGCACCAGGGGCCGGGAAGCGTTGGCCGGAGCGGCCACCTCAACCCGCTCGATGCCCTGGAGGTCCAAGTCCCACAAGCGCAGCGCGTTGATGGCGCCGCTGGCCAGGGGCATCTCCCGCACCGGGATGATCTGGCTGGAACGGTGAGCGTGCATTCCCAGCCTGCCGCCGGGGGTGACCGAAAAGCTGGCCCGTGTGCGCCACCCAAGGCCGGTGCCGCCGTCGTACTTTTCCCCTACCGCCTCCACGCTGCCCGCCCAGGCGGCGGGCAGTTGCTCAAAGCCGGCCAGCCGAGTGAGCTGTTCGGCCAGGACATCCGCCTTGAGGCTGCGCTGCCGGGCCAGTGTCATGTGCCCGAACTCCGCACCCCCCACAGGCGGGTGGCCGTGGCCCCATGCCCGGCGGGAATCCGCAGGATGCCAAAAGTGCTCCACCCGGTCGGGGGAAGCCTCGAGCACCTCGATGACGTCCGCCCGCCAAAACTTGGCGTCGTCCGCTGCATCGGTCAGCCGGACCCGGACTTTCTCTCCCGGGATGGCGTGCCGGACAAAGATGACCCTGCCCTCATGCCGCGCAACACAGTGCCCGCCATGGGCCACGGGCCCGACGTCGAGGACCGCCTCTTCGCCTGCATGCCCGGCAGCGTCCGGTGCCTGCGGCGCGGCTGTTGAAGTTCTTGCGGTCACTGGACGTCCTGGAGGTTCTTTGCTTCTTCGGATGATTTGAGCTGCCACGGAACACTGGCCACCATGACTCCGGGTTCGAAGTGCAGGCGGGTCTTGATGCGCAGGGCGGTCTGGTTATGCACCAGCTGCTCCCACCACTTGCCCACCACGTATTCCGGGATGTAGACCACGATCAGGTCCCGCGGGGAGTCCAGGCGCATTTGCTTGATGTACTCCATGATGGGCGTGACCGTCTCGCGGTAGGGGCTGGCCAGGACGGTCAGCGGGACCGGGATTTCGAGCTTTTCCCAGTCGGCGATGGTGTGGGCCGTTTCCTCCGCGTCGATGTCCACCGTTATGGCGTCCAGCCGGGAGGGCCGGGACGCACGGGCGTAGGCCAGCGCACGCAGGACGGGTTTGCGGACGTGGGACACCAGCAGGACGGCGTGCACCCTGGTGGGCAGGGCCCGGGGTGAGGAGTCCTCATCCACCGCGAGTTCCTTGGCCACGTTGTCGTAATGCGCCCGGATGCTCCACATGATCAGGAAGAGGACGAACATGGCCAGGAGGGCGATCCAGGCGCCCTGTTCGAACTTGGTGATGAGGACGATGACCAGCACCAGCCCGGTCATGCCGAAGCCGATGCTGTTGATGGTGCGGGACTTCATCATCCGGCGCCGGACGGCTTTGTCCTTGGCAAGCTTCAGCTCGCGCCCCCAGTGCCGGATCATGCCGAGCTGGCTGAGGGTGAAGGAGATGAAGACGCCCACGATGTAGAGCTGGATGAGCTTGGTGACGTCCGCGTCGAACGAAATGATGAGCACCAGGGCGCCTGCCGCGAGGGCAAGGACACCGTTGCTGAACGCAAGCCTGTCGCCCCTGGTCCGGAGCTGGCGGGGAAGGTAGCCGTCCTGGGCCAGGATGGAGCCGAGGACCGGGAAGCCGTTGAAGGCCGTGTTGGACGCGAACACCAGGATGACGCCGGTGGCCGCCACCACGATGTAGAACGGGATGCTGCCCGGGCCGAAGATGGTCTGGGCAATCTGGCTGATGGCCGGGTTCTGGACGTATCCCTCCGGCAGCGGGTTCCCGTCGAGCAGGAATTCCGTGGCCGGATCCAGCACGATGTGGACCTTGGTGGCGTTGGCCAGGTAGATGATGCCGGCCAGCATCGCGGCGCCGATCACCCCCAGGAGCAGGAGGGTGGTGGCCGCATTCTTGCTCTTTGGGTGCCTGAAGTTCGGCACGCCGTTGCTGATCGCTTCCACGCCCGTAAGCGCTGCGGCGCCGGAGGAGAAGGCCCGGAGCAGCAGGAACGCGCCGGCCAGGCCCACCAGGCCCTGGTCGAAGCCTTCCGTGGGGACGATGGTGAAGGCCGCCGACGGCGCCTCCCCCAGCTGCCCCGTTGCGGCCTGGAACACGCCCACCGCGGTCATGCCCAGGATCGATGCCATGAAGATGTAGGTGGGGACGGCGAATACGCTGCCCGCTTCCTTGATGCCGCGCAGGTTGACCAGGGCAAGGATGACGACGCCGATGGTGGCGATGACGGCCTGCTCACCGTGCAGTGACGGTACAGCAGTGGTGAGGTACGCCGCTGCCGAGGACATGGACACGGCAACGGTCAGGACATAGTCCACCAGGAGGGCCGAGGCTACCGTCAGCCCGGCGTACTTGCCGAGGTTTACGTTGGCGATCTCGTAGTCGCCGCCGCCCGACGGGTACGCGTGGACGTTTTGCCGGTAGGAAGCGACAACGGTCAGCAGGACCACCATGACCGCCAGTCCCACCAGGGGCGAGATCGCCACGGCGCTCACACCTGCCAGGGCAAGGGTCAGGAGGATCTCGTCCGGCGCGTAGGCTACGGAGGAAAGGGCGTCGGAGGCGAAGATCGGCAGTGCGATCTTCTTGGGAAGCAGGGTATGGGCCAGCCGGTCGTTCCGGAACGGCCTGCCCACCAGCACGCGTTTGACGGCGTTCAGTATTGTCAACACCCCACAAAGCTAGTCTGAATCGCGGACGATGTCATGACGGGCCCCGGCCGGGCCTAACCAGGGCCGTGCCGGTAGAGTTCTAGCTGCACGATCCTGACTTACATATGGAGGAGATACGGTGGCGCATTTCGTGATCATGGGATGTGGCCGGGTGGGGGCAACGCTGGCGCACACGCTGGAGGATGCCGGACATTCCGTGGCCATCATCGACCAGGACGACCGCGCCTTCCGCCGGCTCCGCCAGGGCTTTACCGGACGGAAAGTCACGGGCATTGGCTTTGACCGGGACACCCTCAAGCAGGCCGGGGTGGGCGAGGCCTATGCCTTCGCCGCGGTCTCCAGCGGGGACAACTCCAACATCCTGGCCACCCGGGTGGCCCGTGAGACCTTCCACGTCCCGCACGTCGTCGCAAGGATCTATGACCCGGGACGCGCCGAGATTTACCAGCGCCTTGGCATTCCCACCGTGGCGGCCGTCCGCTGGAGCGCCGACCAGGTGCTGCGCCGCATCCTTCCCGAACAGCACCTCGCGGGCGACTTCCGGGAGCCCTCAGGACGCCTGGTCCTGGCCGAACTGGACCTCGACGCCGGCTGGATCGGGCACCGCATCAGCAGCATTGAGAAGGCTGCCGATGTGCGCGTGGCGTACCTGACCCGCTTCGGCGAGGGCCTGCTGCCCGACGCCGGAACCGCCTACCAGGATGGCGACACCGTGCACGCCATGCTGCAGGTGGACCGCAGCGCCCAGATCGCCCAGATCCTCGCCAAAGCCCCCGCCAAGGAGTATCAGTGAAAGTCGTTATTGTCGGCGCCGGCAGCGTCGGATCGTCCATTGCCCGCGAACTGCTGGCGCACAAGCACGAAATCCTCCTTATCGACCTCAAACCGGAAGTGATCGGGCGCAGCGGCCTGCGGGGCGCTCACTGGCTGGTGGGTGACGCCTGCGAGCTCTCCACGCTGCAGGGCGCGAAGGTGGAAGACGCCGACGTGGTGGTTTCCGCCACGGGCGATGACAAGGTGAACCTGGTGGTGTCCCTGCTGGCCAAGACCGAGTTCGGGGTTGGCCGGACGGTGGGCCGGGTGAACAACCCCAAGAACGACTGGATGTTCAACGATTCATGGGGTGTCGACGTCGCCGTGAACACCCCGCAGCTGATGACGGCCCTGGTGGAAGAGGCAGTGGAGATCGGCGACCTGGTCCGGCTGCTGACGCTTCAGACGGGCGTGGCGTCGCTGGTGGAATTCACCGTCCCGCATGATTCGCACGTGATCGGCATGACCGTGGGCGACATCCACTGGCCGGAGGACGCCACCCTGGTGGCGATCCTGCGGGACCAGGCACCCATTACCCCCAGCCGCGACGACGTGATCGACGGCGGCGATGAACTCTTCTTCGTCACCACCATCGCCGCCGAGGACCGGCTGCGGGAGCTGCTTTCCTCCGCACCCGGCAGCATCGACACCGCCGGCATCAACGGTGGAGAGCAGGCGGGCGGCAGCGCCCAGCCGGCCACCGCCAGCGGATACGGCCCGGTCCCGGAGGACGACGGCTTCGACGGCTAGGTCCGCCGCTGCCCGGGGAGAGGCGGGGCGGCCTGGCCGTCAGGCGGGCTGGTCTGTCAGGCGGGCTGGTCTGTGCCGGCTTCAGGCTCCGCCGGGGCAGGCCGGGTCACCAGCCAGGCCACCCAGACGCCCAGGATGTACAGGGGGGCGCCCATAATGAGCCGTGTGGTGGCGAGGGCGGCCAGGCCGTCGGTGCCCATCAGGTAGAGGGGCACCTGCACAATGAGCCGGAGCGCCAGGACGCCCACGATGATCCAGGTGCCCAGGCGGTACGCCTTGACCCGGTCAGGTTCCTTACGCCATTCCACGCCCTCGTTGCGGATGAAGCCAAAGAGGAGCCCGGCCACGGGCCACTTCACGGCAATAGAGATGACCATCGCCAGGATGTAGGCGGCGTTGGTGAAGAAGCCGGGGAGGTAGAAGTCTTCGGCCTTGCCGGTGGTGTTGGCCAGCCAGGCGGAGATGCCGACGCCGACAATCCCCGCCAGGGCCTGGGTCAGAGGCCGCCGCTGTATCAGGCGGACAACGGTGAACACGGCTGCCGATGCCAGGGCGGCCACCAGTGACAGCGTGAGCTCGCGGGTGATGGTGAACGCCACCAGGAACACCAGGCCGGGAACGATGCTCTCGGCAATTCCCTGCACTCCCCCGGCGCTGCGCAGCACGTCCACCTGCCCGTCGTGGGTGCGGTGGAGTCCCGCTTTGGCGGCGTACCCGGCGGCGAGGCCGGCAACGGGTGATGGACCGGGAGCCTGCGGCCTGCCCTGCTGTTCTCTGCCCGGATGTGCAGGGCCGGATGGCTGTTCGGGCTCTTGCGCGGTCATTCGTTCTCCTGGCGGGACAGTATCTCGTAGCGGGGATTGAATATGGTGGGCATGTCTTCGCCCCGGGCCAGCATCCCCTCAACCCGGATCCGCGCGCCCGCTTCGATGCCCGGCACGCGGCGGCGGCCCACCCAGACGACACGGAGCCGGGGCGGCCTGCCCCGCTTCGGACCAGGGCCCGGACGTTCGGCGTCATCCTCGGACAGAATGGCACTGAATTCCGGGGTCCGGTCGGCAGGGACAAAGGTCACCGATTCAATGTGCCCCTGGCACATGACGCGTCCCTTGTCAGGAAGTTGCTCCAGTGGGGTGATCCGGCCGGACGCATGGACCGGGTTGTTGTAGGGAGACTCAGCCGATCTGGGTAATTTCGGGACCACGTTCGGGCTCCTCCAGGGTGGGCGCGGCGGGCGGAGGAGTGGCGGAGGCGTCCTTCGGCAGCCTCAGCTGCAGGAGGTCCCGCGGGGGCATGGGGCTGTCGCCACGGACCACTACGACCTGCCGGAACAGTGCTTCGAGCGGTTCCGCGGCGGGGCGTTCCAGCGCCGCAGGTCCGCCCAGGACGCCGCGCAGGAACCAGCGGGGACCATCGACGCCGATGAACCGGGCCACGCGGTAGCCCTGGCTCCCGTCCGGGAGCCCGGCAGGCAGCTTGGCCACCAGCTCGGTACCGAAAGCCCCTTCCACCTCTTCAACCTGGCCGCCCTGCGCACCGACCGACTGGCCGATCTGTTCGCGGATCTCATCCCACAAGGTCTCGGTTTTGGGCGCTGCAAAGGCCTGCAGCTGGAGGCTGGAGCCGTCCAGGTCGAGCGTCACCGCCACCACGCGCTGTGTTGCCTCCTCGACTTCGAGGCGGAGCTGAAGGCCCTCGCTGGGCGTGATCAGCAAGGCACCAAGATCCACATAGCCGTCGCGGCTGCTGATCTCGGCCTCATCGAAGGGGCCGTCCTGGCGGCGGGCGGCGGTGGCGGATCCGCTTTCTTCGCCGTCCGCAACCGTGAGCTCGTCGGCCGGCTCTGCCGGCTCTTCACTCTTTGCTTTCCTGCCGAACCCAAAGACCATGGGTGACTCCTTAATTCTGGAAAAGTGCCAGTCCTGAAACCTGCCGGCGAAACTTTGGAGGTTCCGCCGTCGTGCATGCCGGCGTGGCTGCGGGTGCAGCCTAAAGGTCAGGCTCCGGGGACGCTGAACCCGCCGGTGGAACCGAAGCCTCCGGTGCCCCGCACGGATCCGCTCAGTTCGCTGACAGGAATGAATTGGGCGTGCTCCACCCGCTGGATAACCATTTGGGCAATTCTATCGCCGCGCCGGAGCTCAATGGGCTGGGACGAATCGGTGTTCAGCAGTGTTACCGAAATCTCGCCCCGGTAGCCCGCGTCAACGGTCCCGGGGGCGTTCACGATCGTCAGGCCATGCTTGGTGGCCAGGCCGGAGCGGGGGTGGATCAGCGCCACGAACCCATAAGGAAGGGCAATGGCCACGCCGGTGGGGACCAATTTGCGCTCACCGGGCATCAGGACCACGTCCTCGCGGGCGCGGAGGTCTGCGCCGGCGTCGCCCGGATGTGCGTAGGACGGTGCTTCCAGCTCAGGATCCAGCATCTTCAACTGGACCTGCAGGGTGGGAGCGGCGGTGGCGGGCAAGGCTGCGTCCGGGACAAGGTCTACCGTGGCGGGATGATCAGTCACAGTCACTCACTCTAACCCGCGCCCCCAAATCACTCCTAGGGAGACTCCCGGGGAGGCCGGGCCGCAGAGCCTGTCCCAAGGTGAAATAGCCGGCCAAAGGTGGAAAGCTTGGGCTATGCCCGATTCAAGCTCGCCTGCGTCCGTTCCCAGCACACCCTCTGCCGGGACACCTGTTGTCTACAGGGAGAAGCTGTGGCCCAACGCCTGGATCTGGATCATCGCGGCCGGCGTCTCCGCAGCGGGCATCCTGGTTTTCGCCCCCATCAGCATGGCGGCAGGCTACACCGCGGCATTGGTGCTTTTCGCCATCATCGCGGTCCTCCTGGTTGTTTCCACCCCCGTCATTTCGGTCACGGCTGACACCCTCACCGTTGGAAGGGCCACCATCGAACGCCGTTTCGTCGGCGCTGTGCAGCAGTTCAAGGCCGGGGAGGCGACCGCGGAACGGGGCACCCGGCTCAACGGGCTCGCCTACCTGTGCATCCGCGGCTGGATCGATCCCGTCGTAAAAATCGAGATCACGGACCCCGCCGACCGGACCCCCTACTGGCTCGCCTCGACCCGCCATCCGGACCAGCTGACGGCAGCCCTGACGCGGCACTGACGCCGCCGGGGCCGCCGGTCCTTGCGCCCGCACGCACCTTTCGGGCCTGCTTCCAGCGGAAAATGACGGCGCGCCCTGCTCCTTGAGCCAATTCCCCGCCGCCGGGTGGCAGAGTTTCGATTGATAGTAATGCCAGGGTGGAGGATTTGTATGCAGGATCTACGGCTTGTAGGCGTGCACGACGACGGAACGCATCTCCTGTTAAGCGGGCCCGGCGGCGAGATGTTCCAGCTGCCGATCGATGAGGCCCTCAGGACGGCCAGCCGGTCCACGGCCAGGCCGCGGACGGAGAGGCCGGCCGTTCCCATGTCCCCCCGGGACATCCAGGCACGGATCCGTGCCGGTGCCACGGCTGCGGACGTCGCCGAGCTGTCCGGGATGCCGCTGGCCAAGGTGGAGCGTTACGAGGGCCCTGTCTTGGCGGAGCGCGAATATGTTGCCCAGCAGGCGCGGAAAGTTGAAGTCGCGGCGCCTTCCCCCGGCCACGACGTCTACCGGTCCGCCTTCGGCGACAACCCGGCAACGCTGAACGACATGGTGGCCCACCGCCTGTCCGCCCACGGCATCGACCCCTCAACCGTGGAGTGGGACTCGTGGCGGCGCCAGGACGGTACCTGGACTGTCTCAGCAAGTTTCGAAGCCAAGCCCGGGGGTACCTCGGGAATTGGCGAAGAACCTCCTGCACTGTGGACCTTCAGCCCGGCACGGAAGTCCCTGCAGAACACCAACCGCTGGGCGCAGCAGCTGAGCGAACTTGAACCGCTGGACGGGCCCGTTCCTGCCCGCCGCCTCACCGCGGTTTCCGACCGCCCCTTTGATTTCGAGACGGACGCGGATGCGTCCAGGACGTCGCCGGCCGGCCAGGGAGTGCCCGTGCAGGATTCCGGCAAGGAATCCGACGGCCTCCTTGACATGCTCCGCTCCCGCCGCGGCCAGCGCCTGGGCGTGGATGAGGATTCCGACGACGCACTGGCGCTGCTGCTGACCCATGGCGTGCCCGCTGCCCACCCGCGCCCTTCCGAAGTGGCGGCTGAACCTGAGGCCGGGGAGACGGAACCACAGGATGACCAGCGGGATGCGCCGGCAGCCCAGGGCGACTCCTTCATCAGGCGCAGGGACACCAGGCCTTCCATGCTGTCGAGGCTCAGCATCCTTCCGCCGCACCGTGACAGCCACGATGATGCGCTGCGGCTTCACGACGGCGTCAGCACCGACACGAGGGAAATCACCATTGCGGCGTCCCCGCAGAAGCCCTCCGGTCCGACTCCCGGGGCTGGTTCCGGAACTTCCGGCGGCGCCGGGCTGGACGAGCTGCTGGGCAGCAATCCCCGCCGCCCGGCGGCGAAGCAGGAAGACGCTTCCCCCTCCACCGGACAGCTGCCGGAGACTGAGGCGCCGGAACGGCCCGCACGGCCCAAGCGGTCCAGCGTGCCGTCCTGGGACGAAATCGTTTTTGGCACGCGGAGCGACTAGAAGCTCCCTCCCCGCACCGATGATGGCATTGGCCGCGTTACGCACGGGCGCGTGCTAGGCTCCCCACCACACGGCCGCTTCACATAGCGCAATCACCAGGAGGTCTGCGGTGCCGGACACAACCTGCCACATGTCCATCTCCCTGGACGGTTTCGTCGCCGGGCCGGACCAAAGCCGCGACAACCCCTTGGGTAGACGCGGCATGGAACTGCATGCGTGGCACCTGGGCGACCCCCGGGCCAACGACGCCGACAAGGTGGCCAGCGAATGGCTTATGCGCCCGCGCGGCGCTTATGTGATGGGGCGGAACATGTTCGGCCCTATCCGCGGAGACTGGGACGGGGAATGGAGCGGTTGGTGGGGACCCGAACCGCCCTACCACGCGCCAGTGTTCGTCCTCACGCATCATGCCCGCGACTCCCTCCAGATGGAGGGCGGGACGACCTTCCATTTCATCACCGACGGCTTCGATGCCGCCTACGCTGCCGCCCGTGACACCGCCGGGGACAAAGGCGTGGACATCGCCGGCGGGGCGTCTACCGTCCGGCAGGCGCTGATCGCGGGAGTAATCGACGAACTCACCCTCGACATCGCGCCGGTGCTGCTCGGGTCAGGGGAACGGATTTTCGACGGCGTTGAATCCTTCGGCTTTGAACCCGCCGAAGTGCTCCACTCGCCGCTGGCAACGCACATCCGCTATCGCCGCGTACACTGACGGCCGCCACGTTCACGTACGGCGACATGCTCCAAAGGCTCAAGCGCTGAGGTATTCCTGAAGTGCCTCTTCGAGGAGGCTTCGTTCGCCGGGCAGGAATCCTGGCGGCCACTTTGGTGGTTCCCAGTCCTGGTGTTCGCTTGTGTAGTGGCGGCCGGTGGGTGAGGTCCAGCCGGGTGGTTTGTTTTTGCTGGCCGGGGTGGGTTTCCAGGCGGTGGTGTGCCGGAGCCGGTGGTGTTTCGGGCAGGGCTGTCCCAGGTTGCTGATGCCGGTGGTGCCGCCGTGGTGCCAGGCGAGGAGATGGTCGGCCTCCGTGTCCAGGGAGGTGTTGCTGCAGCCCGGGAACGGGCATTTCCCGTCCCGCATCCGCAGCCAGGCCCGCATCGCCCTGGGAACCCGGTAACTCTTCCGGCCGATCTCCAACGGCGCCCCGTCCCGCGGGTCCACCAACACCCGGTAAAACGAGGCCGCCCCGTCCGCGACCAGTCGCCGCGCCATCGACGCCGGCACCGGACCATACCCGTCCAGCATCGCCGGCTCATCGGTCAGGCCCATCAGCGCGAACACCGGAACCGTAACCAGCACCTCGGCGCGGACCGGCGACGGCCGGTGGCCAGTTCCCGATGCGGCGCTGGTACCGCTGCCGCTGGTGCCGGCGCCCGGCCCGGCAGCAGCCACGACGCCGGCAGTGGCACTGGCACTGGCACTGATGAGACTGGTGCTGCCGCCCCGGGTGTTGCCGCCTCCGAGGATCGCTGCGGCGAAATTGTCGGCCCGCAGCTGGGGCATGGTCCTGTCCTCGGCCGGCCCCTGCAAACCCCGTGCGGCAGCGGTGAGCCGGTTCCACCCAGACATGGCCTGGTCCGCGGGCAGGTACGCGCCCAGCCACGCCATCCCGTCCCGGTCCGCCCGGAACTCCACCCGCCGCTCCGCCACACCCCTGGCATGCCGCTTCTCGATCGATTCGGCGTGGTGGCGTTCCCGCCAGGTCCGGGCCTTGACCCGGAACCGGTGCGCCGGCAGCTCCCCAACCGGGCAGCCGCGGGCCGGGTCATGTGCGTCCAGGTCAGGGGCGTCCGGGTCCGGTGTATCGGGTGGCAGGAAATGCGCCTCCAACGCCGCCGCCCCCGCCGCATCAAGGCTCGCCGTCTCATCTGCCATCACTATCGCGTGCTGCCACGACAGGGTCCCGGACTGCAGCGCCTCCAAAGTCCGCGGCAAGCTGCTGGTCAGGGCGTGGGAGGTGGCCAGGAACGACGCCGCCGCCCGCGGACCCAGGGCCAGCACGCACCCGATCTCCGCCGCGACCGCCATCTCCTGCGCCACCACCGGCGCCCCCGGCCCCGCCACAGCATGCGCAGCCTCCGCGTACGCCACCGCAGCCTTCGCCTTCACCCCCGCAACCCGCGCCTCCACCTCCCGGGCCCCGGCAAGAATATCCAGGCAGCCATCGGCCAGACCGGCCAGCGGATCAGCATCCGCGAACGCCTCCAGACCCGCCCCGTCCACCTCAGCCTGAAGCACAGCAAGGGCAACACGGATCTCCTCGAACGCCCTCACCGCCGCCGCCTTCCCCATAAACCCATCATGGCAAGGGGGTCCGACAAACAGAGCTGGCCACCTCAGTTTCAAGGGCAGCCCCGCTTCAGGGGTTTCTTTGACGAAGAGGGTGGGGCTAAGCCCCTCGGCTCCCGCCGGGTCCGCCGGAACCGCGCCAGAGGCAGGCGTCGACGTCGAACGGGAGCAACTGGTCCTGCTGGGCCATCAGGTTGGCGCCGTGGGCCGTCACCCGCCGCATGAAGTGGCGCCGGCACAGCGTTTCGTAGCCCACTACGGGTACATGCCCGGCGTCCGGGGCGGCGGCAGCCTCAACCACCATGTCCACGTCACCCACCACCACCTGCGCGCCCTCGGTGACCATGACGCCGTCGACCGTCCTGGCGTTGTGCGTTGCACGCCGCCCGCACCAGCAGAGCGCCTCCACCTGCAGCACCTGAACCCGGTCGGCAAGCTCGATGAGCCGCTGCGAACCCGGGAACAGCCTGGTGCGGAAGTCGGCCGTGATGCCGAAGGCAAAGACGTCGACGTCGATTTCGTCCACCACCTTGGCCAGCTGCTCCACCTGCTCCGGGGAGTAGAACTGGGCCTCGTCGCAGATCAGGTAATCCACACGCTGGCCCTGGGTGCGGCGAAGCATGACTTCTTCCCAGAAGTCGGTGCTGTCCAGCACCTCCACGGCGTCCGTCTCCAGGCCCAGGCGGCTGGAGATCCGGGACTCTCCGGCGCGGTCGTTGCGGCTGAAGCGGACGCCGCCGCGGCCGCGGGCCCGGTGGTTGTAGTCCATCTGCAGCGCCAGCGTCGATTTACCGCAGTCCATGGTGCCGGAGAAGAAGATGAGTTCAGCCACGCCGGCGGTTCCTTCCTTCGGCGGTGAAGCAGAGCAGCGGGACCTCCCGCTCCGCCTTCGTCAGCGAGCCGTGCTGGCCCACCACTTCCATGGCGGTGGGCCGCATGCGCCGGCCGTCATAAAGTGCGACGGCGTCACGCGCCGCGATCATCACGTCACCGATCCTGCCCGCAACAGCGGGACGGACGTCACCAAAAAGTCCCCCGGCAACGGCTTCCTGGCGCGTAAAGGCCCATACCCGGTCGCCGAACCGCGCCTTCCAGGCGGCAAGCAAACGTTCCGCTGCCCCAGCACCGGCTTCCAGGTCCGCCTCCTCCAGATACAGGTGCACCATCCGCGGTTCACCGGCCGTATGGCGCACCCCGTCCACCAACCCGGGGTCGGTGGAGAAATCAATCCGCTGGGATTCCGGGACGTCCAGCATGCCGTGGTCTGCGGTGAGCACAATGGTGGTGCCGGCGGGAAGCGTGGAGTTGAGCCGTTTGACGGTGGAATCGAGCTCCTCCAGCTGGTGTTCCCACTGCTCGGAACGGCAGCCGTGGCGGTGGCCCGCCTTGTCCAGTTCGTTGACGTAGAAGTACATGAGGGACGGGCCAGAGGCCGCCATGGCCTCGGCCGCGGCCGCGGTCCGCGCATGCGCGGTTATCCCGGAGATGAACCTGCCGCCCCGCAGCGCGGCGCGGGTCATGGGCGAGCCGTCGAACTGGGAGAGGCTGACGGTGCTGACGTCCACCTGTTCGGCGATCTGTTCAAACACCGTGGGGAAAGGCTGCCAGGTGGACGGGTCGACGCCCGGATCCCAGTTCCCCAGCAGATTGACCACCTTGTCCTGGTCAGGGTCCAGGACGTCGTAGCCCACCATGCCGTGCTGGCCCGGCGGAAGTCCGGTTCCAAAGCTGGACAGCGCCGCCGCCGTGGTGGAAGGGAAGGCGGAATCCAGCCACACGGGGACCTCGCCCTGCCCCGTCTGGATCACGGACCGCAGGAAGGGCGTGTGGGCCGCCTTTTGCTTCAGCAGGTTCCTGCCCAGGCCATCAGCCAGTACAACGCAGACCCGGGACGCGTCCGGTAGCCCAAGGGTATTGGTAAAGCCCACCACGCCGAGGCTTGCCGCGGCGCTGGTGAGGACTTCAGCCACGGAACGCTGTCCGTAGGCGGGAGGGGCTGGAAGGTCGGGCGTGCGGCCGATGGTTGGGGTTTCCTGGATGGCGCGGTGGCGGTCTTCCGGCATCTCAGCGCTGCTGGTGCCCGCGGCTGAGCCGGTTTCCGAACACCCCGGACCGCGTCCGCGGACCCATGGACTGGGCATGGGTTACGGGAGCCGCGGAACCGGTGTTGACCGCCCGCAGGGCCCTGGCGAAGAGCTTGGCGTCCTGCACTGCCTGCAGCCCGTCTGCCTCCGCGCTGATGCGGAGCACGATGTCTTCCTGGGCGATGGTTCCGGTGTAGCCGTGGTCAGCTTCGCACTGCGGATCGCCGCAGCTGGCCGGACCCATGTCCAGTCGCTGGCCACCGGACCATGCAATGGACAACGTGAGTTCCCGGACGGGGTCGGAGGGCTTGTAGTTCTGCGGCTGGGCGTACATGTAGCTCAGGACCACGGACCGGATCTGGGCCACGGGAACGGACTCGGTGGAGATCTGGGCGACGATTTGCTCCCCCGCCTCGTCCAGTTGCTGGTCATCCACGTGGGTGATCACCAGCATGTCCGCGGTGAGGACCAGCACGGTGATGTGGCGGCGCACCTCTGCCCGGTCGAAGTGGGTTTCCAGGTGCACCAGGTGGGCCACGCAGTCCCGGCCGTCCAGTGCGTCGTCGACGACGTCGGAGACCAGGCGGGGGTAGAAGCCGGCCTTCTGCAGCGCGTCTTCCAGGCTCTGGCCCTGTGTTCCGTGGTTGTGTGAGCTGTGCTGGCGGAGTGCCTGGTTTTCATTGCCGGGCGTTTCGGGCGCCGAAGCGGGAGGCTGGAAGCTCATGCCCCCATTTTCACAGATCGTCCGGTCACTTGCTAACCGCGTCAGCCCAGCATGGCGCGGCGGGCACTGTCCGTGCGCTGCGCGGCGTTGCCGATGCGTACGTCAGCGGCGAGGATGGTGGCCCCGGCGGTGCCGCACAAAACCGGGTTGAATTCCACCAGCGCGATCTCCGGGTGGTTGTCCTTCATCCAGGCCAGCCTGGCGGCCAGGTCCTCCAGCGCAGGGACGTCGACAGCCGGCAGGCCCTGGTAGCCGAAGAGCTTCCGGGACGCCCGCGGAGCTCGGATGAAGTCGTGCACGTCCGCCGCGGAGAGCGGCGGAACCCGGTGTGACCAGTCGTCCAGGAGGTTGACGGCGTCGCCGGCGAGGCCGAAGGAAATGACCGGGCCCAGCAACGGATCCTCGATGGCACGGAAGGTGCAGGCCTGTCCCACCGGCGCCATGGCCTGTACTTCCAGGGCGGGATCACCGTAGGCCGCGAGCGCGCGCCGCATCTGCACCACGTTTTGGCGCAGTGATTCGGCGTCCTCAATGCCAAGCCTGACCCCGCCAAGGTCAAGCCGGTGCCGCAGCGCGGGGTCGGTGGTTTTCAGCACCACCGGCCAGCCCAGCGCATCTGCCGCTGCCACGGCCTCGTCCGGTGTGGTGAATCCTGCAGAGGGCAGGACCGGGATGCCGTAATGCTTCAGCAGCGAAGCAGCCGCGGCCGGGTCCAGCTGCTTGAGCTGGTCGCCCGTGACGTCCCCGAGCAGGGCGTCCAGCTCGGCCTCCGCCTTGCGGGGGTCGCAGCCGGCGGGTTCGACGAAATGCCCCTGGTCACGGCCGACCCACTCCGCATAACGGACCACGGCCGCGAGCGCGGCCACGGCAGCCCCGGGGTTGGAAAAGCAGGGGACGGTACAGCCCTCCGCTCCCACCAGGCCCTCCACGTTGATGGCGGGGTCCAGGATGCCGGTGAAGGCGGCCACCACCGGCTTCCCGGCAGTAGCTGAACATTCGGCCAGGACCTGCGCCACCGCGTCGGCGGTCAGCCCTCGGGCAGGCAGCAGCGCGGCGACGGCGGCGTGCACGGCATCGGAGGCCAGGGCGTCAAGGAGGGCGGTCCGCAGTGCGGGCAGGGCCACCGACTGGCCGGCATCAAGGTCCAGTCCCGAAACCACCCGGGCAACGCCCAGCCCGTGCGCGGCGGCACTGTCCGCCACCACGTTGCCCAGCGCCTGGGAATTGCTGAAGATGGCGACGTCGGCTCCGGCGGGCAGTGGCTGCCCGGACACCACCTGCGCCACATCCACCAGCTGTTCCACGGTTTCCACGCGGATCACGCCCGCCTGGCGCAGCATGGCATCCAGCGCCCCGGCCGGCGCCTGGGTGGTCCGGACGGCATGTCCGGGCGGCAGACGGAGCCCCATGGTGTCCGACTTGGCCACGATGACCGGCTTGGTGCGGGCCAGGCGCCGTGCGATCCGGGAGAACTTGCGCGGGTTGCCGATTGACTCCAGGTAGAGGCCTACGGCGGAGGTGTCGGCATCGTCTTCCCAGTACTGCATCATGTCGTTGCCAGAGACATCCGCCCTGTTGCCTGCCGAGAGCAGGCTGGACAGTCCCAGCCGGCGCCGGGCCGAGGCGGCGTAGAGCGAGACGCCGATGGCGGCCGACTGGCTGAACAGGCCCAGGCCGCCGCGCAGCGGCATGGTGGGCGCCATCGACGCGTTCAGCGACACGTCCGGGTGAGTGTTGGCGATGCCCAGCGACGCCGGGCCGATCACCCGCATCCCGCTGGCCCGGGCCTGGCGCACCAGGGCGCGCTGCCGCAGCAGGCCCCGCTCGCCGTCGTCGGCAAAACCTGCCGAGGCGATCACAACGCCCTTGACGCCCGCTGCCGCGCACTCCGCCACGACGCCGGCCACTTCCTCGTAGGGAACGGCGATGATTGCCAGCTGGACGGGCTCGGGGACTTCGGAGAGCTTGCCGTAGGACATCATCCCGGCCAGTTCCAGCGCCTCCGGGTTGATGGCGTACACGGATCCGTGGAAGCCGCCCTCGATGATGTGCTCCAGCAGTTGGTACCCCACGGTGCCCCATTTGCGGCTGGCACCGATGACGGCAACGGACGACGGCGCCAGCAGGTCCCGGACGCTCCTCGCCTCGGCGCGGTGCTCGCGGGATTCCATGACGGCGCGCGATTTTTCGGTGGGGTCGATGTTGAACTCGAGGCTGACGACGCCGTCGTCGAAATGGCGCTTGACGTCGTAGCCGGCGTCGGAGAAGACCATCAGCATCTTGCGGTTTTCCGGCAGCACCTCGGCGGTGAACTTCCGGATCCCGTTTTCATGCGCGGCGGCGGCAAGGTGCTCCAGCAGGATGGAGCCGATTCCCCGGCCCTGGTGGGCGTCGGAGATGTTGAAAGCAACTTCGGCCTCCGTGGGATCGGCAAGCCGGTCGTAGCGGCCGATGCCGACGATTTCGCCGCGGATGGTGATGACGAAGGCCACCCGGTCCCTGTAGTCCACTTCGGTGAAGCGCTTGAGCTCCTTGGCCGACAACCTGGCCTTGAACGCAAAGAAGCGCATGTAGATTGAATTCTGCGACTGTCCGGTGTGGAAGGCCTGCACGGCGTCCGCGTCCGACGGATGGATGGGCCGAAGATGCGCTGTCCCGCCGTCACGCAGGACGACATCGGCTTCCCAATGTTCCGGATATTCGCCGTCCCCGGGCTGATCCACCATAGGCTTAGCCTAGCCAAAAACTAACGCAGCACACCCCCAAGGCTGCACAGTAACCCCAGAAGGATTCACCAAACCCCATGGCCCGCCGCCAAAGTTCCAAGCCCATCGTGGAGAGCGACTACACGGAAAACATCGTCGATATCGATGTCACGTCCGAAATGCAGGGCTCCTTCCTGGAGTACGCGTACTCGGTGATCTACTCCCGGGCCCTCCCGGATGCCCGCGACGGGCTGAAGCCGGTACAGCGCCGCATCCTGTACATGATGAGCGACATGGGGCTGCGCCCGGACCGGGGCCACGTCAAGAGCGCCCGCGTGGTGGGCGAAGTCATGGGAAAGCTGCACCCCCACGGTGACGCCGCCATCTACGACGCCATGGTGCGCATGGCGCAGGATTTCTCGCTGCGGCTGCCGCTGATCGACGGGCACGGCAACTTCGGATCGCTCGACGACGGCCCGGCAGCACCCCGCTATACGGAAGCCCGGCTGGCTGCGGCCGCCCTCACCCTCACCAACCACCTCGACGAAGACGTGGTGGACTTCGTCCCCAACTATGACAACCAGCTGACCCAGCCGGACGTCCTTCCCGCCGCCTTCCCCAACCTGCTGGTCAACGGCGCCACCGGCATCGCCGTCGGCATGGCCACCAACATGGCCCCGCATAACCTGGTGGAGGTCATCTCCGCCGCCCGGCACCTCATCGCGCACCCTGACGCAACCCTGGATGACCTCATGCGGTTCGTCCCGGGCCCGGACCTGCCCAGCGGCGGCCGGATCGTCGGCCTGGACGGCATCCGTGACGCCTATGCCACCGGCCGCGGCTCGTTCAAGACCCGGGCCAAGGTGGAGGTGGAACAGCTCTCCGCGCGCCGCACCGGCCTGGTGGTCACCGAACTGCCGTACATGGTGGGCCCGGAAAAGGTGATCGAAAAGATCAAGGATGCCGTCAACGCCAAGAAGCTGACCGGCATCAGCGACATCGTGGACCTGACGGACCGCAAGCACGGCCTGCGGCTGGTCATCGAGCTCAAGAACGGCTTCAACCCGAACGCGGTGCTGCAGCAGCTGTACCGCTACACGCCGATGGAGGACTCCTTCGGCATCAACAACGTCACCCTGGTGGATGGCCAGCCGCAAACGCTGGGCCTGGTGGACCTGTTGCGTGTCTACGTCGACCACCGCATCAACGTCGTCCGGCGCCGGACCGCCTTCCGGCTCGGGAAGAAGAAGGACCGCCTGCACCTGGTGGAGGGCCTCCTCATCGCCATCGTGGACATTGACGAGGTCATCCAGATCATCCGGTCCTCGGACGAGGCCGCCGCGGCCCGCGAGCGGCTGATGTCCATCTACGACCTCACCGAAATCCAGGCCAACTACATCCTGGAACTGCGCCTCCGGCAGCTGACCAAGTATTCCCGGATCGAGCTGGAGAAGGAGCAGGACGAGCTTCGCCGCGAGATCGCGGAGCTGGAGGCGATCCTGGGCTCGGAGGAACTGCTGCGCACCGTGGTTTCCGACGAACTGGGTGCCATTGCCGAAGACCACGGCACCCCGCGCCGCACCGTGCTGCTGGAGTCCGAGGCGGTGTCCCCCACCGTTGCGTCCGCCGAACTTGCCGGGGCCAACGGGAAGAAGGGCAAGGCCGTGCCGCTGGCACTGGAGATCGCGGACGACCCCTGCTGGGCCATCCTCACCGCGTCCGGCCAAATAGCTCGCACCGGCAACCAGGAGCCGCTGGCCGAGGCAGGGCCACGGAGCAAGCATGATGTGTACACCTCAGTGGTTAAGACGTCGGCCCGCGGCGAAATCGCCGCCGTCACGTCGCTGGGCCGCATGCTCCGGCTGCAGGTCATGGACATGCCGGTCCTGGCGCCGGTGGCCGGACTGCCCAACCTGGCGGGCGGCGTCCCCGCAAAGGATTTCCTCACGCTGGTGAAGGGCGAAACCCTGGTGGCGTTCGTGCGCCTGGATGAGGTCCTGGCCATCGGCACCGCCCAGGGCGTGGTGAAACGCGTCCAGCCGGACTACCCGCTGAACCGGGAAGACTGGGAAGTCATCACCCTCAAGGACAAGGACACCGTGGTGGGCGTGGCTCCTGCCGGTGACGATGCCACCGAACTGGTGTTCCTCACCAGGGAGGCCCAGCTGCTGAAGTTCCCCGCCGCCGCCGTCCGCCCGCAGGGGCGTGCCGCCGGCGGGATGGCGGGCATCAAGCTCGCCGCAGGTGACCAGGTGATCTTCTTCGGCGCCGTCCAGCCCAAGGACGAGGCCGCCGTCGTGGTCACCATCGCCGGGACCAACGGCGCCCTGCCGGGCACGGCCCCTGGCACCGCCAAGGTCACAGCCTTCTCCGAGTATCCGGCCAAGGGCCGTGCCACCGCCGGGGTCCGGTCGCACCGGTTCCTGAAGGGTGAGGACATGCTGCTGCTGGCCTGGGCAGGGCACGGCCCGGCCAAGGCTTCATCCGCTGCCGGGGTGGCCCGGTCGCTGCCGCAGGAGCATGGCCGCCGCGACGGCTCCGGCGTCCCGCTCTCACAGGCCGTCGAAGCAGTGGGCCCGGCCATGGCATGGACGGACGGACCGGCAGCCGGGGAATAGAGCCCGGGCGCCACGGGCGATGCCGCGCGTCCGGCGCTCAGCCCGCTATGTCCCTGCGCCGGAAGCCGGCGACGGCAAGCCCCAGCAGCACGGCAACGGTGGCAGCGGACACCAGCACGCTGTCCCAGGCCACGCCCTGCCGCAGGGGGTCGTGGGCAACGTACTGGAAGAACGGCGACACCTTCTGGATGCGGTCGAAGGCATCCACCAGCGGCGCGAGGGCGTTGACGATGTAGGCGAGGACGGCCAGCACGGCCGGAACACCGCGGCTGAGGCCGGTCCGTCCGGTCCCTGCTGAAAGGGCAAGGGCACCGGTACCGAAAACGACGCCCAGCAGCGCTAAATGCAGCATGGCGGCAGCCACCTTGCCGGCCGGAAGGACCAGGTCCACCATGCTGCCCTCCAGCACCAGCGATATTCCCAGCACGGCGGCCAGCAGGAAGGTGCCCAGCACCATGGCCAGGAACTTGTCCACCACCACCCGGCCCCGCCCCACGGGGTTGGAAAGCAGCAGGTCCATCGTGTGCCGGTCCTCTTCCCCGCCGATGGCGCCCGCGCCGGAACTGATGGCATAGATCAGCACCGCAATCGGCCCCATGAAGGACAGCAGCTCCACCTGGATGTATCCGGTGGGAGTGGACATGTCGGCGCTGGAGGTGGCGAAAAGCGAGCGGAACGCCTCCGGCATCTGCTCGATGAAGCTGCTGATGGAGGGCTGTGACTTAACCGCGGGCCAAACTGCCGCGTACGTTGCCACGATGAGTGCCAGGGAGACGGCCCACGCCACCAGCAGCCTGCCCTGGTCCCGGAGCGTCTTCAGCAGGACGTTAGCCAGCATGGCGCGCCGCCGTTCCCGCGCCGGCGAGGCTGGCGCTGCCGGGTCCGTCCATTCCGTAGTAGCTCAGGAACGTCTCTTCCAGCGGCGCTTCAGAGCATTCGAAGTCCACCACCTCCCGGGCGCTGACCAGCTTCAGCAGCGCATCCAGGGCCGCCTGCGGCGCATTGCAGCTCAACGTGGTCCCATCCACCAGCAGGTCCCGCACGCCGGGCACGCCGGCGAACTCCGCCGCGGACACCTCCGCCGCGAAGCGGGCCCGGACCCGGTGCAGTGAACGTGCGGCGAGGTCCTGCAGCCGCTCCACCGCCACCAGCTGTCCCTGGCGCACCACCCCGATGCGGTCTGCCACGCGCTCCACCTCGCCCAGCACGTGGGAGGAAAACAAGGCGGAGCCGCCCTCGGCAGTATGTTCACGCAGGATGGAATGGAAAACCTGCTGCACCAGCGGGTCGATTCCGCTGGTCGGCTCGTCCAGCACCAGCAGCCGCGGCCGCGACATCACCGCCAGGACCACGGCGAGCTTCTGGCGGTTGCCGCGGGACAACGTGCGTGCGGGCCGGCCCAGGTCCAGCTCCAGCCGGGCCGCCACCTCGGCCGCCCGTTTGCCGTCGTCCCGGTGCCGGAGGTGGGCGCAGTAGGCCACGTGCTGGCTGCCGGTGAGGCGGTCGTAAAGCGCCGGCTCACCTGGCACGTAGCCCACCAGGCGGTGGACGTCCCGGGACTGCCGCCAGGCGTCCAGTCCCAGCACCGACGCTGTACCGGACGTGGGCCGCAGCAGCCCCATCAGGAGCCGGATGGTGGTGGTCTTGCCTGCCCCGTTGGGGCCCAGGTAGCCGAACACCTCGCCCGGCCCAATGGTGAGTGTCACGCCGTCGAGCGCAGTGTTGCGGCCGAACCGCTTGGTCAGGCCCGCCAGCCGCACCATGCTTTCGGCACCGCTTTCCGCACCGCTTTCCGCACCCCCGCGCTCTTCCGGGCTCATGCGGCAAGGCTATGCCGGGCGCTGCACGGGTCCCAGAGTCTTTCGGCCCACCGCTTAGACTGCTCCCATGCCTATCGTTCCTGATGAAAAGGACTGGACCTGGGTCCTGTCCCGCCCCTGCCCGGAATGCCATTTCGACGCTTCCAGCGCCACCCCGGCAACGGTACCGGGAAGCATCGAAAGCCTGATCCCCCGGTGGCTCGCCGTCCTGCGCCGGCCGGACGCGGCGCAGCGCCCCGATGACCACACCTGGTCCGCGCTGGAGTACGCGTGCCATGTGCGGGACGTTTTCGCGCTGTTCGACCAGCGGCTGAACCTGATGCTGGCAGAGGATGACGCCCGCTTCGAGGATTGGGACCAGGACCGGACCGCCATCGAGAAGGACTACGCCAACGCCGATCCGGCCGAGGTGGGCCGCGAACTGGCGGCGGAAGGACACCAGGCCGCCGAGTCCTTCGCCGGAGTCCATGAGGACGACTGGGGACGCAAGGGGCTGCGCAGCAACGGCTCGCAGTTCACCGTCCTCACGTTGTCCCAGTACTTCCTGCACGACGTCGTCCACCACCTTCACGACGTCAGCGGCTAAAGGCGCAGGCACGCCGGGGACCGTCCCGCCTTAGTGGGAAGCGGCCAACGATTCCCGGGGTTGTCCGGCGAAGGCCGAAAGATCCAGCCTGGCGTCGCCGGCCTTGATGTCAGCGGGATTGTGGGTAACCAGCACCACGGTGCGGTCCCGGAGTCCCGTGCGAAGGTCCGCCAGCATGGCTGCCGCCGATTCGGCGTCCAGGTGGGCAGTGGGCTCATCCAGCAGGATCACCTCCGCACCGGTCAGCAGGGTCCTCGCCACGGCCAGCCGCTGGCGCTCGCCGCCGCTCAGGAAGGCACCGCCGGGACCGATCCGGGTGTCCAGGCCCGCCGGCAGCCGGGCCACCAGGCCGGCAAGTCCGACGGCGGCCAGGACAGACTCCAGCTCGTCGTCCGCCAGGGTTGGTGCACCCTTCCCGGACGGCCGGCCCAGCATGAGGTTGCCGCGGATGGTGGAGTCGAACAGGTGTGCCTCCTGCGGACACCACGCCGCCCGGCCGGTGACCAGCGCCCGTCCCGCGGCCGGCGGCAGGAAGCCAAGCAGCACCGAGAGCAGGGTGGACTTTCCCGACCCCGATGGTCCGGTGACCGCCAGCCAGCGCCCGGGACCCGCCACCGCGAACACGCCGGAGAAGACCGGGACGTCTCCGGGCCAGGCCGCGGCCAGGTCCACCAGTTCAAGGCCCGGAGTGCCGCCGGCGCGGCCGGGAACGGACTGCATCCCAGCAGACACGTCGAGGCGGCCGTCAAGGGCGCCCGACTCCCCCACCCGGCGCATCACGGCACGGAGCGCGGGGAACTGGCGGACCGCCGTCGTCATCGCTGCGTAGGGTTCCACCAGTGCCAGCAGCAGGAGGACCACCACGGCTGCCGTGGCCGGGGCAACCTGGGCCGCAAGGACCCCGGGAGCCGCCAGCCATGCGGCGGCCAGTGCGGCGGTGCCGCAGGCGGCGGTGGCAACAGCGTGTCCCAGCCCGTCGGCCCAGGCTGAGCGCTGGGATGCGCGCGTGGCGTCGCGGTCCTCCGCCAGCAGCGCCTCAAGCACACGGGCTGCCACGCCGTTTGCGTGCAGTTCCGCCCTGGCGTCCAGGGCTGCCGTCACGCGGCGCAGGACCCCGGAGCGCAGGGACTGCTCGGCGTTGGCGGATTTGCGGTCTCCCCACAGGGCGGCCGCGGGTGCCAGCAGCAGGCCGCTGATGGCCGCGCCGGCCACTGCGGGAAGGGCCGCCGGCACCAGCACGCCGGTGGCAGCCACGGCCAGGACGGAAACCGCGAGCGCCGTGAGGGGTGGCAGGACCACGCGTGGAAGGAGGTCGCGGACCGTGTCCACATCGTCGATGACCGTCCCCAGCACGTTGCCGCCCTGCAGGAGCCGGCGCAGCGACAGCGCCCTGCGGCTCAGAGATTCCCAGAGCCGGCCGCGCAGGCGGGTGAGCGCGGCGAAGACGGCATCATGCAGCAGCAGCCGCTCCCAGTAGCGGAAAACGGCCCGGCCGATGCCGAAGAACCGGACGCCGACGATCGCCGTCAGCAGGTAGAGAATGGGCGGCTGCTCGCTGGCCCGGATGATGAGCCAGCCGGAAAGGCCGGAAAGCGCGACGGCGAAGACGGCCGCCAGGGTGCCCACGACAGCAGCGGCGGCGAACCTGCCCCGCACCGGCGCCAGGAGGGCCGCCAGGAGGCGGGCCGCGCCTGGGGCAGCGCGAACGCTTGGGGCAGCCTGGACGTTTGCGGCAGGCTGGACGCTTGCGGCACTCCTGACGGACCCGCTGGTGCCGGCTTCCGCCGCGTCGTCAACGCGTGCGCTGACATTGCCGGCGGAAGCGGCGTCGGCGGAGCCGGGTTGGGTGGAGCCGCTTCTCCCGGGGCCGGGCAGGATGCCGGTTGCACCCCCGTTGTGGTGCCGTGCTGCCGCGGCCCGGACCGCCGGCACGACGGGCGCCAGCAGGTCTGCGAGCCGGCGGGTGCGCTGGTTGTGGGCCACCAGGATCACGGTGGCCTGGCCGCGGAGCCGCCGGATGGCCTCCTCCACAATGAGTGCGGAGGCGTCATCCAGGTGTGCCGTGGGCTCGTCCAGCAGCAGTAGGGTGGCACCGGCCTCGATCCTGGCCAGTCCGCGGGCCAGTGCCACGCGGCGCAGCTCGCCCGGGCTCAGCTCCGCCTGGTGCTTCGCTGCCAGGTGGGCGGCTCCGGCCCTCTCCAGGCAGCGGCGGGCAGTCTCTTCGCCGGTAAAGCGGTCGGGGCCATGGGTGGGGTCCGGCGAGAGGTACAGCAGCACCTCCTCCAGCACGGTTCCGGCCACCATGACGGGATGCTGCGGCACCCAGGCTACGGAACTGCGGTCCAGGCCGCTAATGGATCCGGTGATGCCCGTCCCGTCACCGGCGCCGATGGTTCCGGCCAGTACGCCCAGGACAGTGCTCTTGCCGGCACCGCTGGGTCCGTCCAGGGCGGTGATCCGATCCTGGGGGGCGGTGAAGGTGAGGGGGCCGACGGCGGCTCCGGACCGGCCGGCGTAGGTCACCGTGAGTCCGGTGACCTCGAGTGGGGCACCGGGCCTGCCGGCCCTGGCCGCCGGCAGGGGTATCGCTTCGGCCGCGCCGGTCACGGCGGCTGTTTCCGCGAGTGCCACCCGGCCGTCGTCGCTGGCGTGGTGGGCGGTGCCCAGTTCCCGCAGCGGAAGGTAGCAGTCCGGTGCCAGGAGCAGCGCCAGCAGGCCGGCCTCCAGCGGCATGTCGCCGTGGACCAGCCGGACGCCGATGAAGACCGCCACCACGGCGACTGAGATAGTGGCGATGAGTTCCAGGGCCAGGGCGGACAGGAACGCGGTCCGCAGGGTGCCCATGGTGCGGGAGCGGTACTCTTCGGAGATTTCTTCGAGGGCCTTGCGCTGGGCGGTTGCCCTGCCCAGTCCGACCAGGACCGGCAGGCCCTTGGCGAGCTCCAGCATGTGTGCGGACAGCCGGGCCAGCGACGACTGGGCCTGGCGGACGCTGTCCTCGGTGTACCGGCCGATCAGCACCATGAACAGCGGGATCAGGGGCACCGTGAGCACAATGACCAGCGCGCTCACCCAGTCCGCGAAGAGGATCCGTGCCCCCAGCAGCAGCGGCACGGCGGCGCAGTTGACCAGCGCGGGAAGGAACTGGGTGTAGTAGCTGTCCAGGGCGTCCAGGCCGCGGGTGGCCAGCACCGCCAGGCCGCCGTCACCCGGCCCGGAGGACCGGACGCCCGTGCGCAGGGCACGCCCCAGCAGTTCTGCCCGGAGTTCTTCCTTGACCCCCAGCGCCGCCCGGCGGCCCGCGACGGCCTGGCCCCAGACGCTCAGGGAGCGGAGGACGACGCCGGCGAGCCCGGCGGCGAGCTGGGTTGCCCAGCCCGGGTTTCCGGCCACGAGTCCGGCCAGGACGGAGGCCACGGCCTGGCCGATCAGCACCAGGGAAAGCGCCTTGAGCGCGGCCAGGACGCCCAGCCAGTAGATTGCTGAACGGGTGGCCGGACCGGCGGGAAAGGTTGGCCGCACGTCAGCCCTTGGTGGTGAACGCCCTGGCGGCCACCGCCGGGAGGAAGCTGTGGGCTTCCGGGATGTGGGCGGCGCTGACGCGGCGGCGGAAGACCCAGTAGGTCCAGGCCTGGTAGGCGATCACCAGGGGAAGGCCAAAGGCTGCCACAATGCTCATCAGTCCCAGGGTGTAGTCCGAGGAGGAGGCGTTGGAGATGGTGAGGTCAAAGGCGCTGTCCAGCGTGGAGGGCAGCACCACCGGGAACACGGCCCCGAAAATGGACGCCGTGCCCAGAACCAGGAAGGCGCCCAGGGCCAGGAAGGACCGGCCTTCGGAGCCCTTCCGGGCCAGCAGCCAGGCAGTAACGGCCGCAGCAACGGCCAGGACGACGGCGGCCCAGGTCCAGGGTTTGCCGTCCATGAACTGGATGGCGAGGGCCCACGCCGCGATAGGCAGGAGCAGGGCCGGCAGGAGCCGAACGAACCACTGGCGGGCGCGGTGCCGTACCTCCCCGTCGGTCTTGAGGGCGAGGAACGCCAGCGCGTGGAGCAGCGCGAACCCCACCACGGCGATACCGCCCAGCAGGGCGTAGCCGCTGAACCAGGCCATGGGGCCGCCTTCGCGGTCGCCGTTGGCGTTCAGCGGAAGGCCGGTGGTGGTGAGGGCCAGTGCGGCGCCCACACCGAAGGCGGCAAAGAAGGAACCCAGCGCGATGGCCCAGTCCCACCGGTTCCGCCAGCTGTCCGTGTCCACCTTGCCGCGGTATTCGAACGCCACCGCCCGGAAGATCAGTGCCAGCAGGACGACCAGCAGCGGGAGATAGAGCGCGGAGAACAGCGACGCGTACCAGAGCGGGAAGGCTGCGAAGGTGGCGCCGCCGGCGGTCAGCAGCCACACCTCATTGCCGTCCCAGACGGGTCCGATGGTGTTCAGCAGCACCCGGCGCTCGGTGTTGTCGCGGGCGAAGAGCTTCATCAGCATCCCCACGCCCAGGTCGAAGCCCTCCAGGAAGAGGTAGCCGGTCCACAGCACCGCGATGGCGATGAACCACATGGTGGGAAGCAGTTCCATTGTTTGTTTCCTCTGCTTGGTTTCGGGCTAGTAGGCGAAGGCCAGGACGTCGTCTGCGTGTTTCGCGTCCCCGGGGCCGCCGGGTCCCGGGGTGGCGTCCTCGTTCTCGTCCACCGGCGCGTGGACCAGTTCGGGCATTGCGGAGACCACGCCGCCGCGGATGTACTTGACCAGCAGCTTCACCTCCACCACCAGCAGGACTGCGTAGACGGCCGTCAGGGCCACCAGCGAGGCGATCAGTTCCCCTGCGGAGACACCCGGCGACACGGCGGCGGCGGTAAACATGAACACCTGGTCGATGCCGCTGGGATCCGGGTTGGGCGCCACGACGAACGGCTGGCGGCCCATCTCGGTGAAGATCCAGCCGGCGGCATTGGCGCCGAAGGGGGCCAGGATGCCAAAGACTGCCAGCCGCATCATCCAGTGCGACTCCGGCACGGTCCCCTTGCGGGTGAGCCACAGCGCCACCAATGCTGCCAGGGCGGCGAGTCCGCCAAATCCGATCATCATCCGGAATCCCCAGTAGGTGACTTCCATGACGGGCACGTATTCGATTTCCTGGCCGGCCCGCTCACCGTAGATGGGGTTGTCCGGCAGGTTGGTCCCGTAGTTGGCCTTGTACTCGGGCAGCAGGCTGTTGACGCCCTTGACCTCGGTGGTGAAGTCGCCCTTGGCAAGGAAGGACAGGATGCCCGGAACCTCGATGACGGCCACGACGTCGTCGCAGTTCCTGGACCCCACGTTTCCGACGCTCAGGACGGAGAAACCGGTGCCGTCGTGGCAGGCCGCCTCCGCGGCGGCCATCTTCATGGGCTGCTGCTGGAACATCAGCTTGCCCTGCAGGTCGCCGGTGACCGCGGTGCCGGCGAAGGAGATCATGGCCACCACGGCGCCGATCCGCAAGGACCGGATCCATACGCTGTGGTCTGTACGGTCACGGCCGGGGATGCGGACGTCTTCACCGGGGATGACCTTGCCGTCGGCACCCACCGTGTCAACGCCGTCGTGCCGCCTCCGCCACAGATGGTACCAGGCGATGCCCAGGAGGAAGCCGCCGGCCACGGCCAGGGCGCCGAACAGGGTGTGCGGGACGGCCACGAGCGCGGTGTTGTTGGTGAAGACGGCCCACGCGTCGGTCATGACGGGCCGGCCGTTGATCATTTCCACCCCTACTGGGTGCTGCATCCAGCTGTTGGCCACGATGATGAAGTAGGCGGAGAGGGCCGATCCAATAACGGCCACCCAGAGGCAGGCAAGGTGGATGGCGGGCTTTAGCTGCTTCCAGCCAAAGATCCACAGTCCCAGGAAGGTGGACTCGACGAAGAAGGCAAGGAGGGCCTCGAGGGCCAGCGGGGCTCCGAAGACGTCACCCACGAACCGGCTGTACTCGCTCCAGGCCATGCCGAACTGGAATTCCTGCACGATTCCGGTGGCCACGCCCATGATGAAGTTGATGAGGAACAGCTTTCCCCAGAACTTGGTCATGCGCAGGTACTCGGGTTTGCCGGTGCGGTACCAGGCGGTCTGGATGACGGCCACCACCAGGCCCAGGCCAATGGTCAGCGGCACCATCATGAAGTGGTAGACGGTGGTGATGCCGAATTGCCAGCGTGCGATTTCCAAGGCGTCCATGGCAGTCCCTACTGTTTAGCCAATGTAGTTTTCTACGCTTTGTAGAACTGTAACTTCTACAAAGTGTAGAACATTGGCAGTGGCGGGCGAAAACCAATCGCCCTCCCCTAGCATGGCGCGGCAGGGGCCGGCGCGCCACATGTTCTACCCGATGTAGAACCCGGGCGGTTTTCGGGGTAGATTTGGTTATGTAGTTGAACAACCGCGCGACGTCACCGGGCGCCTTAGAATGCGCGGTGCGGGGAAACAAAAGGAAAAGTGAAATGGCTAGTCTTGGTGAACTGGAACGGGCAGTCATGGACCTGCTCTGGGCGGGCCAGGAAGCGGCTACGGCCAATACCCTGAGGGATCAGCTGGCGCGCACGTCCGCGGCGCAGGGCGGACCGGGCCACGAAGGCAAGGAACTGGCCGTCACCACGGTGCTCACCGTACTCTCCCGCCTGGAAAAGAAGGGGCTGGTGGAACGCGAACGCGGAACCCGCCCGCACCGGTACCAGGCCGTGTCCAGCCGCGCGGACCACACCGCCGAACTCATGCATGAGGTCCTCGGATCAGCCCCGGACCGCGAGGCCGTCCTGGCCCGCTTCATCGGGTCCGTTTCCGAAGGTGAAGCCGAGACGCTGCGTAAACTGCTGGGCCACCTCTAGCACACCATGTTCTGGGCCTCATACCTGCTGGCGGTCCTGGCGATAATCCTGGCCTGGCCGGTGCCAATTCTCCTGTCACGGGCCCAATGGCCGGCAAGGTCGCCGTTCACGGCCATGCTGCTGTGGCAGGCGATCGCGCTCGCGGGTGGACTCTCCATGATCGGCGCCATGCTGGTCTATGGCCTGGAACCAATCGGTGACAACCTCATCGCAGGGCTTCGCGCGCTGGCGGGAATGGTGCTGTTCAATGCCCCCACCACGGCGTTGGGCTTTTGGCATATCTTCGCACTGTCCACTGCTGCCCTGCTGACGGCCCACCTGGTGTTCACGCTGCTGCTGACGTACTACAAGATCCAGCGGCAGCGGCGCCGGCACCGTGAACTGCTCGCACTGTTGGCCTCCCCATCGGCCCAGGATGCCGGGACGCTGGTGATCAGCCACGACTCCCCCGTCGCGTACTGCCTCCCGGGGGGCGCCCGCTCCGTGACCGTGCTGTCGGACGGCCTGATGGCCGCCCTCGAACCGGACGAGCTGCGGGCCGTCCTGATTCACGAGAACGCGCACCTCAGCCAGCGGCACCACCTGCTGCTCTGGGCCTTTGCCGCCTGGCGGCAGGCCCTCCCGTGGCTGCCCACCACCCGGCTTGCACAGGAATCGGTCAACTCCCTGATCGAGATGCTGGCCGACGACGTCGCACTGCGGACGGAGAGCAAGGCCACCCTCATCAAGGCGATAGCCATCGTTGCCAGCGGGTCGACCGGAAACGCGGGCGCCGGCGACATCCGCCCGTCCTCGCCCTCGTTGGCCCTGTCCGGGCTGGAGTCGGCGTCGGGCGGACCGGGCTCGGACGCGGTCAGGACCGCGGCCTCCCGGGTCAGCCGCCTCCTGACCCCCCAGCCCCAGCTTCCTGCGGCCGTCCGCAGCGCCGTGTTGGCCGGGTCCGTCCTGCTGCTGGCGCTGCCCACGGCACTGCTGGTGGTTCCGGGGCTGCTGGGCTGACGCCGCCGTCGCGCTTCAACCCGGCGGGTGGGCTTGTCAAAGCCCCGGGATCGCCGAACCCATCCCAGCGCCCGGCGACCCTGCGCCCGGTCAGGCGTCGATGCGCTCCCGGTCCAGGCTGGACGCGCCGGCGATGATGAAGTCCTTGCGCGGGGAGACGTCGGAGCCCATCAGCAGGTCGAAGATCTCCTCTGCCTGCTGCGCGTTTTCGATCCCCACCTTGCGCAGGGTGCGGTGCCGCGGGTCCATAGTGGTCTCCGCCAGCTGCTCGGCGTCCATCTCCCCAAGGCCCTTGTACCGCTGGATCGGCTCCTTGTACCGCTTGCCCTCCTTGGCCAGGCGGGCCAGCAGGACGTGCAGTTCGGCCTCGGAGTAGGTGTAGATCATCTCGTTGGCCTTCTGGCCGGCGTTGATGACCTCCACCCGGTGCAGCGGCGGAACCGCGGCAAACACCCTTCCCTCCACGATCATGGGCCGCATGTAGCGGAAGAACAGGGTCAGCAGCAGGGTCCGGATGTGGGCGCCGTCAACGTCGGCGTCAGTCATGAGGATCACCTTGCCGTACCGGGCGGCATTGATGTCGAAGCTGCGGCCGGACCCCGCGCCCACCACCTGGATGAGCGCTGCACATTCGGCATTGGAGAGCATGTCCCCCACCGATGCCTTCTGCACGTTGAGGATCTTGCCGCGGATGGGCAGCAGGGCCTGGAAGTCGGAGGACCGGGCCAGCTTGGCGGTGCCCAGCGCGGAGTCGCCTTCCACGATGAACAGTTCGGAACGTTCGACGTCGTCCGTCCGGCAGTCAGCGAGCTTGGTGGGCATCGAGGACGTTTCCAGCGCGTTCTTGCGCCGTTGGGTCTCCTTGTGCACGCGGGCCGAGATGCGGGACTTCATCTCGTTGACGATTTTTTCCAGCAGCAGGGCCGACTGGGTCTTGTCGTTCCGGTTGCTGGAGGACAGTTTGGCGGAGATCTCCCGCTCCACCACCCGGGCCACGATGGCGCGCACGGCGCTGGTGCCCAGGATCTCCTTGGTTTGGCCCTCGAACTGTGGTTCGGCGAGCCGTACGGTCAGGACCGCGGTCAAGCCGGCGAAGATGTCGTCCTTTTCGATCTTGTCGTTGCCGGCCTTGAGTTTGCGGGCATTGGTTTCCACGGCTTTCCGGAAAGTCTTGACCAGCGCCTGCTCAAACCCTGACTGGTGCGTGCCGCCCTTGGGGGTGGCGATGATGTTGACGAAGCTTCGCACGGTGCTGTCGTAGCCGATGCCCCAGCGCAGTGCAACGTCCACTTCGCAGTCACGTTCGACCTCGGCCAGCTGGCTGTGCCCCCGTTCGTCAAGGACCGGGACGGTCTCCTTGAACTTCCCTGATCCATGCAGCCGCCACACGTCGGTCACGGCCGGGTCCGCGGCCAGGAACTCGGCGAATTCGGAGATGCCGCCGTCGTGGTGGAAGACCTCCTCGTGCGGGCCGGCTTCCCCCGGGGTTCCGGGGAGCTTGCGCTCATCCCGCACGGTGAGCTTGAGGCCGGGCACCAGGAAGGAGGTCTGGCGTGCGCGGGCAGCAAGGTCCTCGTAGGAGAACTTGGCATCCGGGGTAAAGATCTGCCGGTCCGCCCAGTAGCGGATCCGGGTCCCGGTGACTCCGCGCTTGGCCTTGCCCACAATGTCCAGTACCGAGTCATCGACGAACGGAGTGAACGGCGCTGCGGGGTCCGGGCGGGACCCGGTGTCCTTGAAGCGTCCGGGCTCGCCGCGCCGGAAGGACATCCGGTAGGTCTTGCCGCCGCGGTCCACCTCGACGTCCAGGCGCGACGAGAGGGCGTTGACCACTGACGCTCCAACGCCGTGCAGGCCGCCGGAGGCGGTATAGGAGCCGCCGCCGAACTTGCCGCCGGCGTGCAGCTTGGTGAACACCACTTCGACGCCGGTGAGCCCCGTCTTGGGTTCCTTGTCGATGGGGATGCCGCGGCCGTCGTCGTGGATCTCCACGGAGTTGTCCGCGTGGAGGATGATGCGGATGTCGTGGCCGAACCCGGCAAGCGCCTCGTCCACGGAGTTGTCGATGATCTCCCAGAGGCAGTGCATGAGGCCGCGCGAGTCCGTTGAGCCGATGTACATGCCCGGACGCTTGCGGACGGCTTCAAGGCCCTCCAGTACGGAAAGGTGCCGGGCGGTGTACTCAGAGCTTGGTGCCACTGGTGATGAACTCCTTCAGGGACGTGGAAGCGGCGCTGGGACCGCACCTTCTAGGGTAGTCGGCGGCAGCGGCGACAGCCGTCTGCCACACCCGCAGCGCCTTGTGCGCCGCGCCACCAGCCTCCGTGATCCGCGGAACTGGGCAATTCTTGACCTAACCTTGCGGATACGCGGACAGCGAACTTGCCCCATCCTTGCGATGGATCGGATACGAATACTGGTTATATAGATGTACTGATCTACTAAGGAGGCCGACATGACAACAGCAGTGGCAGACCGCACACTAAACGCACTCGACCGGTGCGACCGTTGCGGAGCTCAGGCATATGTCCGGGTTGTACTCGAGTCCTCCGGCGGTGAGCTGTTGTTCTGCGGCCACCACGCCCGTGCAGTGGAGGCGACGCTCAAGCCGTTGAGCTCCGGCTGGCACGACGAGACGGGAAAGCTTCACGAGAAAGCTGCCGTGGAAATCGACTAGATGAGGCATCGGTAACAACGAACCCTGCGGGGCCCTTCCACTACGGAAAGGCCCCGCAGGCGTTTAACGGGCCCCGCAGGCCTTTAGCCGCACGGAGGGAGCTCATAAACAAGCAGGGG
The DNA here is from genome assembly GCF_019977275.1 of Arthrobacter sp. StoSoilB19. Classification (NCBI taxonomy): domain Bacteria; kingdom Bacillati; phylum Actinomycetota; class Actinomycetes; order Micrococcales; family Micrococcaceae; genus Arthrobacter; species Arthrobacter sp. StoSoilB19. The sequence continues at coordinate 1,770,538 of NZ_AP024650.1, read as the reverse complement.
CCGTTCCGGAACCCACCGTGCAGTGGGTTCCCGAACGGCCCCTGTTTTGTCGTGCGGAAGAGGTTAGTCCAGGTAGTCCCGCAGCACCTGCGACCGGGAGGGGTGCCGGAGCTTGGACATGGTCTTCGACTCGATCTGGCGGATCCGCTCGCGGGTGACGCCGTAGACCTTTCCGATTTCGTCTAAAGTCTTCGGCTGTCCGTCAGTCAGGCCAAAGCGCATGGCAACCACGCCGGCCTCGCGTTCGGAAAGGGTGTCCAGGACGGAGTGCAGCTGTTCCTGCAGGAGGGTGAAGCTCACGGCGTCAGCCGGAACAACGGCTTCCGAGTCCTCGATCAGGTCGCCGAATTCGGAATCGCCGTCCTCACCCAGGGGGGTGTGCAGCGAAATCGGCTCGCGGCCGTACTTCTGGACCTCGACCACCTTTTCCGGCGTCATGTCCAGTTCCAGTGCCAGTTCTTCGGGCGTGGGTTCGCGGCCCAGGTCCTGCAGCATCTGGCGCTGTACACGTGCCAGCTTGTTGATGACCTCGACCATGTGCACCGGGATACGGATGGTGCGGGCCTGGTCGGCCATGGCGCGGGTGATGGCCTGGCGGATCCACCAGGTGGCGTAGGTGGAGAACTTGAAGCCCTTGGTGTAGTCGAACTTCTCCACGGCGCGGATCAGGCCAAGGTTGCCTTCCTGGATCAGGTCCAGGAACAGCATGCCGCGGCCGGTGTAGCGCTTGGCCAGAGAGACCACCAGGCGGAGGTTGGCTTCCAGCAGGTGGTTCTTGGCGCGCTTGCCGTCGTGGATGATGAATTCGAGTTCACGCTTGTACTTCGGATCCATGGAGCCGTCGTCCGCGGCGATCTTTTCCTCGGCGAACAGCCCGGCCTCGATCCGCAGCGCAAGGTCGACTTCCTGCTCCGCATTGAGCAGCGCCACCTTACCGATCTGCTTCAGGTAGTCCTTGACGGGGTCGGCCGTGGCGCCGGCAGACATAACCTGCTGCACGGGCGCGTCGTCGTCGTCTGCATCGGAGTAGACGAAGCCCTTGCCGCTGCCGGCGGCACCCTTGACGGGGTCGGCGTCGACGTCCTCTGCTGCGTCCGGACCTTCGAGGACGATGTCGTCGAGGTCTTCCTCGACGTCTTCGACCTCGTCCGGGTCAACGTCACCGGCGGCGGACTTTCCCGCAGCCTCGGCTGCGGCCTTGGCGCCGGGCTTGGGCCCACGCTTCTTGGGCTCGCGCTTGCTGTCGCCTGCAGCCTCGCCGGCCGAAGCCTTGTTGGCTGCCCGCGTAGCTGCCCGCTTGGCATTGGTCGCGGCCTGCTTCTCCTCAGGGGACAAGACATCCTGGGCGGCGGAATCCTTCTTCGTGGAAGACGGGGTCACAGAAAACCTTTCTAGCGGTGGTCTGTGGAATCACCATACGGGCAACACCACTATGACCCTGTCAAGTCCGTGGTGGAAACCAAGCACCACCACGGCCGGCAGAGTCACTTAAGACAACTCCCGGAGTGGCTGTAATGTTCCCTTGCGGGGACGCTTACAAGCACTCGATACACGGACCCAACCGGGTCTCGGCATCCATTGTCTCACGATTTGCCCGGATCCAACCTCCCCTGCCGCCATCCGTTACGGTTGCCCCGGCGGGCCCGGCCCGGCCGGGGCATGTCCGGCCGGCCTCACGACACTCGGGTCCGGCTCACAGCGTCTCCTTCTCCCCAGCAGGATCCTTCGGGAACTTTTGCCAGGCCGCCTCCTTCCGGGCGGCCCAGCCACAAAGCGTCCCCCTGCCCACGATATCCAGCAGGAGCTCGGCAAGCCGGTACTCCGGTTCAAGCTCAAGCGCCCGGCCCAAGTGGGCAGCCGCGTAGGAGCCGCGTCCCCGGGACCAGGCCACCCATCCTCGGAGCGTGAGCGCTGCTGCGGCCGGGTGTCCGCCCAACACTGCCAGGTGCCCCAGAATCCGGTCCAGCGCGTCCAGTCCGGCCCAGTCCGGCGCGGCCGGCGCCAGGCCCATGAGGACCTCGCCATAGCCGGCAGGAACAGCGCCGGAAGCGGCACCGCCCGCCCGGCGCTGCTGCCGGCCGGCGAATCCCGGCGGAGGCAGCAACGGCAGCGCCACTGCGGAAACGTCGCCCCCGTCCTCGGAAAGGACGCCGAACTGTTCTGCGCCTGCCTCCGCGGCGGCCCGTCCCGCCGCAGCCATCACGAGCAGGGCGTCGCGCCAGGTGGGAACGAGCAGCGTGGCGCGCAGGAAGGCGTCCCGTTCAACGTCCGGAATCCACTGCCCGTCATGGCTCCGCTCCAGCAGCAACTCCCAGAAGTCAAGCACTGCGTTGAACTGTGCCCTGCTGCGGGACTGCCCGCCGAGCTCGTCCTCCCAGCCGGCCTGTGCCTCAAGGACGGCCGCCAGGTGCATGGCGGGGACCGGGGCTTCCGGCTGGCTCCCCGCTCGTGGCGCGGGTCCAATGCTGCTGCCCCGGTACACCATCTCCGTATTCAGCATGCTGTCCCTGATCTCCTGCACGGGACGTCCCGGAAGCGGGCAGCAGGAGGCGTCGCTGCACAGGGCGTCCCGCCAGTACTCATCGCCCACCAACCAGGCATCGCGGACAGGCATCCCGGCCTGGTCCAGCGCACGTCGCACCGTGTCGACCAGGAGGTCGTAGGCGGATGGCGGTCCCATTCCGGCGTCGCTGGTGAAGACAGCCAGCAAAGAGCCGTCAGCGTCCTGGTCTGATTCAAGGTAGCGCCGGACGGCACGGGCAAACGCGGCGGGGTCGGCCTGGTTCGCCGGACCCGGAAGGTCAAGCCGGAGTGTGGCTCCGAGCGTGGTGCCGTGCAGCGTCATGGCCACCAGGCTGGCAGCTGGCCAGTACCCGAGCGAATGCGGAATGAAGCCAAGGATGTCTTCCGGGCCGCGCACAATTAATCGTTCTGAACCTGTCATAGCTCCAGCATTCGCCGCCGGCGGGGGCGCGGGCAGTGGCCAGTCCGGCTATGTGGGTAACCGGTGCCGTGGAGGAAGAGTGCGGGGAACCCGCGAACGGGAGTGGCTCAGTCGTCCGTGGGCGTCGGCTGGCGGCGGCGGGCCAGGCTTTCACGGCGCTGCCGGGCGATGGCGCTGCGCAGTGGCGGAACCACGATGCCCTGGGCGGCCATTTGCCGGCGGACCTTCCGGCGGGAGGCCAGGATGGCTGCGGCACCGATGCCCAGGAGCAGGAACTGGACGCTCAAAGCCAGCCGGAAGGGTGCCAGGCCGTAGAGCACCCCCTGTGAAAACCCGGTGGCGTTCAGGACGTCGAGCACAAGGCCAATCAGGAAGATGGAGACCAGGGCAGCGATGAAGCCACCAACGTTGACAATGCCGGTGGCAGTGCCGATCCGGTGCGCGGGGTTGAAGGTCCGCGCGAAGTCGAAGCCGATCATGGAACCGGGGCCGCCGATTGCGAGCACCACCACCAGGCCTGCCAGCAGCCACAGCGGAGCGCGCCCGGGCAGCAGCAGCACCGCGGCCCATGCCGTGGCGGTGGCGCCGGCGATCAGCAGCACCATGGTGGAACGGCGCAGTGGATGGCGCGAAACGAAGCGCCCGATGAACGGGCCCACTGCCATGGCTGCGGCAACGTACAGGGCCATCAGCGCTGCGACGGTGGCTGCGTCCAGGCCCTGGCCCGAGATCAGGAACGGGTAGCCCCACGTCATGGCAAAGACGGTGCCACTGAACTGGATGGTGAAGTGGCTCCACATTCCCAGCCGGGTTCCGGGCTGGCTCCAGGCACGGGCCAGTGAGGCGCCGGTGGCCTTGAGCCCCTGCCGGGCGTGCGGCCGTTCGGTCCCCGGTGGGACATCCTGCAGGAGCAGGAGTACCAGCACGACGGCGAGTGCGGACATTCCTGCCAGCATCAGGAAAGCGGGGGTCCAGCCGGACAGGTGCAGGACCAGCGCGAAGGGCAGGACACTGAACAGCTGACCCAACTGGCCGGACATGCCGGTCAACTGCGTGACCAGGGGGACGCGGGCGGGGGAGAACCACAGCGGGATGAGCCTGATCACCGAGATAAAGGTCATGGCGTCGCCGGCGCCCACCAGGACACGGCCAAGGACTCCCCCGGGGATGCTTTCGGCGAAGGCCAGCTGCACCTGTCCGAGTCCCATCAGGACAGCGCCGCCTGCGATCATGGCACGCGAGCCGAACCTGTCCACCAGCAGGCCCACCGGGATCTGGAGCCCGGCGTACACCAGCAGCTGCAGGACGGTGAAGAAGGAGATGGCGGACGCCGTGGCGTGGAACCGCTCCGTGGCCTCGAGCCCCACCACGCCGAAGGAGGTCCGCTGCGCCACGGCCACCAGGTACCCGAAAATTCCAATGGTCCAGATAAGCCAGGCGCGGGGAGCAGTCACCAGTTCATTATGCCCGGCGCGCGCCCGCAGCCCGGAAGCCGTGACGTCCCGCTACTGCCCCGGGTTCTCCCTGGCCAGGTAGGCCTCCACGGCGGCACCCAGGTCGTCGGCGTCGGGAAGCTCGTCGTTCTCGTTGGCCAGGAGCGACCGGCGGACGATGCCGTCGGCCTTCTCGTCGTAGCGTGTCTCCAGGCGGGAGACCACCTGCTGGACCTCCTCGGACGCCTCGATCTGCTGGGCAATCTGCCGGCTGACCTCGCGCCCGGACTCACGGAGCCGGTCGGTGGGCAGCATCAGGGACGTTGCGGCGCCAAGATATTCCAGGCCGGCGACGGCGGCGGTGGGGTACTCGGCCTCGGCGAGGTAGTGCGGGACGTGGATGACGTAGCCGGCAACATTGCGGCCCGCCTCCACGAGGCGCAGCTCCAGGATGTGGCCAACAGCGGCGGGAACTTCAACGGTGGGCTTCCACACGGAGATGCCCTCGATCAGCTCAGGCCGGTTCCCGTGTACCGTCACGCCCACGGGCCGGGTGTGCGGCACGGGCATGGGGATGGAGTGGATCCATGTGACCAGGTTGACGTCCAGCTTTTCCACGATATTCACCACGGCACGGGCAAACCGTTCCCATTGCAGGTCAGGTTCGAAGCCGGCCAGGAGGAGGAATGGCTTCCCCAGCCCGTCCACCAGTCGGTAGAGGGCCAGCCGGGGCTCCTGGTAGTCCTGGATGTGGTCTTCCACGAAACTCAGGTGCGGCCGGCGGGACCTGTAGTCAATCAACTGGTCCGCATCGAAGACCGCCACGGGCTGGGCGTCGAGGGTATCCAGCAGTTCGGCGTTGATCTGCTTCACCACATGGCCGGCGTCGGCGAACCCGGTGAAACCCATGACCAGGTTCAGCCCCTGCAGCTCCGGGCTGTGGAACAGCTCGATGTTGCTGGCATAGAGCGCGTCGGGGTCCAGCAGGGAGCCGGAAATCCGTTCAAGCACGGCGTGTTCCTTTCAGGGGTACGGGTGGACATCATTCATAACGCCGCAGGGGCACCCGGCATTCCGGGCCGCGGTGTGGCGCACATCTCAGGAAATTCTGTCGCTCCGCAGGGGAACGGCTACGATCGGAACTGGCCTGCCAGGCGGGCTTGCAACCACCCGGGCACCGTCCAGAACGGCCGGATCCGGGCCACCATGGCAGAGCGCCCAACATGCATCCCTGCCCGATCGTTTCGAGAATTGAGGACTCATCCCTGTGGTCAAGAATACTGAAGTCAACCTTAGTACCGTCTCGCGGGACCTTAAGAGGAACCCCAGCGATGCCGTGGTGATCGGGGTAGGGCAGGGAAGCGACGGGCCCGTCCTGCTGGACAACCCGCTGACGGCGAAGTCCGCGGAGGCCCTGGCTGACTCCCTCAAGGCACTCGGAGTTACCGGCGCGGCGGACCAGCTGGTCCGCCTCCCGGGACTGCCCGAAACCGGCGCCGGCATCCTGGTCCTCGCCGGAGTGGGAAAGGTACCGGAAGGCACACCGCTCACCGGTGAGGCACTCCGCCGGGCAGCGGGATCCGCGGTCCGGCAGCTGGCCGGCCTCGCCACCGTAACCCTGGCGTTCCCGACGGCGACGGTGCAGGATGTCTCGGCCGTCGCCGAGGGTGCCGCGCTGGGCGCCTACGCCTTCACCGAGTTCCGGTCTTCCACGGACGGGCTCAAGGATCCCGTCCGCAATGCCGTCATCTTCACGGAACTGGCAGGCAGCACGGAGCTGGGCGCCGCACTGAAGCGGGCAGGACTGGTGGCCAAGGCCGTCAACGCGACCCGCTCACTGGTCAACACGCCGCCGAGCCACCTTTACCCGGAGTCCTTCGCCGAGGCCGCCAAGGACCTTGCCAAGGGACTCCCCGTCAAGGTCACCGTCTGGGACGAGAAGCGGCTTGAGAAGGAAGGCTTCGGCGGCATCATGGGCGTGGGCAAGGGCTCCACCCGCCAGCCGCGGCTGGTTAAGGTGGAGTACTCCCCCGCCAAGGCCACCGCCAAGGTTGCGCTGGTCGGCAAGGGGATCACGTTCGACACCGGCGGCATCTCCCTCAAGCCGGCCCTGAACATGGGCGACATGAAGAGCGACATGGCGGGCGCCGCCGTCGTACTTAATACTGTTTTGGCCCTTGCCGGCCTGGGCCTGCCCGTGAAGGCGACCGCCTGGCTGTGCATCGCGGAGAACATGCCGGGCGGCGGCGCGTCGCGCCCGGCCGATGTGCTGACCATGTTCGGCGGCAAGACGGTTGAAGTCCTCAACACCGACGCCGAAGGCCGCCTGGTCATGGCGGACGGCATCGTTGCAGCCAGCCGCGAATACCCGGACGCCATCATCGACGTGGCCACGCTGACCGGCGCGCAGCTCATCGCCCTCGGCAACCGCACTGCCGGTGTCATGGGCTCGGAAAGCGTCACGGGCGCCCTCAAGGCGGCGGCCGACCGTGCCGGCGAACTGGTCTGGCCCATGCCCCTGCCGGAGGAGCTGCGCCCCAGCCTGGATTCCCAGGTGGCGGACCTGGCCAACATTGGCGAACGCCACGGCGGCATGATGACCGCTGCTGTGTTCCTTCGCGAATTCGTGGGTAAGGACAAAGCGGGCGAACAGATCCCCTGGGCGCACATCGATATTGCGGGGCCGTCCTTTAATAACGGCAGCCCCTACGGCTACACCCACAAGCAGGGCACCGGATGCACTGTCCGTACCCTGGTTGCCTACGTGGAGGACATCCTGGCTGCGGCCTGAGCAAACTGCCTGGGTCACGGGCTCCAGGCCCCGTGCCGCGCGGCCCTGCGGTGCAGTGATTGCTGTGCCACAGGGCCGCGTGACACTGGACACAAGCGCTCCACAAACGCAGCGCCAAGGTGGAGCATGGATAGGTGGTTCGCTAAGGTGAACCACGGTAGTCACAAATGCAAGAGAGTTGCCCTGCTGACATAATCACGGCAGGGCAAGTTCCAAGACCAGATGATGCGCGCAGAACGCGTCATCGTTCACGCGAGGGAGCGTTTTAGTGGCCGATCAGGCAACTGCGCAAGAATTCGACATCCTGGTACTCGGTGGCGGCAGCGGCGGATACGCTGCGGCGCTGCGTGCGGTACAGCTCGGCCTCACCGTCGGCCTCGTGGAGAAGGGCAAGCTGGGCGGCACCTGCCTCCACAACGGCTGCATTCCCACCAAGGCCCTGCTGCACTCCGCAGAGCTGGCCGACCACGCCCGTGACTCCGCCAAGTACGGCGTGAACGTCACCCTGGACGGCATCGACATCAACGCCGTCAACGCGTACAAGGACGGCATCATCGCCGGCAAGTTCAAGGGACTGCAGGGACTCATCAAGTCCAAGGGCATCACCGTCATCGAGGGTGAAGGCAAGCTGCAGGGCACCGACACCGTCGTGGTGAACGGCACCGCGTACAAGGGCAAGAACATCGTCCTGGCCACCGGTTCCTACTCGCGCACCCTTCCCGGCCTGGAAATCGGCGGCAAGGTCATCACCTCCGACCAGGCCTTGACCATGGACTTCATCCCCAAGAGCGCCATCATCCTGGGCGGCGGCGTCATCGGCGTCGAGTTCGCCTCGGTCTGGAAGTCGTTCGGCGTGGACGTCACCATCGTCGAAGGCCTGCCCTCCCTCGTTCCCAACGAGGACGCAACGATCGTCAAGAACTTCGAGCGCGCCTTCAAGAAGCGCGGCATCAAGTTCTCCACCGGCGTCTTCTTCCAGGGCGTTGAGCAGAATGACGACGGCGTCAAGGTCACCCTGGTGGACGGCAAGACCTTCGAAGCCGACCTGCTGCTGGTCGCCGTCGGCCGCGGCCCCGTCACCGCCAACCTGGGCTACGAGGAAGCCGGCGTCACCATCGACCGCGGCTTCGTCATCACCAACGAGCGCCTGCACACCGGCGTGGGCAACATCTACGCCGTAGGCGACATCGTCCCCGGCGTGCAGCTGGCCCACCGCGGCTACCAGCAGGGCATTTTCGTGGCCGAGGAAATTGCCGGCCTGAAGCCCGTGGTGGTCGAGGACATCAACATCCCCAAGGTCACCTACTCCGACCCCGAAATCGCCACCGTTGGTTACACCGAAAAGGCTGCCAAGGAAAAGTTCGGCGAAGACCAGGTGCAGACCCAGGAATACAACCTGGCCGGCAACGGCAAGAGCTCCATCCTGGGTACCTCCGGCCTGGTCAAGCTGGTCCGCCAGAAGGACGGCCCCGTGGTGGGCGTCCACATGATCGGCGCACGCATGGGCGAGCAGGTTGGCGAGGCCCAGCTGATCGTGAACTGGGAAGCCTACCCGGAGGACGTGGCCCAGCTGGTGCACGCCCACCCCACCCAGAACGAAGCCCTCGGCGAAGCGCACCTGGCACTGGCCGGCAAGCCGCTGCACGGCTAGTTTTCCGCAGCATTACCAGGCCCGGTGCACCCGGTCGTCCAGACCGGGTGCACTAGGCTTCCAACAAGGCAGCAATCATTCGCACTAAAGATCAATAAGGAGAACGGGGACGACATGTCTGAATCCGTTAACTTGCCCGCCCTCGGTGAGAGTGTCACCGAAGGAACCGTCACCCGCTGGCTCAAGCAGGTAGGTGACCGGGTAGAGGTGGACGAGCCGCTGCTCGAAGTCTCCACCGACAAAGTAGACACTGAAATCCCCTCTCCTGTAGCTGGCGTGATTGAAGAAATCCTGGTCGCTGAAGACGAGACCGCCGAGGTAGGCGCACCCCTGGTACGCATTGGTGACGGCTCCGGCGGCGGTTCCGCCCCAGCCGGGGAAGCTCCCGCTGCGGCACCGGCCCAGGAAGCTCCCGCTCCTGCGGAGGCACCTTCCACCGAGGCACCCGCTCCTGAAGCCCCGGCCCAGGAAACTTCCGCCCAGGAAAATTCCGCACCGGAGGCACCGGCCGCAGGCGGCGGCGAAAGCCATGAAGTAACCCTCCCCGCACTGGGCGAAAGCGTCACCGAAGGCACTGTCACCCGCTGGCTCAAGGCCGTTGGCGACCAGGTGGAGGTCGACGAGCCCCTGCTGGAAGTCTCCACGGACAAGGTGGACACCGAGATCCCGTCCCCGGTTGCCGGCACGCTGCAGGAAATCCGGGTCAATGAGGACGAGACCGTTGAAGTCGGTTCCGTGCTGGCCGTCATCGGCTCCGGCGCTGCCGCTGCTCCGGCTCCCCAGGCTGCACCGGCCCCCGCCGAGGCTCCCCGGCAGGAAGCCCCCCAGCAGGAAGCTCCGGCTGCCGCCCCGGCCCCCGCTGCTCCGGCACCCGCCCAGGAAGCGCCCAAGGCAGCCCCCGCTCCCGCTGCAGCCCCTGCAGCCCAGGAGGCCGCACCGGCCAACGGGTCCGAATCCGGCTACGTCACTCCCCTGGTCCGCAAGCTGGCCAACCAGCACGGGGTGGACATCACTTCACTGTCCGGCACCGGCGTCGGCGGCCGCATCCGCAAGCAGGATGTCATCGCCGCCGCTGAAGCCAAGGCGGCTCCCGCTGCCGCACCGGCCGCAACCCCTGCCGCATCCGCACCGGCCGCATCGGCTGGAGCTGCCTCCTCGCTGCGCGGCACCACCCAGAAGGCTCCCCGCATCCGCCAGGTCATTGCCCGGCGCATGCGCGAGTCCCTGGAGATCTCCACCCAGCTCACCCAGGTCCACGAGGTGGACATGACCAAGGTCGCCAAGCTGCGCGCCAGGGCCAAGAACTCTTTCCAGGCCCAGAACGGCACCAAGCTGACGTTCCTGCCCTTCATCGCCAAGGCCGTGGCCGAGGCCCTCAAGCAGCACCCCAAGCTCAACGCTGCCTACGACGAGGACAAGCAGGAAATCACCTACCACAACGCCGAACACCTGGCGATCGCCGTCGACACTGACAAGGGCCTGCTGGTTCCGGTCATCGCAGACGCCGGCAACCTGAACCTTGCCGGCCTCGCCGGCAAGATCGCCGACGTTGCCTCCCGCACCCGCGACGGCAAGATCGGCCCGGACGAACTGTCCGGCGGCACGTTCAGCATCACGAACATCGGCTCGGTGGGCGCGCTGTTCGACACCCCGATCATCAACCAGCCGCAGGTGGGCATCCTGGGCACCGGCGCCATCGTCAAGCGGCCCGTCGTGGTTGCTGACGAAAACGGTGACGACTCGATCGCCATCCGCTCCATGATGTACCTGTCCCTGACGTACGACCACCGCCTGGTGGACGGTGCCGACGCCGGCCGGTTCCTCCAGACCCTGAAGGCACGCCTCGAAGAAGGCGCCTTCGAAGCGGACCTGGGGCTCTAGCCTCCGCAGCAATACGACAACGGCGGTGCCGGCATGGGTGGGAAACCTCCCGCAGCCGGCACCGCCGTCGCGGTTTAACCAACGCAGCCGCCTGCGCCCGGAGCCCCCGTGCGCGTGGCTTTGCTACGGGCCGTAGAACTGACTGGCTAAGCTGGAGCCATGAATATTCTCTTCAACATCCTGGTTTTCCTGCACGTGGTGGGAGCCGCCATGATCGTGGGCTACTGGATCGCCACGATGCGGACGCCCACCGTGCACCCCCGCCAGCGTGACGGCGCCTTCCTGCAACTGCTGACCGGCATCGCCATGATGGGCATCCTGCCGTTCCTGCCGGACAAGGATCCCAACTACGCCAAGCTGGGCATCAAGTTCGTCATCGCCGTCGTGGTCGCCGTCCTGGCTGTCATTGGGACACGCAAGGCCAAGAACGGCCAGCCCGTCTCCACCGTGCTCGCCCATGGCGTGGGCGGGCTGGCCCTGGTCAACATCGCCATCGCCGCCATCTGGCAGTAACCGCTCCACCCCGGGGACCCCGGTCATAATCCTCTGAGAGCGGACAATCCGTGCACCGGAGGTGCCTGGTCCCTAGGATGGAAAACGGTGGGTCCGGCCGCGGGTGCCGGGCCCGGATCGAATCGACGCTGAGGAGAGACATGGCTACAACACGCAACGCCCACACGGTATGGACCGGAAGCCTGACCGAGGGCTCTGGCAACACCACCCTGGACAGCTCCGGCCTGGGCACCTTCGATGTCACCTGGAAGGCGCGCACGGAGGCTGCCGGCGGAAAGACCAGCCCCGAAGAGCTGATCGCTGCAGCCCACTCCGCCTGCTTCTCCATGGCCTTCAGCCACGAACTCAGCCAGGCGGGATTCACGCCGGAGGAGGTCAACACCAGGTCCGAGGTTGGCTTCCAGCCCGGCACCGGCATCACCGGCAGCCACCTGACCCTGGAGGCCCGCATCCCCGGCATCTCGCAGGAAGACTTCCAGCGCATTGCCGAAGCCGCCAAGAAGGGTTGCCCCGTGTCCCAGGCCCTGGCCGGCATCGAGATCACCCTGGACGCCACCCTGCAGTCCTAGGCCACGCCGGCCTTGAGCGCATGATCTGAGCGCCACCGTCTGCACAACGCAAAGGCCCTGCCTTCCGGGCAATCCCGGAAAGGCAGGGCCTTTGCTGTTGCCGGTGAAGGCTAGCTCTCCTGCCGGCGGGCGGGCAGCGGAGCGGGCTTCAACCGGCGGTAGCCGGAACGCGCCGGCGGCCGGTCGGTCGGCAGTTCCTGGATCATTTCCTTCAGCGCCCCAATGCCGTACTCCAATTGGGGATCGCGCCCCGCGGCGTAGGCGTGCGGCGGGAAGGTCACTTCGATGTCCGGATCAACGCCGTAGTTCTCCACGCTCCACCCCACGCCGCCGCTGAACCAGTTGGCATAGCGGGGCTGGGTGACGCCGGTGCCGTCCGCCAGCGCGAACCGGTTGTCGATGCCCACCACACCGCCCCACGTACGTGTTCCGATGACCGGGCCGATGCCACGCAGCTTCGAGACCTGGGTGATGATGTCGCCGTCGGACCCGGCAAACTCGTCCGCGAGGATGATCACGGGCCCCCTGGGTGCGTGGTGGGGGTAGGTCCGCGGCTTTTCCCCGCGCGGCATGCTCCATCCGGTGACCTTGCGGCCTATCAGTTCCGCGACGAGCTGCGATGTGTGTCCCCCACGGTTGCGGCGGACATCGACGATCAGGCCGTCAAGAGCTGTTTCCGTATCGAGGTCGCGGTGCAGCTGCGCCCAGCCGTTGGCCATCATGTCCGGGATATGCAGGTAGCCAAAGGTTCCGTTGGACGCTTCCCGGACGGTGCGCCGGTTGCCGGCAACCCATTCCTGGTAACGCAGCCGCTCCTCATCCTTGATGGGCACGACGGCGACCCGGCGCTGGGTGCCTTGGGCACCGCCGTGCCCCGGGCCGTTGAGGAGGGTCAGCTCCACGGCACGGCCGGCCGCTCCCACCAACTGCATGGCCGGGGTGACGGCTCCGGACAACGGGACGCCGTCAATGGCCAGCAGGATGTCTCCCGCCTTGGCCCCAACCCCGGGCCTGGTCAGCGGGGAGATGGCAAGCGGGTCGGAGGACTCGCCGGCCAGGATGCGGCTGATTTCCCAGCCGTGGGCGGTGTGCGCCAGGTCTGCGCCCAGCCTGCCCTGTCCCCGGCTGCCGCGTTCGGCAACCGGAGCGGGGCGCACGTATGCGTGCGATGTCCCCAGCTCGCCGTGCAGTTCCCACAGCAGGTCCACCAGGTCATCGTGGGAGCCCAGCCGCCCGACCAGGGGCCGGTAGCGGGCGTGGATGGATTCCCAGTCCTGCCCCGCCATGTCCTCGGTCCAGAAAAAGTCCCGCTGCAGGCGCCAGGCTTCATCGAACGCCTGTCCCCAGACGCTGAGCGGGTCCATCAGGACGCGGATGCGGCCCAGGTCCACTTTGACTGCCTTGCCGGAGTCCTCGTCCGCCTTGGCGTCAGAAGGCACCACGGTGACCTGTTTGTCGGAAACCAGTACCACCTTGCTGCGGTCGCCGGAGAGCCGGTAGCTGTCCACGGCGTCCACCAGGGTGGTCTGCCTGCGCCGTCCGATGTCGTACCGGACCAGGCTGGGGCTGGCGTCCTTGTCCTCCTGGCTGGCCTTTCCGTCGCCGGTCACGCCGGCCAGGGCTGAGTCGAGCCAGAGGAGGGCGCCGTCAACGGCCTTCAGCGAGCTGTAGTTGCCCTGCGGCACGGGAACGCTGATGACGCGGTGCGCCAGGCCCTCCGCGTCCACGTGCACGGCAGGCACGGCATCATCCCGTGCTTCGGCGCCGGCTGTGGCATCCGCGTCCGTTGTGGTTTCCGGCCCGGCGCCCGCGGGATCAACGGAAGGGCCAAAGGGCGACGGCGTCTCCGCGGCGAGTGCCACGAGGTACGGCTTGATGGGGCTGGGGAAGGAGAGGTCGAACGAGTGTCCGTCGTACACGGGATCGAAGCTGCGGTTGGACAGGAAGGCGAGGAACTTTCCGTCCGGGGTGAAGGCGGGCGAGGCGTCGCGGAAGCGTCCGTCGGTCACGTCCACCGGTTCGGCATCGAGCTGGTCAACGGTGGCCAGGCGCAGCCGGCTGCGCGAGCCAAAGGACGTGACCGGTTCAGACCAGGCCAGCCAGCGGGAGTCCGCCGACCATGCCAGCTCGGAGATGCTGCCTTCGCCAATGCTGGCCACCCGCGAGAGATCTCCGCTGCGGGTGTCCAGGACGTGCACGTCGCCAAACGAGGTACCCAGGGCAACCCAGCGGCCGTCGGGGCTTGCTTCCAGCGAACTGGCGCGTGACGGCGTGGGGACGGTGATGCCTGGTTCTGCCGCGGGTTCCTGGGCGTCGGCCGCGGGGGCCGGGGCCTGCGGTGCAACATCTGCCTGCTGTTCGTCGTCCGCGGGCACGTGGACGGCCCCTCCGGACAGCACTGCCGCGCCGGACGCGGGAACAGGCTGCGGCAGGCTGACCGTTTCCGGCCCTGCCGCGCCGTCCTGTGCCGTATCGGCGGGAGCGGGATTTCCAGAATCGGGAGTTTCAGAGATTGCGCCGGCCTTGCCGCCGCTTGCCGGCGCGTGCCCGGCGCCGTGCGGTACTGGAGCGGCAATGTCCTTGATATGCAGTGCCTCCACGCCGTCGTGGTCCGCGATGTAGGCGATGCGGCCATCCCCCAAGGGCCGGGGAAGCCGGGCCCGCACTCCCGGGGTGGCCTCGATGATGCGGGACGGCCCGTCCTTGTGCCGCAGCCAGTGGATGGTTCCGTGCGACTCCACCGCGCTGGCGGCCCCCGCCGCATCCGGCGCCACCGCGCCGAGGTGCTTGACGGCATCAAGGAGGGCGGGACGCCTGGTCTGCGATGCCGAGCCAAGGGTGATGTCCAGCTTTACAGCCTCCGAGCCAAGATCATTCAGGACCCAGAGTTCGCCGGCTGATTCGAAAATGACGCGCTTGCCGTCCGAGGCGGCGTGCCGGACGTAAAAGTCCTGGTGGTCGGTGTGGCGCCGCAGGTCCTGTCCGTTGGGAAGGACCGAGTACAGGTTGCCGTAGCCTTCGTGGTCGGACAGGAAGGCAATCCGGCCGTCCACCCACAGGGGATCGGTGAGGTTGCCGTCAACGTCCGGCAGCAGCCGCTCGAACTCCCCGTTGCCGTCGCGGTCGATCCACAGTTTTCCCGCCGTCCCGCCACGGTACCGCTTCCACCAGGCCGGTTCGCGGGACAGCACGCTGGCCAGCACCACGGGACGTTCGTCGCCCACCTCGGGGCCAAATGCAACGGATTCCACCGGCCCGTAGGGGAGCTCCTGCGCCCAGCCGCCCTCCAAAGGGACACTGTATGCGTGGGTGTGCCGGCTTTCGGCCTGGCGGAAGGCGCTGGTGACCACCACCGAACCGCCGGCAGTGAATCCCTTGACCTTCGTGGTGCTGTGGCCAAAGTAGGTGCGCTGGCGGTACCCGCCGCCGTCGACCCGTGCCGACACAACTTCCGGCGCCGTTCCCTGCACAACCGTCCAGACCAGGCGCTTGCCGTCCGGGGTGAAACGCGGGTTGCGGGCAGGAAGCTGGAGCGACGAGACGCGCCACGCGCGGCCGCCGTCCAGGGGCGCAATCCACACGTCGTCCTCGGCCACGAAAGTGACCAGATCGCCGTGCAAATGCGGGAAACGGAAGTAGCTCGAAGAGGTCATCGTTCGATCATAGTCAACCCCTCCCCTGCGCCGCGGGAGGTACACAGCCCTTGCTGCCGTGGTGAGATGGACCATGCATATCGTCATGGCCGGCGCCTCCGGGCTCATCGGCAGCTCCATGTCCGCAGCCTTCCGCAGCGCCGGCCATTCGGTGGTGTCCCTGGTCCGCCGGCCGCCTGCCGGTGCCACCGAAATCCGCTGGGATCCGGCGGCCGGTGTCCTGGACCCCGGCGTCCTTGCCGGGGCAGACGCCGTCGTCAACCTCGCAGGTGCCGGAATCGGCGACAGACCCTGGACGCGGAAGCGGGTGGCGGAGCTGTTCAGTTCCCGGCTGGGGCCCACCAGGACACTGGTGCAGGCCATGGCACAGCTGGATGCCCCGCCGGCAACCTTCATCAGCCAGTCGGCGTCCGGCTTCTACGGCGACGCCGGCAATACTGTCCTGCGTGAAGACGCACCCGCCGGTTCCGGGACTTTGGCGCAGATCTGCGTTGAGTGGGAGCAGGCTGCGCTGATGGCGCCGGCAGGGGTACGCGTGGTGACGCCCCGCACCGGGGTGGTGTTCAGCCGTTCCGGTGGCGCGCTGGGAAAGCTGCTTCCACTGCTGCGCCTGGGAGTTGGTGGTCCGTTCGGCAACGGCCGCCAGTTCTGGCCCTGGGTAACGCTTCCGGACGTTACGGCCGCCTTCCTCTTCCTCCTCGAAACACCGGTCTCCGGCGCAGTGAATGTGAACGCGCCGGAGCAGGCGAACGTCAACACGATCGTCGCGGCGCTGGCCCACGCCCTGCACCGGCCCGCCATACTCAGGGTCCCGGCCCCCGTGCTGCGCACCGTGATGCCGGGCCTCGGCGAGGAATTGCTGCTGCACAGCCAGCGGATGGAACCGGCAGTCCTGTCCTCGGCCGGATTCCAATGGCAGCACGGGCGCCTGGAAGACGCCGCCCGCTGGGTGGCCGGCCAGGACCCCGCCGCCTAGCCCGGCCCTTCCCCGGACGCGCGGACCGCCAGAATGTCGCTGACCCGCCATTGGCCGTCCACGAACACCAGGACCAGCCGAAGCCGCCGTTCCGGGCTGGGAGCCCCCGCTGCCAGCACAGCACCCGCCGCATCGAGTGTTTGGTACCCGGAGGTGGCCGATGTCACCGCCAGCACCGCCCGGTCCGGGGTCCCGCCGTCTTCGGCCGCCACCCCGGACAGCGTGCTGGTAAATCCGGCGAGGCGGTGCCCGGAAGGGTGGAGTTGGCCGGCGATGCGCTCGTCGGCGGCAGCTGCAGGTGACCCGGCGGCGTTCACGTCCCCCAGCAGCTCCAACCTGCCTGCTCTGAAGGCATAATCCCGCAGCGCCGCCAGCCCCTGCACGGCAACCACGGGATCAGTAGCCCTTGCCCGCTGCCGGGCCTCGTCAACGGAACCAACCGCTTCCGTCCCGCCGGCAACAGTCCCGGATGCGGCTGCGGACACCGGCGGCCGACCGGCTGCGGGACCATCCGGCCCCGCCCCTTGGCCCGCCCCCTGGCCGGCGGCCGCGGACAACCACCATATTCCGGCTGCCAACGCAGCAACTGCCGGCATGACTGCACTCACCACCACCCGAGTGCCCCGGCCGGCAACAGTCCCATCCGCGTGCCTTCCGCGCGGCGCAGGCGCCGCGTTTGACGGCGGCAGGGCGCTTGACTGCGGCAGGGCGGTGTTCGGCGCCGGCACCGGCCGCGCTGGCCAGCGCCAGGTTTCCATCCGGCGGCGCATGCCCTGGAGTTTCATGCGAAGGCTGCCGCCCTTGGACGGACCGGGAACGTGCCGCCGTGTCAGCAGCTCTGGCAGGACGGTGGGATGGACGGCATCGGAGAGGTCCACCGGCTGGGGTTCGGCGCTGCGGTAAACGGCCGCGGCCAGCGACACCGCGTCAGGGCGCAGCCTCCGGTCCTCGTTCAGTCCTGCTTCCAGGGCAGCCGCCAGATCCTTGGGGACACCTGGAACCAGGAGGGACAACGGCGGACGATCGGCAGTGCGGCCGGGCGCCTCACCCGTGAGGCAGAACCAGCCCAGGGCCGCCGCGGAGAACACATCGCGCCCTGGCTGGAGGCCGGCGCGGACGGCGTCCACGGGGGAAGGATCCAGGAATCCGCCAGTTCCAAAGGTCGCCGCGCTGCCCGGGTCGCCGAGCATCCTGGCGACGCCGAGGTCAGAGAGCATGGGCTTGCCCTGCCCGGTGAACAGCACGTTCCCGGGCGAGACATCCGAGTGCGTGAAGCCTTTTCCATGCAGGTAGCCCAGGGCCTGGAAGATGGGAGTCAGGACGGTAACCGTCTCGCCTACGGTGAGCCTGCCACGGGCAGACACCAACTGGGCCAGCGAGCCGCCGGCGGCATAATCCATGGTCAAGGCCGTACCGCCGCCGGGCCCTGCCACCCGGACCACGTCGTGCGCCGTGATGAGGTGCTGGTGGTCCAGGACCGACAGGATCCGGATCTCCCGCCGCACATCCTCTTCGCTGACGGCCGTGCTGCCCAGGGACCGGCGGCCTGCGCCGCGGAAGCATTTGAGCGCGCAATCCCTGCCGGTCCTTTGTTCCCTGGCCAGCCACACGTCGGCACTGCCGCCCCGGCCCAGCAACCTGCCGACGTCATAACCGGGAACCTCCGGCGCCTGTGCATCGTCCATACTGCATGTCTAGTCGAGTTTCGGCCCTGCTGCAGAAGTTATCCACAGGCGTGGCCGCCGCGGTCACAAAGCGGGGCGCCGGTGAGCTTGGACACTAAACCGGGCCGGTGCGGCTGCGGGGTCTAAGCTGGATGCCATGACTCTTGAGTTTTCACAGCTGGGTCTTGCCCCTGACTTCGTTGACTACATGGAAGGCTGGGATGCCCAGCGCGAACTCCATGACAAGGTTGTCTCCGGAGCTGCACCCAGCACAGTCCTGCTTCTGGAGCACGCCGCCGTCTACACGGCCGGCAAGCTGACCGAGGACCATGAGCGGCCGTTTGACGGTACGCCGGTGGTTGCGGTGGACCGTGGCGGCAAACTCACCTGGCACGGGCCGGGCCAGCTGATTGCCTACCCCATCCTGAAGCTTAGGAACCGCGCAGGCATCCGGGATTACGTGGAGCGGCTGGAAGACATCATGATCACGGTCATGGCGGACTATGGCATCAAGGCCGAACGCATCAAGGGCCGGGCCGGCGTGTGGATCAAGGCTGACGCCAAGGGCCCCGACCGCAAGATCGCCGCGATCGGCATCCGGGTCCTGAACGGCGTCACCATGCACGGCATTGCCATCAACTGCAGCAACGACCTGGCACCCTACGGCCAGATCATCGCCTGCGGCATCACCGACGCCGGCGTGACCACCATGTCCCTGGAAACAGGCCGGGACATTCGGCCCGCGGATATCGTGGACCGGTTCGTGGAGGAATTCCACAAGCATGAAGAAGCATTGGTTTCGAGCCCTGAAGGAGCTCTACTGTGACATTGGCACCTGAAGGCCGGAAGATGCTGCGGATTGAGCAGCGCAACGCTGCGGTCCCGGTGGAACGCAAACCGGAGTGGATCAAGGCCAAGGTCCAGATGGGCCCGGAATTCGTCCAACTCAAGAACCTGGTGAAAAAGGAAGGCCTGCACACCGTCTGCGAAGAGGCCGGCTGCCCCAACATCTTCGAATGCTGGGAAGACAAGGAAGCCACCTTCCTGATCGGCGGCTCCGAATGCACCCGCCGCTGCGACTTCTGCCAGATCGACACCGGCAAACCCTCACCCCTGGACCGGTTCGAACCCACCAAGGTGGCCCGCTCCGTCCAATCCATGCAGCTGCGCTACGCCACCGTCACCGGCGTCGCCCGCGACGACCTGGAAGACGAAGGCGTCTGGCTCTACGCCGAAACCGTCCGCAAAATCCACGAACTGAACCCCGGCACCGGCGTGGAACTGCTCATCCCGGACTTCTCCGGCAAACCCGAGCACATCAAGGCCATCTGCGACTCCGCCCCCGAGGTCTTCGCGCACAACGTCGAAACCGTGCCCCGGATCTTCAAGCGGATCCGCCCCGCGTTCCGCTACGACCGCTCCCTGGACGTCATCACCCAGGGCCGGAACCTGGGCATGGTCACCAAGTCCAACCTCATCCTGGGCATGGGCGAAACCCGCGAAGAAATCAGCGAAGCACTCCGCGACCTCCACGCAGCCGGCTGCGACCTGATCACCATCACCCAGTACCTGCGCCCCTCCGAACGGCACCTGCCCGTGGACCGCTGGGTCAAACCCCAGGAATTCGTGGACCTCCAGCACGAAGCCCAGGAAATCGGCTTCCTCGGCGTCATGTCCGGCCCCCTGGTCCGCTCCTCCTACCGCGCCGGCCGGCTCTGGGCCACCGCCATGCGCAAAAAAGGCCGCGACATCCCCGCCGAACTCGCCCACATCGCCGACGGCATCCAGGACTCCGGCACCACCCGCCAGGAAGCCGCCACCCTCCTGGCAGCACATTCCTGACCTCCTGCCATGAACTGGCCAAGGGCCGGACGCCGGAAGATTCCAGCGTCCGGCCCTTGGCTTTTGTCACGTAGAATTGAGGCACTATGGCGAAATCCCCTGACTCCAGCAACTCCACCCCGTCTGGCTCGAGCGCGGTGAAGCGCGGCCTCTTCACGCGCAAGCCGAAGGAAGCAAAGGCCAAGAAGCCCAGCAGGCTTAAGCAGATCGGCGAGGTCTTCACCATGACCCGCCGCCACGACCCCATGGTTCCGTGGCTGATGCTGCTGGCGTTCCTGGGCGTTGTGGCGGTGAGCTTCCTGGTGGGCTTCTGGTTGGACAACTGGATTACCGGCCTGATCATCGGCATTCCGCTGGGCCTGCTGGCGGCCACCTTCATCCTGTCCCGCCGCGCCGAACGCGCCGCCTTTGCACAGATCGAAAACCAGCCCGGCGCCTCCGGCGCTGCCCTGGGCACGCTTCGCCGTGGCTGGATCACCGAGGAACAGCCCGTGGCGGTCAATCCGCGCACGCAGGATGCCGTGTTCCGCGCCGTGGGCCGGCCCGGCGTCGTCCTTGTCAGTGAAGGCCCCGCCCACCGCGTGAAGCCGCTGCTCGATGCTGAGCGCAAGCGCCTGGCGCGCATCCTGCCCAACGTTCCTGTGCACACCATCCAGACCGGGCACGGCGAAGGCCAGGTGCCGCTGAGCCAGGTGGCCAAGCACATGGGCAAGATGAAGAATGAACTGACCAAGCTGGAAGTCAGCACCGTGTCCAAGCGCATCGCCTCGATGGGTACCCGGCTTCCCATTCCCAAGGGCATCGATCCCTACAAGGCCCGTCCCAACCGCGGACGCTAGCTGGTGGGAACGCCCCGGTACCGGCACTGCCGGCCGGGGCGTTTTTTCTTGCGCCCCAACCGCTTGCCCGAACCGCTAGCCTAAACCGCCTGCGCGCCTTAACGGCGCACCCCTTCCCCCACTGCCGGACCCAGACATCCACCCATGACAGGACGTGACCATGAACCCGAGGACAACCGTCATCCGCGCCTTCCGTATCCTCGCAGTGGCCGAGGCCTGCAGTTGGGCCGCGCTCCTGGCCGGGATGTACTTCAAATGGATCGCCGGAACCACTGAGCTTGGCGTCCAGGTGGCGGGACCTGTGCACGGCGCGCTGTTTGTCGGCTATGGGGTTGCCGCGCTGATGCTGTGGCGGGTGCAGCGCTGGCCCTTCATGGTGGCTCTGCTGGCGGGCGTCTCCGCCGTCTTCCCGTTCGCCACCCTCCTTTTTGAGCGCTGGGCCGGACGGCGCGGTTTCCTCAGCGCCCCGGGGGCGGAAGCGCCTGCCGCTGAACTTGCGTCCAGCCGGGCGTAGGCGGACGCATCACTGACCGTGGACTCCTCTGATGCAGGACTGCAGGCACAGCCGTCAGCCAAGGGAGGGCCGTCCTCCCCACGCGCCCAGGGCCGTAAGCGAATGGTCGCGGTCCTCTCCCTCCTGGGGGCGACGCTGTTCTGGGCCGGCAACTATGTGGTGGGTGCGGGCGCCGTCCAAAGCATTGAACCCCTGAGCCTGGTTCTCCTGCGCTGGGCCATCGCACTGGTGCCGCTGCTGGTGATAGCCCGGCTTGTGGAGCGGCCAGACTGGCGGTCGGTCCTGGCCGCCTGGCCGTGGCTTCTCGCGCTCAGCGTGTGCGGGCTGCTCGGCTACAACCTCCTGCTGTATGTCGCCCTGCAGCACACCGATGCGTTCAACGCCTCGCTGATCAACGCCTTCAATCCCGCTCTCATCACGCTGGCTGCCGCCGTTTTCCTGCGCGAACGGCTGACACCGTTGTCGGTCGCCGGCGTCCTGATGGCCATGGCCGGCGTCCTGATCGTGATCAGCGGAGGGGATGCCGGCAGGCTGCTCTCCGCCGGTTTCGGGACCGGCGAAGTCCTGATGGTGGGCGCCGTGGTTGTCTGGACGGCGTACACAGTCATCGGCCGCCTGGCCCCCAAAATCCCGCCGATCACGGCCACAGCTGTCCAGGCAGCGGCAGCGGTGGCCCTGCTGGCCCCGGTCCGCTTCCTGACAGGCGGACTGGCCCTCCCCTCAACCGGCAGCGCGCTGGCGTCCCTGCTGTTTATCGCCGTCTTCCCGTCGGTGCTGTCCTACCTGCTCTGGAACCGCGCCCTGACGGTCCTGCCCGCCGGTGGCGCAGGGGTGTTCCTCAACCTCATCACGGTCTTCACAGCAGTCCTCACCATCCTCGCCGGGCACGTCCATACAGCGGCGCAACTGGTGGGCGGCGCCATCGTGATCGGCGGCGTGGTCATCACCAACGCGCCGGCCTTCCGCCGGCAGCGCAAGGACCGGAAAGTGAACGGCTAAGGAAATCGGCGGACGCGCAGAAGGGGCACGCGGTGCTCAGCGGCGGATGAGGAGCGTGTTCATTGCCTTGTCGTGAAGGCCGCGCTGATCCGGATCGAAGATCACGGCGGGGATGACCAGGCAGAGCAGCACGGCCCTCACCAGGGCCGCAAGGGGTCCGGGGGTGCCGCCTCCCGGCTTCACCACGGCGATGCCCATAACCCGGTGCCCGATGCTGTATCCGAGTGTTCCCACCAGCAGGATCTGCTCAATCGCGAAGACCGCCAGGGTGGCCCAGGAGTCACCGGCAAAGGCAAAGTTGCTGATCAGCAGGGCGATCCCCCAGTCGATGCAGATTGCTGCGATCCTGCGGCCCGCCCGGGCAATGGAGCCCGGACCGGACTCCGGAAGGCCCAGCCGCTCCCCCGGATATTTGGAAATACCGGAGGTGTCCGGTCCGCTGAGCCAGGACCCAATGTCTTTGCGATCTACCACCGTCCAAGCTTACCGATCCCCGGCACGGCGGCGCGCCCACAGTGTGGATAGGACTCGACCACAGTGTGGACGGAAGATAGCGTGGTCATAGCAGGGCATTCTGTAACCTGCCCGAAACAAAGCGGACACGGACGGGAAATGCCGCATCCATAGTCTGTTAGCAGTTTCAAGCAATCCCCCGGCAGGTACGCAGCAGGGAAAACCCCGCGTTCTCCCTGCTTTTGGATTGCGCTGGATCATGTGGCTTGCATGCCAGATATTTACATATGCGTTAGGAGCATAGATGTTCAAGACTGCGGACGAAGTCCTCAAGTTCATCAAGGACGAAGATGTAAAGTTCGTCGATATCCGCTTCACCGATCTTCCGGGCGTCCAGCAGCACTTCAACGTCCCCGCCAAGAGTGTTGACGCTGATTTCTTCGTCAACGGCCAGCTCTTCGACGGTTCCTCCATCCGTGGCTTCCAGGGCATCGCCGAATCTGACATGCAGCTGATCCCGGACGTCACCACCGCGTTCCTGGACACCTTCCGCATGGAGAAGACCCTCGCGCTGAACTTCTCGATCGTCAACCCGCGCACCGGAGACCCGTACCACCGCGATCCCCGCGGCGTAGCCGAGAAGGCTGAGGCCTACCTGGCTTCCACCGGCATCGCCGACACCGCGTTCTTCGCCCCCGAAGCTGAGTTCTTCGTGTTCGACAACGTCCAGTACCAGTCCTCCCCGCAGGGCAGCTTCTACAAGATCGATTCCGAGGAAGCCTACTGGAACACCGGCCGCGAGGAAGAAGGCGGCAACCTCGGCTACAAGACGGCCGTCAAGGGCGGTTACTTCCCGGTTGCTCCCCAGGACAAGCAGGCTGACCTGCGCGACGCCATGTGTGTTGCCCTGGACGAAGCCGGCCTCGAGGTCGAGCGCAGCCACCACGAAGTTGGCTCCGCCGGCCAGGCTGAGATCAACTACAAGTTCACCACCCTGACCCACGCTGCGGATGACCTGCAGAAGTTCAAGTACGTCATCAAGAACACCGCTGACGCGTGGGGCAAGTCGGTCACCTTCATGCCGAAGCCGGTCTTCGGTGACAACGGCTCCGGCATGCACTGCCACCAGTCGCTCTGGAACGGTGGCGAGCCGCTGTTCTACGACGAGAAGGGCTACGCCGGCCTGTCCGACACCGCCCGCTGGTACATCGGTGGCCTGCTCAAGCACGCCTCCGCCGTCCTGGCCTTCACCAACCCCACGGTGAACTCCTACCGCCGCCTGGTCAAGGGCTTCGAGGCTCCGGTCAACATGGTGTACTCCCAGGGCAACCGCTCTGCCGGTATCCGTATCCCCATCACCGGTTCCAACCCGAAGGCCAAGCGCATCGAGTTCCGCGCTCCGGACCCCTCCTCCAACCCGTACCTGGCGTTCGCTGCGCAGCTGATGGCCGGCATTGACGGCATCCGCAACCGCATCGAGCCGCCGGCTCCGATCGACAAGGACCTCTACGAGCTCCCTGCCGAGGAAGCCAAGGACATCCCCAAGGCTCCGGGCACCCTGGAGGAAGCACTGGAGGCCCTGCGCGAGGACAACGAGTTCCTGCAGGCCGGTGGCGTCTTCACCCAGGACCTGATTGACACCTGGATCGAGTACAAGTACGAAAACGAGATCCGCCCGCTGTCCCTGCGCCCGAACCCCTACGAGTTCGAGCTCTACTACGGCGTCTAGTTCCAGCCCTGCCCAGCAGGAATCCTGAACAGTAAAAGGCGGCCACCGGTGATGAACCGGTGGCCGCCTTTTGCGTTGCCCGTTCCTTCAGTGGCACGGGCGGCAGCTGTTAGGTGGGGGCCCGGCTCCAGACGTGCTGAGACCGGGAGCCGGCCCCCCTGACGAATGCCCCCCGGAACGAAGACTGTCCAGCCTTCCCCCCAACAAGGTTGGAGAACACCGCCAATCCACATGATCGGGCAAACGCTTGCTAAGCGCAATGCCGGTACGGAGAGTTACGCCGGTACCGTTGCCGAAAAGCTGCGGAACATGGTTCGTTGGGGCCCTGCCGGCCCGCCGGTATACGGTCCCGAGTCGACGAAGCCGGCGCGGCGGTAGGCGGACAGGCCCGCAGGGTTTTCCTGGTTGACGGACAGTACGACGCCGGACTCGCCAGTTTGGTGCCACGCGGTGAGCTTGCGTCCGGCCTCCACAGCGGCGGCGGCAGCGAGCGTGCCCAGGCCCCTGCCCTGGTGGGGCCGGTCGATGAGGAACCCGCGCAGCAGCCATGCTGAGTGGTCGTCAGGCCAGCCTGCAAGCGTTGCCGCCCCGGACTGCAGGGTCAACAGGCCGACGGCGCTGCCTCCGGCCTCGACCACGTACGGCCGTCGTGATTCTTCCTCCAGTCCCGCAAGGGCCATCCGCAGCGGGTCGCCGACGAAGCGGTCCTGGCCCGGCACCAGCGACATTTCCGCGATGGCGCCCAGCTGGATGGCGCGGGCGTCCGAATCAAGGTCCCGCAGCGGGACCAGCCAGACCCACGGCGCTGGTTCAGTGCCCATAGAAGAGGCGTTCAAAGACTGCCCTGGCCCGGCGGCTCACCCTTAGGTAGTCCTCCTCCAGCGCGGCGGCGCGGCCCGGTTCATAGCCGCACCAGCGGGCCACAGCCTCGAGATCGCGGCGCGAGGAGGGCAGGACGTCCGAGGCCTTGCCGCTCCAGATGACATTGGCTGACCGGATACGGCTGGCAAGCCGCCAGGCCTCGGCGAGGAGCCGGGCATCGGCGCCGTCCAACAGGCCCAGTTCCGCCGCGGCTGCCAGGGCCTCCAGGGTGGAGGTGGTCCGGAGCTCCGGATGCTTCCCGGCGTGCTGGAGCTGCAGCAGCTGCACCAGCCACTCGACGTCGCTGAGGCCGCCGCGGCCCAGTTTGAGGTGGCGTGCGGGGTCGGCGCCGCGCGGCAGCCGTTCGGACTCAACCCGCGCCTTGACGCGCCTGATTTCGCGCACGTCCTGCTC
Organism: Arthrobacter sp. StoSoilB19; assembly: GCF_019977275.1. Classification (NCBI taxonomy): domain Bacteria; kingdom Bacillati; phylum Actinomycetota; class Actinomycetes; order Micrococcales; family Micrococcaceae; genus Arthrobacter; species Arthrobacter sp. StoSoilB19. The sequence continues at coordinate 1,744,812 of NZ_AP024650.1, read as the reverse complement.
CGAGACGGACTCCGGGTACCGGATGGGATCGATGAGCCTGATGAAGTCAGCGGCCAGGGCGTCGTCGCCGGCCATGGGGCGTGCCCGCAGCAGGGCCTGCGCTTCCCAGATCAGGGACCAGCGGCGGTAGTACTCGGCGAACGAGTCCAGGGAGCGCACCATGGCCCCGTTCTTGCCCTCGGGCCTGAGGTCGGCGTCCATCTGCAGGACACGTTCCGCCATGATGGCAGGCTTCAGCGGCTGCGTGAGCAGGCTGGATACCTTGGCAACGATGCGGGCGGCCTGTTCCTGCGCCTCCGCTTCGGAGAAGCCCGGCAGTGCGCGGTGGACGTACATGACGTCGGCGTCGGACCCGTAGCCGATCTCGCGGCCGCCCTGGCGGCCCATGGCCACCACCAGCACCGTGGTCTTGAGCGGGCCGCCGGCGGAGACAATGCCTTCTGCCACCCGCAGGGCACCCAGGACGGCGGCGCGGTCCGTGTCGGCCAACGCCCCGCCTACCCGTTCCTGGTCCAGGAGGCCGGCGGAATCAGCGATAGCGATGCGCAGGATTTCGCGCCGCCGGATCAGGCGGATCAGGCGCATGGCGCTTTCCGGGTCCGCGTGCCGTGCCATCTTCGCGGTGATTTCCTGCCACTGGGCCTCGAAGCCCAGCGGCACCAGGTCCTTGTCCTGTCCCAACCAGGCGACGGATTCCGGCGAAACTTCCAGGAGGTCTGCGATCAGCCGCGAATTGGAGAGCATGTGGCACAGGCGCTCGGCCGCGGCGTTGGAGTCCCGGAGCATGCCCAAGTACCAGTGCGTGGTGCCCAAGGCCTCGCTGACGCGGCGGAAAGCAAGAAGGCCGGCATCCGGGTCCACGCCTTCCGCGAGCCAGTCCAGCAGGATGGGCAGGAGCTGGCGCTGCAGGGCGGCCCGGCGGCTTACCCCGGCCGTCAACGCCTCAATGTGGCGCATTGCCCCCTGGGGGTCCCGGTAGCCGAGGGCAGCCAGCCGTCCCTGCGCTGCCTCGGGCGTGAGCCTGGCGTCCTCGCTGCTGAGCTTGGCCGCGGTGTTCAGCAGCGGCCGGTAGAAGATGCGCTCGTGCAGTTCACGGACGGAACGCTTGGTGCGCTGCCATGCGGACAACAGGGAGTCCGGGCTGGGCCGCTCGTTGGAGAAGGGGCCCAGCACGGCTTTGGCCAGTGAGCGCAGCGCAGGCTCCGCCACGGGCATCAGGTGGGTGCGGCGCAGCTGGAACAGCTGGATCCGGTGTTCCAGCAGCCGGAGGTAGCGGTAGGCGTTGTCGAAGGCGGCAGCGTCGGAACGGCCGATGTACCCTCCGGCTGACAGCGCGGCGATCGCGGAGGTGGTGTCCCGCCGTCGTAATGTCTCATCCGCCTTGCCGTGCACCAGCTGGAGCAGCTGGACGGTGAATTCGACGTCACGCAGGCCGCCCCGCCCCAGCTTGATCTGGCGCTGCTCCTCGGCGGCCGGGATGTGCTCGGTGACCCGGCGGCGCATCGCCTGGACGGACTCGACAAAGCCCTCGCGGCCGGCCGAGCTCCAGATCAGCGGCGCCACGGCGTCCTCGTAGGCGCGGCCCAGGGCGGCGTCACCGGCGATGGCACGGGCTTTGAGGAGCGCCTGGAATTCCCAGCTTTCCGCCCACCTGGCGTAGTACGTCTCGTGGGAGGCGAGGGTGCGGACCAGCGGCCCCGATTTGCCTTCGGGCCGCAGGTTCGCGTCCACCTCCCAAAGTCCCGGCTCCCTGGCCACTGATGAAATGGCCCGCGAGATCCCGCTCGCCAATGCCGTGCCGATGGTGTTGGCGTGGGCGTCCTCCAGGCTGCCGGCGTCCACCACGTAGATGACGTCGACGTCGGAGATGTAGTTCAGCTCCCGGGCGCCGCACTTGCCCATACCGATCACCGCAAGGCCGACGTCGGCCACATCGGCAGCGCTGTGCTGCTCCGCGGCCTCGGCCCGGGAGACGGCGAGGGCAGCCTCGATGGCGGCAGCAGCAAGGTCCGCCAGTTCACCGCCCACCGATGGCAGGAAGTCCAGCGGATCCGCGGCGCACAGGTCCTTGACGGCGAGATCGACAAGTCCCCGCCGGTAGGCGGTGCGCAGGGCGGCATAGGCGTCCACGCCGGTAACGGCGGCCACGGGACGGGCCGCCCGGGGGTCGGCCCCCACGGATTGCAGGAGCGTGGCGCGCAACAGCCCCGGGTTGGCCGGCAGTGGCTCGGGACTGGCGCGGACCTCGAAGGCCTCCAGGTGCTCGGGGTGCCGGATGAGGAACTCCCCCAAAGCCTCCGAGGCCCCCAGGACCCGGTACATCGGTTCGCTGGCCTCCGGCTCGGCGTCCGCCAGCTCCCGCAGCTGCGGGTGCTTTTCGATCAGCCGGACCAGGGACTGCAGCGCGGTATCCGGACTGGCCGCAAGGTGCAGCCCGGCAAAGAGCCTGTCCTGGTCCAGGCCCTCGAGTTCGCGCGCGGAAAGGAACCGTTCGCCCTTCTCCAGGTCGCTGAATCCGGCCGCGATCAGGCGGCGTGCCAGGCTCACGCCTGGCACCTAGAGGATGCCGAGGTTGCGCTGCAGCTCGTAGGGCGTCACCTGCAGCCGGTAGTCCTGCCATTCGGCGCGCTTGTTGCGCAGGAAGTGCTCGTAGACCTGCTCGCCCAGGATCTGCGGCATCAGCTCCGAGTCCTCCATGGAGCGGATGGCGTCGTGCAGGCTTGCCGGCAGCGGATCGTGGCCCATGGCGCGGCGCTCGGCCGAGCTGAGCGACCAGACGTCGTCCTCAGCGGCTGCCGGCAGCTCGTAGCCTTCCTCAATGCCCTTCAGCCCTGCACCGAGCAGGACGGCATAGGCAAGGTAGGGGTTGGCCGCGGAATCGATGCCGCGGTACTCGATGCGGGCGGACTGGCCCTTGCCCGGCTTGTACAGCGGCACGCGGACCAGGGCGGAACGGTTGTTATGCCCCCAGCTCAGGTAGCTGGGAGCCTCGCCGCCGCCCCACAGGCGCTTGTAGGAGTTGACGAACTGGTTGGTGACTGCCGTGAACTCGGGGGCGTGCTTGAGGATGCCGGCAATGAACTGGCGGGCCGTCTTGGACAGCTGGAACTCGGCACCTGCCTCGAAGAACGCATTGCTGTCCCCCTCGAACAGCGAGAAGTGCGTATGCATTCCGGAACCGGGGTGGTCGGTGAACGGCTTGGGCATGAAGGTGGCGTAGGTTCCCTGCTGCAGGGCCACCTCCTTGATGACCGTGCGGAACGTCATGATGTTGTCCGCGGTCTGCAGTGCGTCGGCGTAGCGAAGGTCGATCTCGTTCTGGCCGGGACCGCCTTCGTGATGGCTGAACTCCACCGAGATTCCCACCGATTCCAGCATGGTGACGGCGGTGCGGCGGAAGTCCTGGGCCACGCCGCCGGGAACGTGGTCGAAGTAGCCGCCCTCATCCACCGGCACGGGTGCGCCGTCCGGACCCGGCTCCTGGGACTTGAGCAGGTAGAACTCGATCTCGGGATGCGTGTAGCAGGTGAAGCCCATGTCCGCGGCCTTGGCAAGGGTCCGCTTGAGGACGTTGCGTGGATCAGCGGTGGAGGGCTCGCCGTCGGGAGTCAGGATGTCGCAGAACATGCGTGAGGTCTGCTCCGTCTCGCCGCGCCACGGCAGGATCTGGAAGGTTGCCGGGTCCGGCTGCAGCAGCATGTCCGATTCGAAGACGCGGGCCAGGCCCTCAATGGAGGAACCGTCGAAGCCGAGGCCTTCCTCGAACGCTCCCTCGACTTCCGCCGGCGCCAGCGCCACGGACTTCAGCGAACCCACGACGTCGGTGAACCACAGCCGCACGAAACGTACGTCGCGCTCTTCGATCGTGCGCAGGACAAATTCTTGCTGGCGGTCCATGATGGCCTCTTCTCCGGTCAACGTTCATGCTCCGGGGCCCGCGCAAAGGGGAAAGCCGGCAGCAGTTCATCATCACTGTACTAATCATTCGGCGCCGATGCTTGAGCCTGCGCCGTGCGTAACACAGCATTAACCTGTTCGGCCGCCCAGGCCGCCCCCCGCCCGGGTCTCCAGCGCCCTTTGGCACCCGTCCAAAGCGCCGCTATGACGCTAATCACCTTTGACCGGCGCCGCCCGCGGTAGCTAGGACGCCGGGTACCGCACTACGCTCATCCCATGGCCTCCAGCAACAGCTCCGACTCCAGCGCGTCCGCAGAAGTACCCGCACCTTACGGAAGCGGCCCGGGCACACCGGCCGCGGCTGCGGCCCCGGCCCCGGCGGAACGGAAGCCGGCAAAGGTCCGCATCCACCACCTGCAGCAGGCCAAGAACGACGGCACCAAGTTCGCCATGCTTACCGCGTACGAGCAATACACGGCCGAGATCTTTGACGCAGCCGGCATCGAGGTGCTCCTGGTTGGCGATTCGGCGTCGAACAACGTGTTCGGCAACGAGACCAGCCTTCCGGTGACCGTGGACGAGCTGCTCCCCCTGTGCCGGGCCGTCGCCAGGACCGCCAAACGCGCCCTGGTGGTGGCGGACCTTCCGTTCGGCAGCTACGAGGTCAGCGCCGAACAGGCCGTGGCCGCCGGTGTCCGTTTCCTGAAGGAAGGGCTGGCCCACGCCGTGAAGATCGAGGGCGGGAAGTACTACGCTCCAACGGTCCGGGCCATGGTGCAGGCAGGCATTCCGGTCATGGCCCATATCGGCTTCACCCCCCAAAGCGAACACGCCCTGGGCGGGTACCGTGTCCAGGGCCGCGGCGACGATGCCCGGCGCCTGATTGACGACGCCGTCGCGCTGGCGGACGCCGGGGCATTCTGCGTGCTGATGGAGATGGTCCCTGCCGAAACAGCGGCGGCGGTCGACGCGGCAGTGAGCGTTCCCACGGTTGGCATCGGTGCCGGCAAGGCGACGACCGGCCAGGTGCTCGTGTGGCAGGACATGGCCGGCCTGCGGGGCGGCCGGATGGCCAAGTTCGTCAAGCAGTACGCGGACCTGCGCAGCACATTGCTCGACGCCGCCACCGCCTATGGCGAGGACGTCCGGTCAGGCCAGTTCCCCGGCCCGGAGCACTCGTTCTAAACCCGCCCGGGTAAGCCGGCTGCAGCGCGGCCGGACGCACCCAACGGGTCAGTCGTCGTCGCCCTTTTCCCAGGCCTCGTTGCGCGCTTTGACCTTTTCCAGGGCGTGTTCGGCTTCCGCCCGGGTCTGGTAGGGCCCAATGAGCTGGCTCCAGTCCGACATCCGGTCCTCTTCCACCTCGTGGGTCTTGATGTTGAACCAGTACTCAGTCATCGTTGCTCCTCGTTCCGGCGACAGGGAAAGCCGGGGGTGATCCACGTAACACAAACACTTACGCGTGCCCTCCGCCGCTTGTCGGTTGTTAGGCGTTCTGTGGTGCCTTATATGATCAATCTATGCCTTCCCTTGCCTCGACTGCACCCATTGGCACCCTGACCCCGGGTACCGTGAGTCCGCAGCGTCCCGTCCCGGCGTCCATCCCCCGTCCGGAGTATGTCGGCAAGCCCGCCCCGGCAAAGTTCACCGGTTCCGAGGTCAAATCCGCGGAGACCATCGAGAAGATCCGGATTGCCAGCAGGATCGCGGCCCAGGCCATCGTTGAAGTGGGCAGGCACATCCAGCCGGGCGTCACCACGGATGAGCTGGACAAGGTGGGCCATGAGTTCCTGCTGGACCACAACGCCTACCCGTCCACGCTCGGTTACCGCGGATTCCCCAAATCGCTCTGCTCGTCCTTGAACGAGGTCATTTGCCATGGCATTCCGGACAGCACGGTGGTCCAGGACGGCGACATCCTGAACATCGACATCACTGCCTACATCAACGGCGTCCACGGCGACACGAACTTCACCTTCCTGGTGGGGGACGTTGACGAGGAATCACGGCTGCTGGTGGAGCGCACCAGGGAGTCGCTGAACCGCGCCATCAAGGCCGTGGCGCCCGGACGCGAGATCAACGTCATTGGCCGTGCCATCCAGTCCTACGCCAAGCGGTTCGGCTACGGCGTGGTGCGCGACTTCACCGGCCACGGGGTTGGCGAGGCATTCCACACCGGGCTGATCATTCCGCACTATGATGCCGCGCCTGCGTACAACACGGTGATCGAGGCCGGCATGGTGTTCACCATCGAACCGATGCTCACCCTGGGCACCGTGGAGTGGGACATGTGGAGCGACGACTGGACCGTGGTCACCCGGGACCGTCGGCGCACCGCACAGTTCGAGCACACCCTGCTGGTCACCGAGACCGGCGCCGAAATCCTCACCCTCCCGTAACCCGGCCATGCCCGCACGGGCATGCTGCCGGCGCAGACCGGACACCTGTTACCGGCCGCGCAAGCGGCCCCTTTTCCTGCCCGCCCCTGTCACACGAACGGAATCCCATTGGCCAAGAAGGACGAAAAACCGCACAAGAACGCACCGCTGATCGGCATCGACATCGGTGGCACGGGCATCAAGGGCGGCATTGTCGACCTGAAGAAGGGCAAGCTCCTGGGTGAGCGCTTCCGTGTGCCCACGCCCCAGCCCGCCACCCCGGAGGCTGTGGCCGAGGCCGTGGCCCTGGTGGTGGCCGAGCTTTCTGCGCGCCCCGAGGCTCCTGAAGCCGGCTCTCCCGTGGGCGTGACGTTCCCGGGGATCATCCAGCACGGCGTGGTCCATTCGGCCGCCAACGTGGACAAGAGCTGGCTGGACACCGACATCGATGCCCTCCTTACCGCGCGGCTGGGCCGTCCCGTGGAGGTCATCAACGACGCCGACGCCGCCGGCCTGGCCGAAGCACGCTACGGTGCCGGCGCCGGCGTGTCCGGCACGGTCCTGGTCATCACCCTCGGTACAGGCATCGGTTCGGCCTTCATCTTCGACGGCAAACTGGTCCCCAACGCCGAGCTGGGCCACCTTGAAATTGACGGCTTCGACGCCGAATCCAAGGCATCCGCTGTGGCCCGGGAACGGGACGGGCTGTCATGGGACGAGTACAGTGTGCTGCTTCAGCGCTACTTCTCCCACGTGGAGTTCCTGTTCTCGCCGGAACTGTTCATCGTGGGCGGCGGAATCTCGAAGCGCGCGGACGAGTACCTACCCAACCTCAAGCTCCGCACCCCGATTGTCCCGGCTGTCCTGCGCAACGAGGCAGGCATCGTGGGCGCCGCCCTGGAAATCGCCCTGAAGCACAAGCTGGCCAAGTAGGAGTGGTGCCGGTGGCGGCTGCGGCTTCCCCTCCGCTGCCGCCACCGGAGTCTAGAGGGGGCTCTTCTCGGAGCTCTTGGCGTTGCCGGCCGGGCCTTTGGCGTCCTCTTCGGCCTCGTGGCGGAGCAGGGCGATAGCAGTTTCGAAATCCTCAAGGGACTCGAACGCCTGGTACACGCTGGCAAAGCGCAGGTACGCCACCTTGTCGAGTTTCTGCAGTGGTCCAAGGATCACCAGGCCCACCTCGTGGGCGTCAATTTCGGCTGCACCGGACGCCCGGATTTGTTCTTCGACTTCCTGGGCCAGCATGGCGAGGTCATCCTCGCTCACGGGGCGGCCCTGGCAGGCCTTGCGGACTCCGTTGATGACCTTGCTGCGGCTGAAGGGTTCGCCCACCCCGGACCGCTTGATCACGGAGAGGCTGGTTGTTTCCACGGTGGTGAACCGGCGGCCGCATTCGGGGCACTGCCGGCGCCGGCGGATGGCTGAACCGTCATCCGCCATCCGACTGTCCACCACGCGGGAATCGGGGTTGCGGCAGAACGGGCAGTACATGTCGTTCCCCCCTTTTCGCTTGTGGTGTGCAAGATTCCTTGGAAGCCATCAGCACCGCCGGGGGCAATGCTGTGGCGCCTCCCAGTTTACGGGCACATGTGGGGTAATAACAATCCTGTAATTACTACATGTAGTGGTGTCACCCCTGGCCGGGGAACCGCGCCGTGACGGCGTCGCCGTGGGCCGGAAGGTCCTCGGCCCGGGACAGGCTCACGATGTGCCCGCTGACCTCTGCCAGGGCTTCCCGGCTGTAGTTGACCACCTGGATGGCGCGCAGGAAGGTGGTGACGTTCAGGCCCGACGAAAAGGCAGCGGTGCCGCTGGTGGGCAGCACGTGGTTGGAGCCTGCGCAGTAGTCGCCCAGGCTCACCGGGCTGTAGTCGCCGACGAAGATTGCCCCCGCATTGCGGATCCGTGCAGCCACGGCTGCGGCATCGCGGGTCATGATTTCCAGGTGCTCGGCGGCGTAGGCGTCGCAGGCAGCGATCCCCTGCTCCAGTCCGTCCACCAGCACGACGCCGGACTGCGGGCCGGACAGCGCCTCCCGGACCCTCGCCGAGTGTTTGGTTGCAGCGGCCTGAAGCTCCAGTTCAGCGCGCACGGCCGCGGCCAGCTCTTCCGAATCGGTGATCAGGACCGATGCGGCCTTGGGATCGTGCTCGGCCTGGCTGAGCAGGTCTGCGGCAACCAGCGCCGGCTGGGCGGAGTCGTCGGCCAGGATGGCGATTTCCGTGGTTCCCGCCTCGGAGTCGATTCCGACAACGCCCTTGACCAGCCGTTTGGCCGTGGCGACGAAGATGTTCCCGGGCCCTGTCACCACATCGACGGGCTCCAGCGCGGGACCGGCCGGTGAGGCTTCGACGCCGTACGCGAAGGCGGCGATGGCCTGCGCACCGCCGATGGCATAGACCTCGGTGACGCCCAGCAGCGCCGCTGCGGCCAGGATGGTGGGGTGCGGCAGGCCGCCGAACTCCTTCTGCGGCGGTGAGGCCAGGGCAACGGATTCCACGCCTGCCGCGAGTGCGGGCACGACGTTCATGATCACCGATGACGGATACACGGCAAGGCCGCCGGGAACGTACAGCCCCACCCGCGCCACGGGGACCCAGTTCTGGCTGACCACGGCGCCGTCGCCAAGTTCGACGTCCACGTTGCGGGGGCGCTGGGCGTCAGCGAATTTCCGTGCCCGGCTGATCGATTCCTCCAGCGCGGCCCGCACCTCCGGTTCCAACTGGGCCAGCGCTGCGTCAATCGCCTCCCTGGGGACCAGCGGGTGGCCCTGGGCCACGCCGTCGAACCTTTCCGCCAAGTCCGCCAGCGCCGCAAAGCCGCGCTGCCGGACGGCGGAGATGATCTCCAGGACCTTTTCTTCGGCATCCGCCACGGTCTGGCCCTTGGCCCGGGGAACGGCGGCGCGCAGGGCTGCGAGCGTCAGGTTGCGGCCGCGAAGGTCGACGGTGCGGAAATCGACGGCGGCTGCCGCGGGGGCGGGAAACTCCGGGAAAGTGGTCACCGGACTATTTTACGGGGCCGTTCGCGCCTGCCTGTTCCGTCCCCTTCTCCCGGGGCTTCCTGCCCGCCCCGCCGAACAGTTCCAGCACGAAGACCGACATTGCCGTGGCGGCAGGCCACAGCAGCAGCACCGGCCACGCCCGGAGGGAAAAGGCGATGCTGGCGTTCGCCGACGCATCAACAGCAGGTCCCAAGAGCCGGCCTGCAAAAACCCCGGTCCCCCAGGCGAGTACACTGCCTGCCAGCGCTCCGGCAAGGCCGGTCAGCAGGGCCGCCTGCGGGTCCGCACGCCTGCCATCCGCCAGGAACACGGCCAGGAGGCAACCGGCCAGCACCAGGATCCCTGCCAGGGTGAGGTCGCGCGGAAGCCACACCAGGGGAACCGTGCCCGACGCCAGGGCGGGATCCCGTGTAACCAGGTTCAATCCGCCCGGCGCCAGGAGCCACCACAGGATGCCTGCCGGAATTCCGGCCGCCGCCGGAACCAGCAGCAGGGACCAGGGCAGCCGCCGTGCGGAGTTTGTCATGCATCACACCTTAACAAAGGTTCCTGCCAGGTAATCCGGCCACGCAGTGCGTGCGGCTGTTCTCCGCCCCGGCCGCGGGCCAATAGGCTTGGAGGAAGAGTTACACCACTTAGTGCAGGAGTTCCGGTGACCGACAGCAGCGAGCCGTTCGAGCAGACGTTCAGGGAGATGTTCCGCCGCCACGCCGCGGGCGTTGCCATCATCACCGTGAACTACCAGGACGAGCCCTACGGCTTCACCGCCACCTCGGTGGCGTCGCTGTCCGCCAAGCCGCCCCGGTTCACGTTCAACATGGCACGCAGTTCAAGGTCCTGGCCGGCCGTGGCCAACACCCAGTACCTGGGTGTGCACATGCTGGGGCTGGAGAACCAGGAACTGGCCGCCCGCTTTGCCCGCCCGGGCAACCGCTTCGAAGGCAACCACTGGGAGATCGGTCCGCACGGTGTGCCCATTCTGAAGGACGTCGCAGGGTGGCTGATCGGCGAGGTGCAGATGCGGCTCTCCTTCGAGAACAACGCGGTGGTGGTGGTCCAGGTGGTGGACGGCCAGGTGGGCGGCGAGGGATCACCCCTGCTGTACCACGGCGGCGCCTACGGGCAGCCCATGCCGCTGGATTACGAAATCTAGGCGCGGCACGCAGCCCCACCCCCAGCCCCAGCCACGCACCCGGGCAGGGCACGACGGCGGCAGGTGCCGGCCGCCGTCGGCTGTTCCTTTGTCAGGCGTCCAGGCAGGCGGGGCCCAGCAGGACCTTCAGGTCGCCGAACAGCGACGGGCTGGGGTTGACGCGGAGGTGGACCGGCAGGCCCATGATTTCCGTGCGGGTGTCTCCCTGCAGGTGCAGCCGCACCTCCGAATTGCCCCGGTGGGTGCGCAGCACATCGCCCAGCTCGGTGACCACGGCCTCGGTGGCCTTGTGGGTGGGCATGGTGATCACCAGGGGCCCGTTCAGCCCTTCGCTGAGGTCCGGGACGGACAACTCCATGCAGTTCAGGGTGATGGCGCCGTCGTCGCGCTTCTGCAGCCGGCCCTTGACCACCACGATCAGGTCCTCGGCGAGGACGGAGGCGATGGGCCCGTAAACCTGCCCGAAGAACATGACCTCGATCGAGCCGCCCAGGTCTTCGACCTCCGCCCGGGCGTAAGCGTTGCCGCTGGCTTTGGCGATGCGCCGGCTCAGCGACGTGATCATGCCCGCGATGGTGATGATGGCGCCGTCCTGCGGACCGTCCTCGCCCAGGATAGTGGTGATGCTCATCTCGGCGTGCTGGGCCAGAAGTCCCTCGAGGCCCTGCAGCGGGTGGTCCGACACGTAGAGTCCCAGCATGTCCCGCTCGAAGGAGAGCTTGTCCTTCTTCTCCCACTCGGGCAGGTCCGGAATCTCGATGCTCAGGGAGGACGACTCCGAACCCGCTTCCTCGAATCCGGCGAAAAGGTCGAACTGGCCAATGGCCTCGTTGCGCTTGAGGGTGATGACGGAGTCGATCGCCTCTTCATGGATCATTGCCAGGGCACGGCGGTGGTGGCCCAGTGAGTCGAACGCCCCCGACTTGATGAGGGATTCGATGGTCCGCTTGTTGCAGACCACGGCCGGCACCTTCATCAGGTAGTCCTTGAACGAGGTGAAGGCGCCCTCGCTTTCGCGGGCGGCCACCATGGCCTCGACGGCGTTGACGCCCACATTGCGGATGGCACCCATGCCAAAGCGGATGTCGTTCCCCACCGGAGTGAAGTTCAGGGCGGACTCGTTGACGTCCGGCGGAAGGACCGTGATGCCCATGCGCCGGCACTCGTTGAGGTAGATTGCCGATTTGTCCTTGTCATCGCCCACCGAGGTCAGCAGGGCCGCCATGTATTCCGGCGCATAGTGCGCCTTGAGGTACGCGGTCCAGTAGGAGATCACGCCGTACGCGGCGGAGTGCGCCTTGTTGAAGGCGTAGTCGGAGAAGGGCAGCAGGATGTCCCAGAGGGTCTTGACGGCCTCCATGGAGTAGCCGTTGTCCTGCATGCCCTGGGAGAAGCCCGCAAACTGCTTGTCCAGCTCGGACTTCTTCTTCTTGCCCATGGCGCGGCGGAGGATGTCTGCCTGGCCCAGGGAATAGCCTGCCAGCTTCTGGGCCACGGCCATGACCTGCTCCTGGTACACAATCAGGCCATAGGTGCCGCCGAGGATTTCCTTGAGGGGTTCCTCGAGTTCCGGATGGATGGGGATCACTTCCTGGATCCCGTTCTTGCGCAGCGCGTAGTCGGTGTGCGCGTTGGCGCCCATGGGGCCCGGACGGTAGAGCGCCAGGACGGCGGAAATGTCTTCGAAGTTGTCAGGCTTCATGAGCTTGAGCAGCGACCGCATGGGACCGCCATCGAGCTGGAAGACACCCAGGGTGTCACCGCGGGCCAGGAGTTCATAGGACTCGGCATCGTCCAGCTCGAGGTTTTCCAGGTCCAGCTCGATGCCCCGGTTCATCTTGATGTTCTCAAGGGCATCGGAAATGATCGTCAGGTTCCGCAGGCCCAGGAAGTCCATCTTGATCAGGCCAAGGCCCTCGGACGTGGGGTAGTCGAACTGGGTGATCACCTGGCCGTCCTGGAAACGGCGCATGATGGGGATGACGTCGATGATCGGGTCGGAGGACATGATCACGCCGGCCGCGTGCACGCCCCACTGCCGCTTCAGGCCTTCAATGCCCAGTGCCGTCTCGAAAACCTTGGCGGCTTCGGGGTCGGTGGCAATGAGCTGCCGGAAGTCCCCCGCCTCGCTGTAACGCTTGGCTTCCGGGTTCTGGATGTCCGCCAGCGGGATGTCCTTTGCCATCACGGCCGGCGGCAGTGCCTTGGTCAGCTGCTCGCCCATGCTGAAGGGGTAGCCAAGGACACGGGAGGAGTCCTTGAGGGCCTGCTTGGTCTTGATGGTGCCGTACGTGACGATCATGGCCACGCGCTCGTCGCCGTACTTCCGGGTCACATAGTCGATGACCTCGGAACGGCGCCGGTCATCGAAGTCGACGTCGAAGTCGGGCATGGAGACGCGGTCCGGGTTGAGGAACCGTTCGAAGATCAGTCCGTGGCGCAGGGGGTCGAGGTCGGTGATGCGCATGGCGTAGGCCACCATCGAGCCTGCACCCGAACCACGCCCGGGGCCCACCCGGATGCCGTTGTTCTTGGCCCAGTTGATGAAGTCGGCAACCACCAGGAAGTAGCCCGGGAAGCCCATGGAGGTGATGACGCCGAGCTCGTAGTCGGCCTGCTTGCGGACCTCGTCCGGTATGCCGCCCGGGTAACGGTACTTCAGGCCCTTGTCCACTTCCTTGACCAGCCAGGAGGTTTCGTCCTCGCCTGGCGGGCAGGGGAACCGCGGCATGTAGTTGGCATCCGTGTTGAAGGACACCTCGCAGCGCTCGGCGATGAGCAGGGTGTTGTCGCATGCCTCCGGGTGGTCGCGGAAGAGCTCCCGCATCTCCTGGGGAGATTTGAGGTAGTAGCCGCTGCCGGAGAACGCGAACCGCGAACCGCCGTTGTCATAGGTAGGTTCCAGCAGCGTGGAGCCGGACTGGATGGCCAGCAGCGCCTCGTGTGCCTTGGCGTCGTGCTCGTGGGTGTAGTGGAGGTCATTGGTGGCCACCAGCGGCAGGTTCAGGTCCTTGGCCAGCCGCAGCAGGTCACCGGTGACGCGCCGTTCAATGTCCAGCCCGTGGTCCATCAGTTCGCAGAAGTAGTTGTCCGCGCCGAAGATGTCCCGGAATTCGGCCGCTGCTTCCAAGGCTTCGCGGTACTGGCCGAGCCGGAGCCGGGTCTGGACCTCACCGGAGGGGCATCCGGTGGTGGCGATCAGCCCTTCCGAGTAGGTGTTCAGCAGTTCGCGGTCCAGCCGGGGCCACTTGCCGAACACCGAGTCAAGCGAGGCGATGGACGAGGCCCGGAACAGGTTCCGCATGCCCACGTTGTTGTAGCTCAGCAGCGTCATGTGGGTGTAGGACCCACCGCCGGAGACGTCGTCCTTGCGCTGGGATTCGTCGCCCCACCGGACGCGTTCCTTGTCCGTCCGAGCGGTGCCGGGGGTTACGTACGCCTCGACGCCAATGATCGGCTTGATGCCCTTGTCCGTGGCCTTTCGCCAGAAATCGAAGGCACCGAACAGGTAGCCGTGGTCCGTCGTGGCGAGGGCAGGCATGCCCAGGCGCTCGGTTTCGTCGAACAGCTCCCCCAGCCGGGCAGCTCCATCCAGCATGGAATATTCGGTGTGGGTGTGCAGGTGGACAAACGAATCTTTGCTGGAACTCACCGCACCATTCTAAGCGCTGCCGCTTTGCTGCTCCGCCAGGAGGCCCGTGTCAGGCCTGTCCCGATTCGAGTACTTCCAGTGCGTAAGCCAGGTCCTGGGGGTAGTCGCTGGTGACCGTGACGCGCTCCCCCGTCACGGGGTGGTCGAATGACAGTGCGCGGGCGTGCAGCCACTGGCGGGTAAGCCCAAGGGTGGCGGCAAGGCGGGGGTCGGCGCCGTACGTGAGGTCGCCGGCGCAGGGGTGGCGGAGTGCGGAGAAGTGGACCCGGATCTGGTGGGTCCGGCCGGTTTCAAGGTGGACCTCCACGAGGCTGGCCTTGCCGAATGCCTCCAGGACCTCGTAATGGGTTATCGAGGGGCGGCCGTCCTCGATGACGGCAAAACGCCAGTCATGCCCGGGGTGGCGGCCGATGGGGGCGTCGATGGTGCCGGTCAGGGGATCGGGAAGGCCCTGCACCACCGCGTGGTAGACCTTGTCCACCGTGCGCTCCTTGAAGGCCCGTTTGAGGGCTGTGTAGGCCCGCTCGGACTTTGCGACGACCATCACCCCGGAAGTCCCGACGTCGAGGCGGTGGACGATGCCTGCCCGCTCCGGGGCACCCGAGGTGGAGATGCGGTACCCGGCGGCGGCCAGTCCGCCTACCACTGTGGGCCCCACCCACCCGGGTGAGGGGTGGGCCGCCACGCCCACGGGTTTGTCGACAACGACGAAATCGTCGTCGTCGAGCAGGATGTTCAGGCCTTCCACAAATTCCTCCACGACTTCCAGCGGATCACGCCGGTCCGGGACGGTGACATCCAGGATGTCCCCGGCCATGAGTTTCGCCGACTTTCCCAGTGCCTTGCCCCGGTTCAGGACGTGGCCGTCCGCCAGCAGTGACGCGGCCACCGAGCGGGATACCCCCAAAAGGCCTGCCAGCCCGGCGTCCGCCCGCGTCCCGCCGTATTCGTCAGCCACCACAATGCGCTCAGTCATGGGCGGTCTTTTCCTTGTGCGCGTTTCCCAGCCGCATTCCGTCCAGCGCGATTCCCCGGATGGTCAGGATGCAGATGATGGTGACGGCCGAGACGACGGCCGAGTCGGCGATGTTGAAAATGGCGAAATTGGGCAGTTGGATGAAGTCCACTACATGCCCCATGCCGAAGGACGGTTCCCGGAAGAGCCGGTCGGTGAGGTTGCCCAAGGCCCCGCCAAGCAGCAGGCCCAAAGCAAGGGACCACCAGGCGGAACCCAGTCTGCGCACCTGGAAAAGGATGGCGACAGCCACTGCGGCCATGATGATGGAGAACACCCACGTGACATTCTCACCGATGGAAAACGCCGCGCCTGAATTCCGGATGAAGTACCAGTGCAGGAGGGGCGGCAGGACAGGAATCCGCTCCCCTTCCACCATGGTGGAAGTCACCCAGAGTTTGGTCAGCTGGTCCAGGACGTAGGCGAAAACCGCGAACCCGACGAACAGGGACAGCAGCACTGCCCGGCGCGGGCGCGAAGAGGGTGGGACGGGGCGTGCCGCATCCGCAGCGAGTTCGTCAGTCATGGTGCTTTCAATTTCGTGGTGCTGGGTCTCAATGCCAAAAGCCGGCGGCCGAGGAATCCTCAGCCACCGGCTTTCAGAATACGTGCTGCCAGACTTAGTTGGCTTCGCTGACTTCCGGGGTCGCTACGGAGCCGCGGGCATCCAGGTCGCGGAGCTGGCCCTCGATGTAGGCCTTCAGGCGTGAACGGTAGTCGCGTTCGAAGCCACGGAGCTGCTCCACCTTGCGTTCCAGGACGGAGCGCTGCTGCTCCAGCGCGCCGAGGATCTTGCGGGACTTCTCCTGGGCGTCGTTGACGAGGCTGCTGGCTTCGATCTGCGCTTCGGCGATGATCTTGTCCTTCTGGGCCTGGCCGTCGGCGACGTGGCGGTCGTGCATCTGCTGCGCCATGGCCAGCAGGCCGGCAGCGGATTCAGCGGAAGGAGTGGCCACGCCTGCAGAGGCGGCCGGTGCGGCGGCAGCCGGGGCAGCCGGCTGGATGTCCTTCTTCTTGGCTTCGGCAGCCTTCGCCTCGGCCTCAGCCTTTTCACGGGCCTCGTCCTTGTCGGCCTTGACCGGCGCGGGGACCTTCTCCACCACGGGGGCGGCAGCTGAGCTGGCCGGAACACTCGAACCTGCTTCGGCGAGCTTCTTGCGGAGCTCGTCGTTTTCCTGGTTCAGGCGGCGGAGTTCAACGACGATTTCGTCCAGGAAGTCGTCAACCTCGTCCTGGTCATAGCCCTCGCGGAACTTGGTGGGCTGAAAGCGCTTGTTGACAACGTCTTCTGGCGTCAAAGCCATCTGGTCACCTCACTGGTCTGGTTAGTCAGTAGGCCTTCCGGCCGTCAAAACTACGGTACCTAAATTTGGTCTGCTTACTCTAATTCAACACTGCGGTGTCAAACGCGAGGTTTCTTCGCTTTACACTAGCTGTTCCCGGGGGAACACCTTGCATTGCCCGGCCCTGGTGGGTAAATCAGGCCAGTCCCCTGGTGACGCTCATCGCAATGCTGACGCCAATGAACAGGATCAGGAAGCCCAGGTCCAGGGAGACGCCGCCGAGCCGGAGCGGCGGGATCATGCGCCGCAGGCCCTTCAGCGGCGGGTCGGTAATGGAATACACGGCGTGCGCCACCACCAGAGCCGCGCCCCGGGGCCGCCAGTCCCTGGCAAACATCTGCACCCAGTCGAACACCAGGCGGATGATGAGGGCGACAAAGAACAGCAGCAGGGCGAGATAGAGAAGTCCGAAAACAATTCCCATGACTTATTTCATATCTCCATGTTCGTGCGGCCCATCCATCGTGGCGGCCGGGATCGTACTGCCGGTGTCTTGTCTATTTCAGCACAGATGCCAGACAGGTGTCCCTGCCTGGCATCTGTGTGCAGCCTCTGCGCTCAGCTTTGGTTGAAAAAACTGGCCTGCGTATCGCTGGCCTTCTTGTCGTCACCGATCACTTCAACGTAGGACGGTGAGAGCAGGAACACCTTGTTGGTCACCCGCTCAATGCTTCCCCTCAGGCCAAAGACAAGTCCGGCCGAGAAGTCCACCAGGCGCTTGGCATCGGCCTCACCCATGTCCGTGACGTTCATGATCACCGGAATCCCGTCCCGGAAACTCTCACCGATGAGCTTGGCATCGTTGTAGGAGCGCGGGTGGATGGTAGTGATCTGGCGAAGTCCAGTGTTCTCTTCGCGGCTGGAAGCCGCACGCTTAATGGGGGTCACAGGGGCGCGGTATTCCTCTTCAGGGGCGTAGGACGCCTCGCGGCTGACTTCGCGGACCGGCGCCGGAGCGCGGCGTTCCTCGCGGTCAACTTCCATCGGTTCGTCCTCATCCTTACGTGTGGTCGTTTGCTCGGGCTCGTAATGCTCATCGCCGTCGGCGAGCCCAAGATAGATCATTGTCTTGCGCAGAGCGCCGGCCATGGTCGACTCCTAATCGTGTCCCGTAAGCGGGCCGCCCAATGATTTGACAGCACTGGAGTCCCCCGCCCATCACTTCCAATAGCTCCGACGCTACCCCACGGCGGGACGGGAACCGAGAACATCCGAACCGATTCGCAGGTGTGTCGCCCCGAACTTGATGGCCGCCTCCAGGTCCTGGCTCATGCCTGCCGATATGGCAGTGGCGGAGGGGTAGTCCGCAGCCAGCCGGGCGGAAATTCCCGCGAGCTGTTCGAACGCCGGCTCAGGTGGCGCGCCCAGCGGGGCAACTGCCATCACGCCGGCCAGGTTCAGGCCTTCCGACCCGGCGATCCGTTCTGCCAGGAGTGGCACGTCGGTGGGGTCCGCACCGCCGCGGTGCGTGCCGCCGTCGTGCTCAAGGCTGACCTGGATGAAGCAGTCCAGGGGTGCCCGCCCGGTGGCGTCCATTTCGTGGCGAACCGCCTTGGCCAGCGCCTCCACGAGCTGGGGCCGGTCTACGGAATGGACGGCGGAGGCATAGCGGGCCACGGACTTGGCCTTCTTGGTCTGCAGTTGGCCAACGAAATGCCACGTCAGGTCCAGGTCTGCCAGCTCGAGGGCTTTGGCGGCAGCCTCCTGGTCCCGGTTCTCGCCCACATCCGTAACTCCAAGGGCGGCCAGGCGCCGGATATCGTCCGCGGGGTGGAACTTCGTGACCACGATCAGGGAGGGCAGCCTGTCCCCGCGGCCGGCGCCCGCAGCCGCGGCTGCGATGCGCTTCCGTACGGCGGCAAGCCGTTCCGCAAGTTCGGCACTGCGCGAGTCATCCGCACTGCCGTGCCCGGTACCTGCAACCTCAGTCATGGCACCAGACCAACCCGGCAAAACGGCCGGTATTGCGGTCGCGGCGGTACGAATAGAGCGTTTCCGTCTCAAGGGTGCAGCCCCCTGCGTATTCCACGCCCACGCCCGCACCCTCGAGCTGGCTGCGCGCACCGGCAGGAAGGTCCAGGGCAGGTGTCCCCCAGGACGTGGTGCTCCGGGCGGCGGGGACCACGGCAGCCACCTCATCCCGCAGTGCTGCAGGAACCTCGTAGCAGGACCCGCAGATTGAGGGTCCCAGCCAGGCCCGGATCCGTGACGCGCCAAGGGACTGCATGCTGTCCACGGCGGCAGGAAGGACACCGTTTGCGATGCCCGGGCGGCCGGCGTGCACCGCGGCAATCACGGGCCCGGCCGCGGACTCCCCGGCAAGCAGCACCGGAATGCAGTCCGCAACCATGACGGCCAGCGGAAGTCCGCGGGACACCATGGCGTCGGCTTCAGGGCCGGGAGACTCCGCTTCCATCAGCGCCACGCTGGTCCCGTGGACCTGGTTCATGAAGCGGAGCGCCCGGGGCGCGACTCCGATGGACCGCTCCAGGCGTGCCCTGCGCTCCAGGACGGCAGCGGGATCGTCTCCTACATGCAGGGCAAGGTTTCCCGCATGCACGTCGGTGAATGCGGCCGACACCCCGGGGAGGATGTCGGCGCGCCAGTGAAACAAACCGGTGCCTACTTCAGGAAGTCGGGGACATCCAGGTCATCCGGGTGGGTGCCGGTCAGGTCCGGCTCCACGACGGAGGGCAGGTCGACGTCGAAGCCCGAGTCAGCGGGGACGGCAGCGGGGCGCTGCTGCCCCCAGTTGCTGAGTCCCGCGGCACCAACACCGGCATGGATCGGCTGGACGTTCTGCTGGTGGTTTCCGTTGCCCTGGTGGTTTCCGTTTTGGGGGTGGGCAGAGGCGGGCGCCGCGGCAGGGGCAGCGGGCCGCTGCGGGGCGGTCTGCGGCTGGGACTGGTCCATGGAGGGCGAGGTGGCCTTGACGTCGTCGAATCCGGCAGCGATGACCGTGACGCGTGCTTCATCGCCCAGGGCATCGTCGATGACGGCGCCGAAGATGATGTTGGCCTCGGGGTGGGCCACTTCCTGGACCAGCCGCGCGGCCTCGTTGATTTCGAACAGGCCAAGGTCCGAGCCGCCCTGGATGGACAGCAGGACGCCGTGGGCGCCGTCGATGGACGCTTCCAGCAGCGGCGAGGCGATGGCCAGTTCGGCCGCCTTGACGGCGCGGTCTTCGCCACGGGCGGAACCGATGCCCATGAGGGCCGAGCCGGCACCCTGCATGACGGACTTGACGTCGGCGAAGTCCAGGTTGATCAGGCCGGGCGTGGTGATGAGGTCGGTGATGCCCTGGACACCGGACAGCAGGACCTGGTCCGCGGAGCGGAAGGCGTCGAGCACGGACACGTTGCGGTCGCTGATGGACAGCAAACGGTCGTTGGGGATCACGATCAGGGTATCCACCTCGTCGCGCAGGGCGTCGATGCCGGCCTCGGCGGAACCGGCACGGCGGCGGCCCTCGAAGGTGAACGGGCGGGTGACCACGCCGATGGTCAGGGCGCCGAGCGAGCGGGCAATGCGGGCGACGACGGGCGCGCCGCCGGTACCGGTGCCGCCGCCTTCACCGGCGGTGACGAAGACCATGTCGGCGCCGCGCAGGACTTCCTCGATCTCGTCCGCGTGGTCCTCGGCGGCCTGCTTGCCCACCTCGGGATTGGCGCCGGCGCCCAGGCCCCGGGTCAGTTCCCGTCCGACGTCGAGCTTCACGTCGGCGTCGCTCATGAGCAGGGCCTGGGCGTCGGTGTTGATGGCGATGAATTCAACACCCCTGAGGCCGACCTCGATCATGCGGTTGACTGCGTTCACGCCACCGCCGCCGATGCCGACGACTTTGATGACGGCCAAGTAATTCTGCGGAGCTGCCACGTTACGTGTCCCTTGTTCGTGTCTTATTGCGAAAACTGATGGAGAGCTTGAAGCCTGCAACCTTAACCTTCGAGTTGAAGGTTATAGTTATGTCAAGTAACTCTTGTCTGTGACGGTATTTCCTCTGGTTCCCACATTCAATAACCGGGTCCGCGTGTCGGATTAATACCGGGAAAGAAAGCGCTCAGCGCGTCACGGGGTGCCGGGGCACACTGACATCGTAGACCCTGACCGGATTCTTGGGATCGGCCGGAGCCTTGAGGAGGGCGGCCAGGACCTTGGCCTTGAGTTCCTTCTCGGAGGCGTTGCCCCACACGATGGTCTGGCCGTCCACCAGCTTGAGTTCAACGGCGTCCACGGACTGCGCGGACGCGTTCGAGAGCTTCGCCAGTACGTCGGCCGGCAGGGCCCCCAGGACGGCGGCGGTGGCGCGGAACAGGTCCTGGCCGATCGCGCCGGCGCCGCCGTCGATCACCGGCAGCGACGCCGACGCCGGATCGTCCGTGGTTGCCAGCTGGACGCCGTCGACGTCCACCAGCTGGTACTGCTCCCCCTGCTTGACCAGCGCCACGGGCACCCGCTCGTGCACTGCGACGGCGAGGGTGGACGGCGGCCGTGCCTCGACGGACACGGACTTGACCTGGATCAGGTTGTCCAGGAGCCTGCGGACGTCGTCGTCACTGATCTGCGGCAGCGGCTTGCCGCGCAGGGGCTCCAGCGCAGCCTGCACCTGGGCCGGGGTGAGAAGCCGCGTGCCTGTCACCGAGACGTTCTGCAGGGCAAGGACCGGCGAGTAGACGGCTCCGGCCAGCAGCCCGGCCACCAGAACCAGCACCGTTCCCACGGCGAGGAGGATCTTCTTCCGGCGGCGCCGGCCTTTGGGCTCAGGGAACGCAAGGACTGTCGCGCCGGAGGCCTGCTGTTCCTTGGCCGGATTGGAGGGCGCCTGGTCCGGGACGCTGCGGGACGCGGTAATCACGTCGCCGCTGCCACCGGCTGCGGGGGTCGGGGAAGATGCGGCCCCATTGGGGGCATTGTCACCTGCGTTGTTCGCGGCAGTTTTCCCGGAGCCGGGATCGGGCCGCCTGTTCCGGGCGGCCGGGGCGTAGGTGGGGCGTCGGGAGCTAGGCACTCAGCGCCTCCACAATTTTCGGGCCGTAGGCTGTGACGTCGCCGGCGCCCACGGTAAGGACAACGTCCCCGTCCGCAGCGGCCCGTGCCAGGGTGCCTACGGCGTCGTCGGCCGTGACCAGCCGACCGCCCTCCGTGAGGTGGTCCGCGATGAGCTGGCTCGTGACGCCCGGGATCGGGTCTTCCCTCGCCGGGTAGATGTCCAGGACCAGGGCGGTATCGGCCAGGTTCAGGGCATCGGCGAACTCTGCCGCGAATTCACGGGTCCGGGAAAACAGGTGCGGCTGGAACAGGACATGGACCTTGTGGCCGCCTGCCACCGAGCGGGCTGCGGTGAGGGCGGCGCGAACCTCCGTGGGGTGGTGGGCGTAGTCGTCGAATACCCGCACGCCCCGTGCCCCACCTTTGAGCTCAAAGCGGCGGGACGCGCCGGAGAAGCGGGCCAGGCCGGCGGCCGCGGCTGCCGCGTCCACCCCGAGCTCGAGGGCCACCGCAAAGGCGGCTGCGGCGTTCAGCGCGTTGTGCCGTCCGGGCACCTGCAATGACAAAGGCAACCGCGCACCGCCGGCGGATATGGCAACCTGCCCCGGGCCGCCGTCGTCCAGCCTGACGTCCGCCGCATCACCGGTGCCGTACAGGACCACCCGTGTGTTGCCCCGCGCCCGGGTCCGCTCCGCCAGGGCCAGGGCTCCGGCGTCGTCGGCGCAGGCCACCAGGAGGCCGTCAGCGGGCAACAGGGCCGTGAAGCGGTCGAACGACTCGTAGACGGCTTCAGCGGTGCCGTAGTAATCAAGGTGGTCAGGTTCCACGTTGGTGACGACGGCGATGCGGGGCCGGTAGTTCAGGAAGGAGCCGTCGGATTCATCAGCCTCGGCAACGAAGATCCCGGACGTACCATGCGCAGCGTTCACGCCGAGTGCAGGGATGTTGGCGCCGACGGCAAAGGACGGATCCAGGCCCGCCGCGCGGAGCAGCACCGTCACCATCGAGGTGGTGGTGGACTTGCCGTGTGTTCCAGCGACCGTTACCACGGTGTCGTCGCCCATGGTGGCTGCCAGGGCCTGGGACCGGTGCAGCACGGGCAGTCCCGCCTTCCGCGCCGCGGCGAGCTCGGGGTTGTCCCCGCGGATGGCCGAGCCCGCAACCACGGTCTGCGCGTCGGCCAGGTTTCCGGCGGAGTAGCCGACGGCGATGCGCGCCCCGGCCGCGGCGAGGTCGGCCATGACGGGCAGGTCCTTCGCATCGGATCCGCTGACCGGGACTCCGCGCGCCACCATGATGCGGGCCACGGCGGACATGCCGACTCCCCCGATGCCGATGAAGTGCACCTTTCCCAGGGATTCCAGCCGGGGGGTGTTGTGGGGGCTCATGCAGATACCGCTTCCAGGACAAGACCAGCCATGCGCTGGTCGGCATTTCGGATTCCGAGCCGGTAGGACTTGGCTTCCATTTCGGCCAGCCGTGCTTTATCGGTGACCAGCGGGATCAGCTCCCGGGCAACCCATTCCGGAGTGAAGTCACGGTCGGCCACCAGCACTGCTCCGCCTGCGGCGACCAGGCCGGCCGCGTTCAGCGCCTGTTCCCCGTTTCCGATGGGCAGCGGCACCAGGACTGCCGGGACGCCGACTGCGGCCACTTCGCTCACCGTTGCCGCTCCCGACCGGGCCAGGAGAAGGTCGGCCGCGGCATAGGCAAGCTCCATGCCGTCGATGTACTCCACCTGCCGGTAGCCATCCGCAGCGAGGGGTTGGCCCGTTTGGTCCAGGACTGTCTTGCCGCGGCCGGTGATGTGGAGGGTCTGGATACCGGCGTCCGCAAGGTGGCCAACGGCGGCGGCGATTGTCCGGTTGATGCTCTGGGCGCCGGAGGAACCGCCGGTGACGATCAGGGTTGGCTGCTGGGGATCGAGCCCCAGCGCCTCGCGTGCGGCGGTGCGGGCGCTCTTCCGGTCCAGGCCGGAAATCTCCTTCCGCATGGGCATGCCCACGTGCACGGCATTGGGCAGCGGGGTGCCCTCGAAGGCCACGGCAACCCGGCCCTTCAGGAAGGCCCCCACACGGTTGGCCAGTCCCGGACGGGCGTTGGCTTCATGGATCACCACGGGGATCCGGCGCTTCCGCGCCGCCAGGTACATCGGCGTGCACACGTAACCGCCTACGCCCACCAGGACATCGGCCTGCGCCCGGTCCAGGATGGCGCCGGCCTGGCGGACTGCGCCGGCCAGCCTGGCCGGCAGGCGGAGCAGGTCTGCGGAGGGCTTGCGCGGAAGCGGCACGCGGTCGATCGTGGCCAGCTGCACGCCGGCGGCCGGAACCAGCCGGGTTTCCATGCCTGAGGGCGTACCAACCGCCAGGATGGCGGCATCCGGGGCTTCGCTCCGGAGGGCGGCGGCGATGGCGAGCAGCGGGCTGATATGGCCCGCCGTTCCGCCGCCGGCCAGGACAATGGAAGGGTGTGTCGCACTCATTTGGGGTCAGGCACGCTTTCTGGAATTCTTTGGTTGGTTCTGTTTCCGCCCTGGCCGGGCCTTGAACTTCAGCATCCGTTTGGGCCGCATGGCCGGAGCCATCTGCTCCCGCGCCAGCGAGAGGACAACGCCCACGGCGCACAGTGACATCAGCAGCGCCGAGCCACCGTAGGAAATGAACGGCAGCGGCACGCCGATGACGGGCATCAAACCCGTGACCACGGACATGTTCACGGTTGCCTGGCCCAGCAGCCAGACCATGATGGTGCCGGCCAGGACCCGGTGGAACATGTCCTCCTGTGCCACCACCACGCGGTAGATGGCGGCACCCAGGATGGCAAAAAGGACCAGGACGACGACGGTCCCCACCAGGCCGAGTTCCTCGCCGATGATGGCGAAGATGAAGTCGTTGTGGGCTTCGGGGATCCAGCTGTACTTTTGCCGGCTCTGCCCCAGGCCCACACCCAGCCAGCCGCCGGAGGCAAGGCCGTACATGCCGTTGGTGGCCTGGTAGTTGGCGTCGATGCCGTCGGCGCAGGACTGGCCGGTCCACCACGAGGTGATGCGGCACATGCGGTTGGAGCTGGTGATGGCCATGACAGCGGTGCCGGCAGCAGCGATGATGCCGGCGATGCCGAAGAGGTAAAGCGGAACACCTGCGAAGAACAGTGCGGCGGCCATGATCATCATGATGATCATGGCGGTGCCGAGGTCGTTGCCCACCAGGATCAGCACGATGACGATGGCTGCCATGGGCACTGCGGGGACCAGCACGTGCTGCCACCGGCTGAGCAGTTTGCCCTTCCGGGCCAGCACCGTTGCCAGCCACAGGGCAAGGGCGAGTTTGGCCGCTTCGGAAGGCTGGAAGGTGATCCCGCCCAGGTCGATCCAGTTCCGGTTGCCGTTGACCTCGTCTCCCACCACCTGCACCAGGCCCAGGAGCAGCACGGCAACACCCACGGCGGGCCATGCGAGGCGTTTCAGCCAGACGACGTTGATCCGCGAGAGCACGAACATGGTGAAGATGCCGATCGCTGCGAAGATCCCCTGTTTCAGGGCGTCCCCGTAGGGGGACTTGCCGGCAGCGATGGACTCAACGCTGGAGGCGGAGAGGACCATCATGATCCCGATAGCCGTCAACGCAAGCGTGGCGCCGAGGATGAGGTAGTACGTGGAGCCGTTCCGGGACGTGCCTGTCCCCTCCAGCGCCGACCAGAACCGGCGGTAGAGGGTCCGCAGCTTCGCGCCCGCCGCAGCAGGCTGCCGGGTGGCCGTGGAGCCGGGGCGTGGCTTGCCACCCTGCGGCTTGCCACCCTTCGGCCGGGTGGGCGTGCTGACCATCGTTACTCCTCGCCGGTCTGGGCCTTCCCTTCCACCAGCTCGCGGACAGCGTCGATGAAAGTACCACCACGGTGAGCGTAGGAAGAGAACTGATCCATGGAAGCAGCTGCCGGCGCCATCAGCACGGTGTCGCCGGATTCGGCGAGCCGTGCCGCTGACGCAACGGCCCGGGACATCACCTGTTCTCCGTTGCCGGTGGAACCGGCGGAAGTGCCACCGGGCGCCGGAGCAGTCTGCACTCCTTCAGTCTCGCCTGCCCCCGGCTCGATCACCGGGACATCGGGCGCGTGTCGCCGGAGGGCCTCCCGGAGCTGGGAGGAGTCCGTTCCGATCAGTACCACGGCCTTGAGCCGGGCTGCGTGGTCCCTCACCAGGTCGTCGTAGCTCACGCCCTTGGAGAGGCCGCCGGCGATCCAGACCACGTTGCTGAAGGCCGACAGGGATGCGGACGCCGCATGCGGGTTGGTGGCTTTGGAGTCGTTGACCCAAAGGACGCCGTTCAGGCGGGCTACAGGCTGGATCCGGTGGTCGCCCGGGACATAGTCCAGGATGCCTTGGCGGACAGCCTTGGCGTCCACACCGTACGCGCGCACGAGGCCGGCGGCGGCCAGGGCATTGGCAACCATGTGGCGCGGAGCCAGCGGACCAAGGTCGGTCATTGAGGCCAGCTCGGCAGCGCTGTTCCTGCGTTCCTCAATGAACGCCCGGTCCACCAGTAGTCCTTCCACCACTCCGAGCATGCTGACCGCGGGAGTGACCGTCGTGAAGCCCACAGCGCGGCAACCCTCCACCACATCCGCGTTTTCCACCATGCGTTCGGTTTCCACCTGCTCCGCGTTATAGATGCAGGCCTTTTGGGTTCGCTCGTAGACCTTCGCCTTGTCGGCGAGATACGAGTCGTAGGAACCGTGCCAGTCCACGTGGTCTTCGGCCACATTGAGGCAGACGCTGGCTACCGGCGACACGGATTCCGCCCAGTGCAGCTGGAAACTGGAGAGTTCGACGGCGAAGACGTCGTACTCCACGGGGTCCCGCAGGGCATCGAGGATAGGGGTGCCGACGTTTCCCACCGCGATCGCCTTGAGCCCGGCGGCACGCAGCATCGATTCGGTGAGTCCAACCGTGGTGGTCTTGCCGTTGGTGCCCGTGATGGCAAGCCAGTCGGCCGTCTTCCGGCCTTCCCGGGTGCGCACCCGCCAGGCTAGTTCGACGTCGCCCCAGACGGGAATGTGTGCCCGGGCCGCGGCAGCCAGCAGGGCCTGGTCCGGGCGCCATCCGGGTGACGTCACGATCAGTTCGGGTAGTTCGCCGTCGATGCGGGGTATGTGGGTGACGGCGTCCGGTCCCAGCAGCACGTCGGCGGCGCCCACGATCTTCAGGGTGTCGGCATGGGCCCGGGCCGTGTCGCTGGTGGCAGCATCCACCACCACCACGCGTGCACCGAGTTCGATCAGCGTGTCTGCGGCGGCGAAGCCGGATACTCCGATGCCGGTCACGACCACGCGGAGGCCGGCCCAGTCTGAGTCCCAGGAGACAAGATTTGCCAGGCGGGGGGAAACGGTCACAGCAGAACAACCCATTCAGCGTAGAAGATGCCAAGCCCGACAGCGACGAAGAGGCCGCCCAGGATCCAGAACCGGACCACGACGGTGACTTCGGCCCACCCCTTCAGCTCGAAGTGGTGCTGCAGCGGCGCCATCTTGAACACGCGCTTTCCGCCGGTGGCTTTGAAGTAGCCCACCTGGATGATGACGGACAGGGTGATCAGCACGAAGAGGCCGCCCACAATGCCGAGCAGGAGCTCGGTCCGGGAAAGGATGGCAAAGCCGGCCACCGCTCCGCCAATAGCCAATGACCCGGTGTCGCCCATGAAGATCTTGGCCGGCGAGGTGTTCCACCACAGGAAGCCCACCAGGGCGGCGCTCAGGATCGCCGCCAGCAGGGCCAGATCAAGGGGATCCCGGACCAGGTAGCAGCCACTGCCGGCTTCCCGGGGCGAGCCGCAGGCCTGGTTGCTCTGCCATATGCCCATGAGGGTATATGCACCGAACACCATGATCGAGGCTCCAGCGGCAAGGCCATCCAGGCCGTCCGTGAGGTTCACGCCATTGGTGGCGGCGGTGACGATCAGGTTGGACCAGATGACGAACAGGATGGCGCCGAGGACGGTTCCGCCGAAGGCGAGGTCGAGCCATGGCAGGTCGCGGACCAGCGAAATCTTCGTTGACGCCGGCGTCAGGCCCGCGCTGTTGGGGAAGTTCAACGCCAGGATGGCGAAGATGATGCCGACGGCTCCCTGGAGGATGAGCTTCGCCTTGGCGTTGAGGCCCAGGCTCCGCTGCCGCGAGATCTTGATGAAGTCGTCCAGGAATCCCACCAGGCCCATTCCGACCATGAGGAACAGCAGGATCAGTGCCGAAGCGGACGGCCCGGGCGAATCCGGGTTCATCATCAGCATGATGAGGTGCGTTAGCCCGTAGCTCAGCAGTACCGCGGCTACGACGACGGTTCCGCCCATGGTGGGCGTTCCACGCTTGGTGTGGTGCGACGTCGGGCCGTCGTCGCGGATGAACTGGCCGTAGCCGCGGTGCACCAGGAGGCGGATGAAAAGGGGGGTGCCCACCAGGGCGAAGAGCAGGGCCAGGCCTGCGCCGATCAGCAGAGCAATCACAGCAGAGTGCTCCTTTCGTCGGCAGGGGTCGGGGTTGGGGGTAATGCTATCCGATCGCCCAAATGGCGAAGCCCCACACTGTTGGAGGACTTGAACAGCACCAGGTCACCCGGCTGGAGTTCGGTGTCCAGGATGTCGTGGGCCTCCTCCACGGTTTCGGCAAAGAGGCATTCGTCGCCCCAGGACCCTTCCTGCACGGCGGAGACGTAGAGCGCCCGCGCCTCCCGGCCCACCACCAGCAGCCTGGAAATGTTGAGGCGCACCACTTGGGTGCCCACGGCGGTGTGCTCGCGGATGGAGTCATCCCCCAGTTCCAGCATGGCTCCGAGGACCGCCCAGGTGCGGCGGCCGCGGCCAAGGTCGGCCAGCGTGCGGAGGGCTGCGCGCATCGATTCGGGGTTGGCGTTGTAGGCGTCGTTGATCACGGTGACGCCGTCCGGCCGCTCCGTGCGTTCCATGCGCCAGCGGCTGGCGGCGGCCTGGCTGCTCAGCGAAGCTGCGATGTGGTCTGCCGGTACTCCGGCGGCCCATGCGGCAGCCGCGGCTGCCAGCAGGTTTCCAGTGTGGTGCGCTCCGATAAGCCGGCTGGCCACGTGGCGGGGAGCACCGCCGTCGGGCAGCTGCAGGTCGAATTCTGGGCTGCCGCCGGCGTCGGTGTCGGCATTCAGGGCCTGCACCTGGGCGTCCCGGTGTCCGTCGGCGGAGAAGCCGAGGACCTTGGCCGGGGTACGGCTGCGCATGGCGGCGACGCGTTCATCGTCGAGATTGATGATGGCGGTGCCGGCGGCGGAAAGGCCCTCAACCATCTCGCCCTTCGCCTGCGCTATGTTTTCCACGCCCCCGAACTCGCCGGCATGTGCTGTTCCGACTGCCAGGACCACTCCGATGTCCGGCTTGACCATCTCCGCGAGGTAGCGGATGTGGCCGATGCCCGTGGCTCCCATCTCGATGACAAGGTAGCGGGTGTCGGTGTCCGCCCGGAATACGGTCAGCGGAACGCCCACCTCACCGTTGTAGGAGCCCTGCGGCGCCACGGTGTTGCCCTGTCCGGCCAGGATGCCGGCCAGCAGGTCCTTGGTGGTGGTCTTGCCGGCCGAACCGGTGATCCCCACGACGGTAAGCTGCTCCCCCCCTTCTGAGCGGGCGGAGCGGATCCGCCGGACGGCTTCGGCGGCAAGGGCGCCCATTGCCAGGACTGCATCCTCAACCACGACGGCCGGGTAGGCAGTGCCTTCCGGCGCCTCGACGGTGCGCTCGACGAGTGCCAGGACGGCGCCCGCTGCAAAGGCTGCGTCGATGAAGTCGTGGCCGTCGGCGTTCTCGCCCGGCTTTGCGACGTACAGCGAACCGGGGGTGGCTTCGCGTGAATCCGTCACCACCGAGAGGGGCGTAATTCCGGGATCGGCGTCCAGGCGCCCGCTGGTGATTTCGGCGATTTCCGCCGCAGTAAATGCAATCATCTCGGTCTAGGACTCTATCCGGTCGTCGTGGAGAACGTTGAATCCCCTGGCTGTCAAGGCGCTGCGCAGCTCCACCCTGTCGTCCAGGGCGAGGTTCACACCCTTCACTTCCTGCCAGACCTCGTGGCCGCGGCCTGCCACCAGGATGGTGTCCTGCGGCCGCGCCAACGCTGCGGCGTGCCGGATGGCCTCGTCCCGCGGAAAGACCTCAAGGATGTCAGCCTGCAGGGATTCCTTTTCCACGGCCTCCCGGGCACCGCCGAGCACGTCAGCCCGGATGGCTGCTGCGTCTTCGTCGTGCGGGTCGTCATCGGTGATGATCACGGTGTCAGCAAGCCGGGCGGCAATGGCTCCCATGGCCGGCCGCTTGCCCTGGTCCCGCTGGCCTGTGGCGCCGAAGACAACGATCAGGCGGGAGTCCGGTTCCGGCGAGCGGACTGCCTCCAGGGCCCGCGCCAGGGCGTCGGTGTTGTGCGCGAAGTCCACCACGGCGGCGGGCTGCTCGGCGACCAGCTGCATCCGTCCCGGCACGGCCACGGTGAACGGGTCGCTGCTGTCCAGGGCGGCCTGGAGGTCGGGGACTTCCACCCCGGACGTGAGCACCATGAGCGTCGCCAGGGCCGCGTTGGCAACGTTGAAACTGCCGGGCAAACCGGTGTGGATGTTCAGGACGGCGCCGGCCGGCCCGGTCAGGGTGAAGTCGGTACCGAGCCCGCGCGGCGAGGCAGCGCTGACCGTCCAGTCCGCGGCGGCCTGGCCGCTGGTGCTGAGCGTGGTGACGGGCACCTGGGTGGTGGCGGCCAGGCGCCGTCCCCACTCGTCGTCGACCGTCACCACGGCAGCCCTGGCGCGCCCCGGTGTGAAGAGTTCGGCTTTGGTGGCGAAGTAGCCGTCCATGGTGTGGTGCAGGTCCAGGTGGTCCTGGGTGAGGTTGGTGAATCCGGCGACGTCGAAGAGCAGGCCATCCACCCGCTGGTACGAGATGGCGTGGGAGGACACCTCCATGGCTGCGGTGTCGAGCCCGCGTTCGTGCATGAGGGCGAGGAGCCCGTGGACTTCGGGCGATTCCGGCGTGGTGAGGAGGCTGGGGATCGGCTCTGCGCCGGCCAGGATCTCGATGGTGCCGATCAGGCCCGGCTGGCGGCCCAGTGCACGCAGCAGGGAGGTGATGAAGTAGGTGGTGGTGGTCTTCCCGTTGGTCCCGGTGACGCCGAAAAGCTGCAGCGGGCGGCCGTCGCCGGACTGGCTCCGGTAAATCATGGCGGAGAGGGGGCCCACCTCGTTGCGCGGATTGTCGAGGACGAGCACGGGCACGGGCGTGTCCGCGGACAGGGCAAGCAGGCGCGCCCCGGCCTCGTCCGTGAGGACGGCGGCAGCTCCGGCCCCGATGGCATCCGTGGCGAAGTCAGCCCCGTGCCTGCTTGCCCCGGGGAGGGCCACATACAGGTCGCCGGGCTCCACGGTGCGTGAGTTGATCGAGATGCCAGTGATTTCCACGTCGGCGGCGGGGGCGGGGACGGCTACGCCAACGGCCTGTCCGACGGCGGCCAGCGGCACGGCCGCTACGGCTGCAGGCCGGAAGCGGCCCGGCGTGTCGTCCCGGGCCGTGTCGTTGCCGGGCGTGGTGAACTCTGACAAGGGGATCTCCGATGGTGCTAGTGCGTGCCCGGCATGGTTCGCGCCGGGCACTGTGATGCGCTGGATGCTGCTGGTACTTCCGGCGTGGCGCAGCTGCTACTTGGCGTACTGAGGCATTCTGGCCGGCTGGCCGGTGGAAGGCTGGACGTTGTAGGTCCGCAGCGTCTGGCTCATGACGGACCGGAACACCGGTCCGTTGGTGATGCCGTAGATGCTGCCCTTCGGCCGCTGGAGCACCACCTCCACAATAAACCGCGGATCATCCATCGGCGCCATTCCCACGATGGAGGCCGTGTACCCGCAGTAGCCGGACTTGCCGTCGTCGCACGGTGATTCGGACGTGCCGGTCTTGGCCCCAACGCGGTAGCCGTCGATCCCGGCGTCCTTGATTTCGCCTTCGGTGACAGCGCTTTCAAGGATGTCCTGGACCTGTTGGGCCGTGCTTTCGGAGACAATCTGCCGCGACGGCTGGGCCGGCACTTTCTCCTCGGCGCCGTCGGGGGAAATGTAGGAATCGATCAGCCGCGGCTGCAGCATGACGCCGTTGTTCGCGATGCTCTGGTAGGCACGGACTGTCTGGAGGGTGGACTGCGAAACGCCCTGCCCGAACAGGACGGTGTACTGCTGGCGTCCGTCCCATTGGTCCGCCGGCGTGAGGATGCCCGATGCCGTGGCGGGAAGTCCGATGTCCGGTGCCTCGCCGATGCCGAACTTCTTCAGCCAGTCGTAGCGTTGTTCCTTGCTGAGCCGCTGTCCGGCCATAACCGTTCCGGTGTTCATGGAGTAACCGATGATGCCGGCCAGTGTCCGTTCCTCGGTGCCATGGGCAAACGCGTCGCTGAAGGTCTGGCCGTCCACGGTGTAGGTGGGTGGAATAGTGAAATGGTCCAGGGGGCTGGCGAGTCCCTCGTCGATGACGGCTGCAGCCGTCATCATCTTCTCCACCGAGCCGGGCTCATAGGCGGCCGTCACGGAACGGACGCCGCGGTCCTTGGCCGCCACCAGCCCCGGGTTGTTGGGGTCCGGGGAGTTGGTATCAGCCAGGGCCAGGAGGTTCCCGGTCTTGGCGTCCATCACAATGATGACGCCCCATTCGGCACTGAGTTTGTCCGCCTGGCTCTGGATGGCCTGCTGGGCAAAGTACTGAAGATCGGAATTGAGCGTGAGTTTGACGTCCTTGCCGTTTTGCGGTGGGGTCAGCTCGTCAAGACCCACCGGGATGCGGAGCCCGTCGGCACCGATCTCGAACAGGCGCTTGCCGTCTTTGCCCTTGAGCTGGTCGTCCTGCGTCTGCTCGATGCCTGCCTGGCCCGTGGTGCCGTCCTGGAGGAAGCCCACAACTCCCCCGGCCACGGCGCCGTTGGGGTAGACGCGTTTGCTGACGCCCTCGGCCACGATGCCGGGCACCTGGAGCTTGGAGATGCGGTCCTCGACGTCGGGCTTTACGTCCTTGGCCACAATGTAATAGGGCTGTTCCCCTGTCACTGCGTCACGGACCGCGTTTGAGTCCATGCCCAATGCCGCGGCAAGTTCTGAGATCGCCTGGTCGCGGCTGACGTCCACCAGTTTGTCGTGGCCGTCGGCCTGGGGCTCGAGGCGTTTGTAGGCGTCCGTTTTGGTGTTGACGCGCTGGTCCACCACGATGTTGTACCGGATCACGCTGTTGGCAAGAACAGTGCCGCGTGAGTCCAGGATGCTGCCGCGCTCGGCCGGAAGGATCGCCGAGGTCATCCGGCTGTTCAGTGCCGCTTCGGCCATGCCGCCGACGTCAAGCCCCTGGACCAGGAAGAGCTTCCCGCCCACCACCAGCAGGAGCGTGAGCATGACGCCCAGTCCCAGTCGCAAGCGCTTGGTGGCGTTGGGTTCCTTGCTTTTTCCTGCTTTGCCGGTCGTCTCCGCCACCGTGATATTCCTTGCTGCTCGACGCTGCTGCCTGACCTGCCTGCTGGCCTACTGTCCGGGGACCTTCTGCTGGGGCGCCGGAACAGAGCCGCCGTGAAGCTCGGGCGCCGGAGTTGCCGCGGCAGCCGCAGCCGCAGCGGCAGCCTGCGCGGCAGCGGCAGCCTGCGCGGCAGCGGCCTGGGCAGCAGGGGCCTGGGCAGCGCCGGCGGAGGGAGCGGCGGCAGGAGCCTTGCCGGTTTCTGCCGTCCTGGCCTTGTCCGCCGTGTCACCCTTGGACGCAGGCGGCACAATAAGCTGTCCGGCCACCGCCGGCGATGGGATAACGGCTCCCGCTGCTGCGCCCTTGACCGCAGGCGTGGCCTTTCCTGTCACTGACAGCGTGGACAGGTCGATCTGGCCTTTGACGGTGGAGGCCACCATTCCCAGTTCGGTGGCCTTGGCCGCCAGGTTCTGCGGGGCCTCGAAGTTCTGCACCTGCTGGGTGAGGTCCTGGTTCGTCTTGGTCAGCGTGCTCTGCTTGGCACGCAGTTCCACCAGCTGGTACTGGGCGGTGGACACCGAGATATTCAGGACCAGCACCGCCATCAACGCCACTGCGAGCATGGCAAAGCAAAGGACGACGAACGGCGCCCGGCGTTTCCGCGGCGCAGTGCGGACCACGGAAAGCGGGGTGCGGCCCTTCCGTCCACCGGCGGGGTCGGCCGCGCGCCGGGTGTCGGCCGCCGAACTGCCTGAGACAACGGGAAAGTTCTTGACGGCGGCGGTGCTCATGCAGCTCTCCTGGCTCTGATTCGTTCTGCCGCGCGGAGCCTGGCGGAGGCAGCGCGCGGATTTTCGGCGATTTCGACGGCGGTGGGCACCTCGGTGCCTTTGGTCAGGGTCTTGAGTTCGGGCTTGTGTTCTTCCAGCTCAACGGGGAAGCCAAGGGGAGCGGAAGACTTGGAGCGGGCCTGGAGAACGCCTTTGACGATTTTGTCCTCCAGGGAGTGGTAGGACATGACCACGATGCGGCCCCCGATAGCCAGGGAGGCCACGGCGGCGGGGACGGCACGCTCCAGGACGTCGAGTTCCTCGTTGACCTCGATCCTGAGGGCCTGAAAGGTCCGCTTGGCAGGATGTCCACCGGACTTCGCTGCAGAAGCGGGAACCACGGAACGGATCTGCTCCACCAGTTCGCCGGTGGTGGTGAACGGTTTGATGGCCCGTGCCGCGACGATCCTGTTGGCAATCCGTCCGGCGAACTTTTCCTCGCCCCATTTGCGGATAATCCGGACCAGGTCCTCTTCGCTGTAGGTATTGACCACGTCCGCCGCGGTCTGGCCCCGGCTGGTGTCCATGCGCATGTCCAGGGGCGCGTCAAATGAGTAGGCGAAACCGCGTTCACGCTCATCCAGCTGCAGGGAGGAAACACCCAGGTCCATCAGGATCCCGTGCACTTCAGCCACACCGAGGTCCTCCAGGACGTCCTGGATCTCGTCGTACACCGCGTGGACCAGGTCGATCCGGGCGGCGAACGGAGCCAGCCGCTCCCCCGCCAGGGAGAGTGCTTCCTCGTCACGGTCAATGCCGATGAGGTGGAGGTCGGGAAACCGCTGGAGCATCGCCTCGGAATGACCGCCCATGCCAAGGGTGGCGTCCACCGCGATGGGGGTCTCGCCGCGGAGCCTTGCTGCTTCGAATCCCGGTGCCAACAAATTGATGCACCGGTCGCGAAGGACCGGCACATGGCGTTCGGACGTGGGCTTGGGTTGATCGGTCATGCCTGGTCCTTTCCCGCCGTCGTTGTCACCTGCTGCTTCTGGGACCAGATCCCCATCCGTGCCTACCGTTCCGCCCGCCTGGCTCCGGGGAAGGTGAGCCAGGTTGGCAGCCGGTGGGCCGGCTGGAGATCTCATCCAAGAAGCCACCTGCCGCCCCGCTCCGGAATTCAGAGAATGCCCGGAATGGGATCGTCAGTTTCGGAAAAGGCTGTTTCCTTCTCCGCAAGGTATTCATTCCAAGCCTGGGCGTCCCAGATCTCGGCGCGGGTACCGGCGCCGATGACGGCAAGTTCCCTTCCGAGTCCTGCATACTCCCGGAGCGCCGGTGGAATGGTCACGCGCCCCTGCTTGTCAGGTACCTCGTCAGAGGCTCCAGAGAGAAATACGCGGATATAGTCACGTGCCTGCTTGGAGGAGATTGGCGCCTCCCGCATTTGCTCGTGGACCCGTGCAAATTCCTTCTCGCTGAAGACGTAGATGCAACGTTCCTGGCCCCTCGTGAGCACCAGGCCGCTGGCAAGCTCCTCGCGGAACTTGGCGGGGAGAATGATCCGTCCCTTTTCATCCAGACGCGGCGAGTGTGTGCCCAGAAACACTGGCCCACCGCCTGTCCGTAGTCAGGAACTGCACATCCCCTAATGTTGCAACCACCCTCTTATGTCCTCCACATTACTCCACTTTCCACCACAGTCAACGCGAAACTGCCATGTGAGCAGGTAATTTATGGGAAATGGTCCTTGAAATGGCGCGGAATCCAGGCCGTGGTGGAAAGTGGAGGACTTTTTGCTCCGGGCGGGGCGAACCGGAGTCCCAGGGCCGCCCGGACGGCGGAATTGCCGTTAAACACGAAAAGACCCGCCGCAGCGGGTCTTTTCGTGCAGTCCCCCTCCTCGAGGGGGAGAGAAATGGAGGAGCCTGGTACCCGGAGGTCCCGGCTGTTTAGGGTTCACCCCTGCGGCGCTCGTCCCAGCGCTCTTCGAGGTTGCTCATGAAAGAACTGCGCTGCTTGCCCGGTTTTCCGCCGCCGGCCTTTGACGCGGCCGTCCCGCGGGAACTGCGCATGGTGGCGAAGTACACCCCACCGCCCATCACCACGAAGCCCAGGACGCCGACAAAGATGTTCTGGAGGGTGACCCCCACCAGTAGCAGGAAGACGCCGGCAAGTGCGCAAAGGACCCCAATAACCACATGCCTCGTGGACCAGGAACGTCCCGGGTCCGAACCCATTGAGTTCGCGAACTTCGGGTCGTCCTCGTGAAGCTGCTTCTCAAGCTGCTCAAGCAGCTTCTGTTCGTGCTCCGACAGCGGCATCACGACCTCCTTTTGTAGGCCAACGTCCGGGCTGATCCCAGCCACTACTTCTACTTCCCTTGAAACGCCTGCTGTTGCTGGAAAGTTCCCGCCTGGCCGACAGTGGCCAGAACAGGAACGCAGCACGCGTACGCGGGAGCGGGAGCATGTCCAAGAGGGTCCGGCAGTAAGTCCATTCACTCGAAAACTATGTATCTATAAGGATAGATTGTTGAGGGCTGATCTGAAAGACGGCAATGACTTTGCCGGACCCCTCCGGCGGGCACTCAGGCGGGCCGCTGGGAACTGTCTCCCGGCCGGCTTTCGTGCTCCATCAGGCGGGCGGGCAGGACGGATTTGCTGCCGAACTTGCGCGTCACCTCGTCCAGTGCCTGCTCGGCTGCCCGCCAGTTGTCATCCCTGCGGTCGATGCTCAGCTGGAGCGAGGTCCTTGCAGCTTCCTCCAGCTGCTCAGCCCTTACTCCCACCAGCCGCACAGCCATGGCCCGGGTCCCGAGCGACTCCAGG
This sequence comes from Arthrobacter sp. StoSoilB19, assembly GCF_019977275.1. Lineage (NCBI taxonomy): Bacteria > Bacillati > Actinomycetota > Actinomycetes > Micrococcales > Micrococcaceae > Arthrobacter > Arthrobacter sp. StoSoilB19. Next base: position 1,708,309 of record NZ_AP024650.1, on the reverse strand, counting down.
AGCTGGATGACCACTGCGTAGATCAGCTGGGCACTGTCCACCGGAGTCTGGACTGTCCTGCTGCGCGTGATGGTGGAAAAGTCGGCGAAGCGCAGCTTCAGCGCCACGGTCCGGGCAACCATTCCGGAGCTCCGCAGGCGCGCGGCGGTGCGGTGGGAGAGCCGCAGCAGTTCCCGGCGAAGGAGGGCGTCATCGGCGGTGTCCACGGCGAAGGTCTCTTCGGCGCCGATACTCTTTTCCAGCCGTACCGGGGTAACGGGACGGCGATCGATGCCCCAGGCAAGCTGGTGCACGTGCTCCCCCGTTGCCCCCAGTACCTTCTTCAAGGACGACACCGGCGTCGCCGCCACGTCCGCCACCGTCCTGATTCCCATCTTGGCAAGCACCTCTCCGGTCTTGGCGCCGACGCCCCAAAGGGCGCCTACCGGAAGGCTGTGAAGATAGGGCACGGTTTCGTCCGGCCCGATGAGCAGCAGGCCGTCGGGCTTGCAGCGCGTTGAAGCGATCTTCGCCACGAACTTGGTTTCCGCAATTCCCACGGATGCAGTAATGCCCAGTTCCGCTGCCACGCGCCGCCGGATGAGCTCGCCGATTCCCCTGGGCGGGCCCAGCCGCCGCAGCGCCCCCGTGACGTCCAGGAAGGCCTCGTCAACGCTGAGCGGCTCCACAAGCCCCGTGATGGATTCGAAGATGGCCATCAGTTGCCCGGACACCTCGTAGTACAGCTTGTGCCGGGGTTCAATGACCACCGCCTGCGGACACATGCGCATGGCCACGGCCATGGGCATCGCCGACTTCACACCGAAGGCGCGGGCCTCGTATGACCCTGAGAGGACCACCGAGCGTTCCCCGGGGAAGCCAACAATGACGGGCTTGCCCCGGAGCTCGGGGCGCGTCCGGAGTTCCACTGAAACAAAGAAAGCGTCCATGTCCACGTGCATGATGCACGAGGGCCGGCGGCCCGGAGGGCGCGCGGCGGTTGGCTGGTTCGTACCTGCGGGCCCCACGGATCCCATCCTATCGGTTCACCGGAGACTGCAGGTTTGTCAGGGCGGCAGGGGAGGCTGGCTAAACTGGAGGCTGGTTCCGCCAACAACACCAGGAGGAAAGTCTCTGTGACGGCTATTGGAAACTTCAAGCCAGCTGGCCTGGCCGCGCTTGCCGCCATCGGGGCACTTACCCTGGCGGCATGCCAGACCCCGTCCGGCCAGGCAGAGCCGTCCCGGTCCGCATCCGTCGCCGCGACCCAATCCACTGTGACCGCCTCCCCCAGCCCCTCGGCGTCGCCCAACACGTCCGCAACCGTGGGCGCCGTCGTGGCGGGCTTCCCCCAGCAACTCCTGCCCCTGATGCCGGGGGCAACAGTGGTGTCCAGCAGCTTTGACAAGGCCTCAGCGCCCGCCACTGCAGCCCTCGTGGGTACTGTCACGGCGCCCACTGCCTCCGTGATGGACTTTTATTCCAAGGCTTTGGAAGGCCAGGGCTTCAAGGCCGTTCCCGGGGACAAGGTGGGCGCGGTGGCTTCCAAGGATTTCGTCCGCGGTGACAACGAGACCGTGAACCTCTCCGTGGTGGAAGCCGCCGGTGTTTCCACTTTCACCATCGGGGCCAACGTGGCAGCTGAGTCAGCCAAGTGACGGCCGCGGAGCAGTTGAGGAATGAACAGGCTGATTTTGTGGCAGGAGTTGCCGGCGAGCTGACCAGCTTCCTGACCGCACGCCAGTCGGTGATGTCCGGCATTTCCCCGGACATCGAGCCCATCATGGGTTCCATCTCGAATTTGGTGACCGGCGGAAAACGCCTCCGCGCCCTGATGTGCTACTGGGGATGGCGGGGTGCAGGCGGCGAGGCCGGATCAGGCCAGGTGGTCACGGCCGGGGCAGCCCTCGAGCTGTTCCAGGCTGCCGCCCTGATCCACGACGACATCATCGACCGTTCGGACACCCGGCGGGGCGGTCCCAGCGTGCACCGCCGCTTCAGCCAGCTGCACACATCGCAGGGCTGGGCGCTGGACAGCGAACGGTTTGGGCAGGCCGCAGCGATCCTTGCCGGCGACCTTTGCCTGTCCTTCAGCGAGGAGGCGTTCACCGACATCGGCGAGCCGGCTGCGTCGGGCAGCAGGGCCAGGCTTATCTTCAACCTCATGCGCGCAGAGGTCATGGCCGGACAGTACCTGGACATCCTGGAGGAAGTGGCCGGACCGGTCCGGGACCGCGCCGGTGCCGTTGGCAGGGCGCAATCGATCATCCGGTTCAAGAGTGCCAAGTACTCCACCGAGCACCCCTTGGCGTTGGGCGGAGCTTTGGCCGGAGCGTCCAATGACCTGCTCCGCGGCTATTCAGCGTTCGCCCTCCCGCTGGGCGAGGCCTTCCAGCTCCGCGACGACGTCCTGGGCGTGTTCGGGGATCCGCTGACCACAGGCAAGCCGGCCGGCGATGATTTGCGTGAAGGGAAGCGGACCGTTCTGGTGGCCCTCGCCCTGGACCAGGCTTCGCCGGAAGAGTCCGCGTTCATCGATGCCAGCCTGGGCAGGCCCGATCTGTCCGAATCCGACATCGTCGAAATTCGACGGATTATCGAGGATTCCGGCGCGCTGCAGGCCACGGAAGTCCTTATCAATGAATTCGGCGCGGCAGCATTCGATGCCCTTGACGGGCTTCCGTTGGACGAGCTGCCCAAGACCGCCCTTCGGAAGCTGGCTGAAGCTACCGTCAGCCGAGCCTCCTGAAAGCGGCAGCTACCAGGCCAGAGTCTGGGCCCTGCGCCTGATTTCGGTCTTGCGCCCTTCCCGAAGGGCATCGATGGGGCGGCCGCGCAGGGATTCGTCGGCGGTGAACAGCCAGCCAATAAGGTCCTCGTCCGAATAGCCGGCATCTGCCAGCACCACGATGGTCCCCTTAAGGCTGTCCACTACCTGGCCGTCCTGGATGAATTCCGCTGGAACCGACCGGATCTTCCGTTCCCCAACGCGCAATGCAGCGAGGGCATGTTCGTCAATCAGGCTGTGGACCTTGGTGATGGAGACATCCAATAAACGGGCGACGTCGGGCAGTGGCAGCCACTCGCCCACCAGGTTTTCTACGTTATTCACGGATCAAGGTTGCCACGCTGCGCACCCCCGCGCCTAGTCGGAGCATTCCATTCCGCTCCTGGCCTGCGGACACTCCCGAAAAGAGGGCATTACGGGGAATCCCAAAATTCTTGTGCTATCCGCTAATTCATGAGAGATTCACACTCATAACATTTGTAACACTAATAACTTGAGTCACAGTAGTATCAAGATTGACAGCGGCATCCCCGTCCGCGTCCGCACCCGCAGTTGAGAAGAGGATTCCTTTCGATGACGACGTCCCGCTCGCCAAAGCAGCCCCCCAAGCCGAGTCTGCCGATGATTGCCGCCACCACAGCGGCGCTGCCAGCGGTCGTATTGTCATCCTTGGCCCTCGCCCAACCTGCCGCAGCACAGCAGCCCGCACGGAACATCCCCAGCAGCCTCGCAGCAGCCATGAAGGCCCAGGCTGCAGCGAAGGCAGCCGGAACGGTGATTCCCGCCGCCGTGGTATCCACCACCATCCCGGCCGCCTTCCAGCCCGCACAGCCGGCGGCACCTGCGGAGTACACGATTGCCCGCGGCGACACCGTCAGCGCGATTGCCGGCCGCTTCGGTTTGGACACCGGCGAAATCCTCAAGCTGAACAACCTGCAGGCCAACACCATCATTTACCCGGGGCAGAAACTAAAGCTGTCCGGTTCGGCTGCACCTGCGGCCCCCGCACCTGCGGCTGCCCCGGCTGCTCCGGCACCTGCTGGTGGAGCAACGTACACGGTGAAGCCGGGCGACACCCTCGGTGCGATCGCAGCAAAGCACAACGTGGCCCTTTCCGACGTCTTCACCTGGAACAATCTCTCCATGCGCTCCATCATCTACCCGGGGCAGAAGATCAAGGTGGGTGGCGGCGATTCCACGCCTGCTCCCGCGGCGGCCCCGGCCCCCGCCCCGGCCGCACCTGCGCTGGCCGCCACCTCAGCACCGGCAACCGGCTCCTACACGATCAAAGCCGGAGACACGCTGTCGGCGATTGCATCCCGGCACGGGGTAAAGCTGTCTGACCTGCTCTCGGCGAACAAGCTGGGCATGACCAGCATCATCTACCCTGGCAGCAAGCTGGCCATTCCCGGCGGCTCCGGCCAGTCGGATCCGCAGCCGGCTGCTGCGGCCCCGCAGCCTGCTGCCGCGCCCCTGGTGCCCAGCTCCTTCCTGGGCTTCAGCTACCCGGCTGCCGTGGTCAGCTCGGCCAATGAAAACAAGGCCCTGCTGAACGCCTCCCCCGTTCCCTCGCGGGATGAAATGAAGAACATCGTTGCCGATACGGCACGCCGGATGGGAGTGGATCCTTCCCTGGCCCTCGCCTTCGCCTTCCAGGAATCCGGTTTCAACCAGCGCGCCGTGTCACCGGCCAACGCCATCGGCACCATGCAGGTCATTCCCAGTTCCGGGCAGTGGGCCTCAGACCTGGTGGGCCGGAAGCTGAACCTGTTGGACCCCTACGACAATGCCACAGCCGGCATCGCCATCATCCGGCAGTTGCTGGCCACCAGCAAGGACCAGGACACCGCCATTGCCGGGTACTACCAGGGCCAGTACTCGGTGAGCAAGTACGGCATGTACGACGACACCAAGGCCTACCTCGCTGCCATCAAGGCGCACCAGAAGAACTTCGGCTGAGCCGGCCGCCGGCCAGTTCCTGAGTGCGGGTCCGAACCGTTACCGGTTCGGACCCGTTTTCGTGTCGGACGCGTTTTGCTGCGGGATTAGGATCGTATGGTGCAGGAACACGTGTCAGACCCAGTTGCAGGGACCCTGGTGGACAACCGTTATGCAGTCACCTCCAGGCTTGCCCGTGGCGGAATGTCCACCGTCTACCTGGCCATAGACCAAAGGCTGGACCGTGAGGTGGCGCTGAAGGTGCTGCACCCCCACCTCGCTGCTGACGGGAACTTCCTGGACCGGCTGGGCCGGGAGGCAAAGGCGGCCGCCCGGCTGTCGCATCCGCACGTGGTGGGTGTCCTTGACCAGGGCAATGACGGCAACACGGCCTACCTCGTAATGGAGTACATCAAGGGCCACACGCTGAGGGACGTTCTCAGGGAAAGGGGTGCCCTGCCTCCCCGGCTGGCGCTGGCACTGATCGATCCGGTGGTGGAGGGCCTGGGCGCGGCACACGCTGCCGGCTTTATCCACCGTGACGTCAAGCCCGAGAACGTCCTGATCGCCGATGACGGCAGGATCAAAATAGGCGACTTTGGACTTGCCCGTGCCGTTACCAGTTCAACCAGCACCGGGGCCCTGCTCGGAACGGTGGCCTATATCTCCCCGGAACTGGTCCTGGGCAAGCCGGCAGACGCCCGCAGCGACGTCTACTCCGTGGGCATCATGCTGTATGAGATGTTGACCGGCAGGCAGCCGTTCGAGGGCGAAGTCCCCATCCAGGTGGCCTACCAGCACGTCAACGGAACCGTGGGCCCGCCATCGGACCTGGTGCCGGGGCTGGCCGGGGAAGTGGACGAACTGGTGCAGTGGTGTACTGCCAATGATCCGGAAAACCGGCCGGTGGACGGCAATGCCCTGCTGCAGGAACTGCGCCACATCCGGACCAACCTCACTGATGCCGAACTGGACCTGCTGCCTCCTGCAGCCGCTGCCGCCGCGTCCCAGCACCAGACCGAGGTCCTGGCACGGCGCAGCAACCCCACAACGCTGATGCCTCCCGCCCGGCCCGCCGCCCCTGCCTACCCGCCCGGCCGGCAGGAGGCACCGGCCCCGTCGGCATCGGCGGGCCCTGCCGCCCAGGTGCCATACCACCAACGGCCCGGATTAGCATTGCCCGACGACGACGATGCGGACAACGGGTGGTCTCCCCCGCCGCGGCTGGGCAAGCGGGCCCAGCGCCGGGCGGACAAGGAAAGCGGGAAACTCCGCGCCCTTGCCGCTGCCACGCCGGTGCGCACGCTTCGGGAGGGAAATCCCCGCCGCCGCGGCATCCTTTGGGTCCTGGTCCTCATCATCGCCGCACTCCTGGCGACGGGCGCCGGCTGGTTTTTCGGAATGGGTCCGGGCGCCGCGGCCGCCGTACCGGCGGTCGCCAACAAGACTGTGGCGCAGGCCCAGCAGTTGCTGGGCGGAGCGGGCTTCCGCTCCACTACGAGCGATGTCTTCGACGACGAGGTGCCCACCGGGCTGATAGTGGGCACGGACCCCGCCGCGGGGACGGAGATCCGGAAGTTCCAGCCGGTTTCCCTGCTGGTTTCAAAAGGTCCCCAGCTTTTCCCCTTGCCGAAACTCACGGGCGGAACCTTGTCTGAGGCGAAGACCTCCCTCAACTCCGATGGCATGGCCCTGGGCACTGTCACTGAACAGTTCGATGAACAGGCGGCTGCTGGAACCGTCATGTCGCAGGACCCTGCCGCGGGCACGCCTGCCCGCCACGGCACCCCCGTTGCGATCGTGGTTTCCAAGGGCCCGCAGCCCATCGCCGTCCCTTCGGTGGTCGGGAAATCCGGGGACGACGCCGTGGCGGCACTGAAGGCAGCAGGCCTCACTGCCAAAGTAGCCCCGGAGGCGGTGTTTGACCGGAACATCCCGGAGGGCGCCGTCGTCAGCCAGTCCCCCGCCAACGGGACACTGACCCGGGGTGGCACTGTTACCCTGACCTTTTCCAAGGGCCCCAGGATGGTGGCGGTGCCGAGCTACATCGGCAAGCAGGCAACTGAAGCGCGCAAGGCGCTGGAAGCACTCGGCTTCCAGGTCCGGGTGAACAACATTTTGGGCGGCTTCTTCGGCACGGTGAGGGACCAGTCGCCGGTGAACCGGGAAGTTCCGGAGGGCTCAGTCATCACCATCACCGTGGTGTAGCCCCCTGTCTTTCAATGAAAAAGGGTGGGCCGGCAGTGCCGGCCCACCCTTTTACTGCCCTGGTCCTAGTGCTTGGCGAGGGCGCCGGCCACCAGGAACGCCATCTCAAGGGACTGCATGTGGTTCAGGCGGGGATCGCAGACGGACTCGTAGCGGTCCAGGAAGGCCTCCTGGTCGATCGGGTCCGCGCCACCCAGGCACTCCGCGACGTCATCGCCGGTCATCTCGACGTGCAGGCCGCCCGGTACCGTCCCCAGCCCGTGGTGCACCTCGAAGAAACCGCGCACCTCGTCAATGACGTCGTCGAAATTGCGCGTCTTGTAACCGTTGGGCGACGTGACGGTGTTGCCATGCATGGGGTCCGTCACCCACAGGACCTGCGCGCCGGAGGCGGTGACCTTTTCGACGACGGCCGGCAGTTTTTCGCGAATGTTGCCGGCGCCCATACGGGTAATGAAGGTGAGCCGGCCGGGTTCGCGGTCCGGATCCAGCTTGTCGATCAGGCGGAGGGCGTCATCACCGGTAGTGGACGGCCCGAGCTTGACGCCGATCGGGTTGCGCACCCGTGAAAGGAAGTCGACGTGGGCGTGGTCCAGCTCGCGGGTGCGCTCCCCGATCCAGAGGAAGTGGGCCGAAGTGTCGTACGGGAAGCCGGTGCGGGAGTCGATGCGGGTGAGGGCGCGTTCGTAGTCGAGCAGCAGGGCCTCGTGGCTTGCGAAGAACTCAACCCGCTTAAGTGCTTCGAAATCGGCGCCGCAGGACGCCATGAACTTGATGGCCCGGTCGATGTCGCGGGCCAGCGACTCATAGCGGGCGTGGGCCGGGTTCTCGGTGAAGCCCTTGTTCCACTGGTGCACGGAGCGCAGGTCCGCGAAGCCGCCCTGGGTGAAGGCCCGGATGAGGTTCAGCGTGGATGCGGAAGTGTGGTAGGCACGCAGCATCCTCGACGCATCGTGGCCGCGTGACTCGGGGGTGAAGTCATAGCCGTTGACGATGTCGCCGCGGTAGGCGGGCAGGGTCACTCCGTTACGGGTTTCGTCATTGGAGGAGCGGGGCTTGGCGAACTGGCCGGCCATCCGGCCCATCTTGATAACCGGCATTGCTGCGCCGTAGGTAAGCACCACGGCCATCTGGAGGATGGTTTTGACCCGGGCGCTGATCTTGTCAGCCGTGGCGGCCTCGAATGTTTCGGCGCAATCACCGCCCTGCAGCAGGAACGCCTTGCCTTGGGCGGCAGCAGCCAGGCGCTCGCGCAGCACGTCCACTTCGCCGGCGAACACCAGCGGCGGCAGGACGGAGAGTTCCTTCACCGAAGCCTCAAATACATCCCGGTCCTGCCAACTGGGCTGCTGGGAAATGGGAAGGTCCCGCCAGTGGTCCAGTCCGGGATAGTTTGCCGCTCCGCTCTGGGCGGTGCTGGACAGCGAAAAGGCGGGTTTTGCAGATAGCTCAGTCACCCTCTAAGACTAACGGCAGGGCGGCACCACCGGGCACCTGGCCGTCACGCTGACCGCCGCCGCCGTCACAACTGCGGCGCGCCCCGTGGAAGGTCCGGCTACCCCGTCGCCGATGTTCCGGCGTCGTCCCCGGCGTCGTCGCGGGCACCGGGCTGCGGTACGGACGGTCCTCCGGCGCCTGGCTCCGGGACAAAACCATTGTCGGCGGCCACCGGAGCGGCAAGCGGTTCGGCTGCAGCCACGGGTTCTCCGGGCTTGCCGGCGAGCCGAAGCTTCACCACGGCGGCGTACTCGTCCACGTACTCCTGCCCGGAAAGCCTCATCAGCTGGGACATGATCTCATCCGTGACCTTGCGCTGGACCGTCCTGTCCTCTGCCTGCTCACGGTACTGGCTGAAGTCCAGCGGTTCGCCGAAGATCATCCCGATCCGGCGGATGTTGGGCAGCCGTTTGCCGATGGGCTGGACCTTGTCAGTGCCGATCATGGCAACCGGAATCACTGGGACGCCGGCCTGCAGGGCCAGCCTGGCCACGCCCACCTTGCCGCGGTACAACCGCCCGTCGGGGCTGCGCGTGCCCTCGGGGTAAATGCCCAGCAGGCCGCCTGCGTTAAGTACTTCCATCCCGGCATTCAGGGATGCGGCAGAGGCAGCGCCTCCGGACCGGTCCATGGGCAACTGGTTGGTGAGGCGGAAGAACGCGGCAGTCAGCCTGCCCTTGATTCCGGTGCCCGTGAAGTACTCGGACTTGGCCAGGAAGACCACGGGCCGCCGCACCATGAGTGGCATGAAGATGGAATCGGAGAATGAAAGGTGGTTGGAGGCGATGATGGCGGCCCCCTGCGCGGGAATATTGTCCAGGCCCTTGACCCAAGGCCGGAACAGCAGCTTGATCACCGGACCGAGGAAGATCCTTTTCATAACCCAATAGAACACGTGGTGAACCTCTCCGGAAGGCAGCCCCCGGGCCCTGCGTCGGGCCTGGCCAGCGAGTCAATGCAACCCTACTCTAGTGAGATTTGGCGGGAACAGTGACACGATGGAGTCATGACTGAAAGCAGCATCCCGACCCGGCCGGCCGCTTTCAGTTATCCAGGCCACGGGGCCAATGCCCGCATCGGGGTAGCCATATGCCACGGCTTCACGGGCAGTCCGCTGAGCATCATGCCGTGGGCGCAGCACCTGGCGGAGCTGGGGTACGCCGTATCCGTCCCCCTGCTGCCGGGGCACGGCACGGACTGGCGCCAGCTTGCGCGGACAAGCTGGAAAGACTGGTACCGCAGCTACGAAACGGCCCTCCTGGATCTCTCGGGGCGCACCGATGCCTGCTTCGCCGCGGGTCTGTCCATGGGCGGTGCCATTGCACTGCTTGCGGCGTCCCGCCACCACGTGGCCGGTGTCAGTGTGGTCAACCCCGGGCTGAGCTTCTACGACCGGCGGGTGCGGATCATAGGACTCCTCAAATACTTCCAGCGGACCACGGTTCCCATTCAGGAGGACCAACCCACGGCACCCGCGACGGACGACGGCGACTATTCGCTGACTCCGCTGGCTGCCGTGCATGAGCTGAAGAAACTGTTCGGGGCGGCAGTGCGCGGCCTGCCCCGGGTGGACGCCCCGGTCCAGGTCTTCAAGTCGCGCACTGACGCCGTTGTTCCGCCAACATCGCTGGCGCTGCTGCGCAAAGGGCTGGCCGGACACCTCGCGGAAGTGACGGACCTTGCCAGCAGCGGACATGTGGCTACTCTTGACGTTGACGCGCCCGTAATTTTCGCCCGGTCGGCAGAATTCGTCGCCGCCCACGCCCGCCGCACCAGCACCTTGGAGACGACATGACGTCCGGTCCGGACCACAGCCCCTTCAGCAGTGCCTTCAGCGGCGAAGGGCCCCGCACGGGAGTCGTCCTGTCCCACGGCTTCACGGGGAGCCCCCATGGCCTGCGCGCCTGGGCCATGGCCTTCGCCGCGGCCGGTTTCGCCGTCCGGATGCCGCTGCTGCCGGGCCACGGGACCAGTTGGCAGGACCTTGCCCGAACCCGCTGGCAGCAATGGCACGGCGCCCTGGATGACGCCTTCCTGGAACTGGACGCCGAGTGTGACCAGGTCTTCGCGGCGGGCCTTAGCATGGGCGGGGCCCTGGCCCTGCGCATCGCGGCCACCCGGCCGGTCGCCGGAGTCCTCCTGGTGAACCCCGGCCTGGTGATTGACGATCCCCGGGCGTCGCTGGCCGGGCTCCTCAAACTGGTGCTGAAAAGCACCCCGTCCATCGGCAATGACATCCTCAAGGCAGGTGTGGACGAGGGCGCGTATGCCCGCACCCCTGTGGCCGCGGCCCATGAGCTCAACAAAATGTTCAAGGACACTGTCCGGCTCCTCCCACGGGTCACGGCACCTGTCCAGGTGTACCGTTCCGCTGTGGACCACGTGGTGTCCGATGCCAGCATGGATGTCCTCCGGCGGGGCCTGGCACACGCGCCCCTGGAAGTGGTCCGGCTGGAGAACAGCTACCACGTCGCCACGCTGGACAACGACGCCGACCGCATCTTCGAGGGGTCGGTGGACTTTATCCGCCGGGTGCTGGCATCCGGGCCCGCCAGCCCGGCCGGACCGGGACAGGAGGTCCGCAGTGAACAGGCCTGATTCGGAGCAGCCGGACCAGGGTGCCAACCAGGACGACGCCGTATGGCTTGACTTGGTGGCGCGGCTCGAATCGGACACCGTGGCCATTCGGCCCGACACTCCTGTATCCGGGGAGCAACCGCCCACCGGGATTGTGCCCAATGAAACTGCGCCCACCGGAAGTGGACCTACCGCGCCCGAAACGCCTGGCCCGTCCTCCTTCCGCGACTTCGATCCCTTGGGCCTGGCCGGGAGGCCGCCGGCCGAACCGTCTGCGGCGCAGCGCCAGGCGTCAGGTGGGCCGGACGGTCCTACGGCAAGCGGGTCCCCGGAGGGACCGCGGGACTATGAGGTGGACGACGACGGCGAGGAGTTCGTGCCGGAGGAACCGCCCAGCCTGGCCGGCACCGATCCCCTGACCATGCTGGCCTGGCTCGGCGCCGTAGGTGGACCGGTGGCGCTGCTGCTGTCGGCAATGTTCTGGCGCACGGCGCCCCTGCTGGCCATCGTCGGCATTGTTGCCGTGTTCGTGCTGGGGACGGTGTACCTGATCATGAAGCTGCCCGAAGAAAAGAACGGCGACGACGACGGCGCGAGGGTCTAGCGCAGCTCCTCCTGGGCCACCGCCGGACCAGCCGCCGTCGTCAATTGCGGACGCGGCTGCTGACGCGCGAAAGGTCGGCCGCGCCGATGAGGCCCGCGTTGGGGCCCAGGGCCGCCAACTCGATCCCTGCGGCCGGGCGGAATCCGCGGCCCGTCAGGTTCCGCGCGAACGCTTTGCGGGCCGGCTCCACCAGCAGGTCGCCCGCCGAGCAGAGCCCGCCGCCGATAACGAAGAGGCCCGGGTCCAGCGCCGCCGCCAGGTTGGCCAGCCCCAGGCCGAGCCATTCGCCAACTTCCTCGATCAGCTCCCGTGAGGCGGGATCGCCGGCCAGGGCCAGTTCGGTCACGATGGCTCCGGTGATGGCCTCGGGATGTCCGCCCACGGCTGCCAGCAGGTCGTGGGCCACCGGCGAGTTCGACCGGGCCAGGAGCCTGGCTTCGCGGCCCAGGGCGTTGCCGGAGGCGTATTGTTCCCAGCATCCGCGGTTGCCGCATTCGCAGCGGTGGCCTCCGGGCATGATGATCTGGTGGCCGAACTCCCCTGCCACGCCGAACCGGCCACGTTCCACCCTGCCGTCCATCACCATGGCGCCCCCGATGCCGGTGCCCAGCGTGATGCAGACCAGCCGGTCCTCTCCCTGCCCGGCGCCAAAGCGCCATTCGGCCCAGGCCGCGGCGTCGGCGTCGTTGGTCAGCAACACCGGACGGCGGAGGAGCCGCTGGAGGTTCTCACGCAGCGGTTCGTTGCGCCAGGCCAGGTGCGGGCTGAAGAGCACGGTTCCACCGGCCAGGTCCATCCACCCCGCAGCACCGATCCCCACGGACCAGATGCGGTGCCCCCGGCCGAGTTCCTCCACCAGTTCCACGATGACCTGCTCCACTGCCCGTGGGTCGGTGCCCGGGGTGGACCGGCGGGCTTCACTGAGGATCCTGCCTTCCGCGTCCACCACCCCGGCGGCCACCTTGGTCCCCCCGATGTCTATGCCGATGGCCAGCCCCTTGCGGCCAAGGCGAAGGTGCCCGCCCACACTTCCGTGCAACTGTCCGGCGCGGTACGTGGCGGGACGGCGGCGCCAGGGCGCTGGTCTTTTGAGGGGGCCGGCCTGATCGCCGGACGACGGTCCGTACATAGTGCACCATTCTAGGCGGGCGGAAGGATTGTCTTGACATACAGTCCCCCATGCAGCGCCCATTGACGGCTAAGTTACTCGCCAGTAGGTTTGTGTACTGCACAGTTCCGGCAGGGGTACTAGTCTTTAGGCAAACCCCTGCGCGGGACTTCAGATATCAAAGGAGCTATAGTGCGCGAATTCAGTGTTCCGCCCCTGGTTGTTGTCCCTCCGGAAACCAACATCACCGACCTGGTGCTGCGGCAGGCAGCCAAGCCCAGCAACCCGGCACTGTTTTCCCGCCTGGACTCCGCAGGCTCGTGGCGCGACGTGTCCGCCACCGAGTTCCTCGCCGACGTGAAGGCGCTGGCCAAGGGGCTCATCGCCAGTGGGGTGGGGGCGGGCGACCGCGTTGGCATCATGTCCCGCACCCGTTACGAGTGGGCACTCGTGGACTTCTCCATCTGGTTCGCCGGGGCTGTGTCGGTGCCCATCTATGAAACCTCGTCCCCTTCCCAGGTTGCCTGGAACCTGGGCGATTCCGGCGCTGTGGCGGCATTCGGCGAGTCCGCCCATCACGAAAACGTCATCCGGCAGGCCGTCACCGCCGAAGGACTCACGGCAGTGCAGCATGTGTGGCAACTCGAGGGCCAAGGCCTCGACAGCCTTCGCGAGGCAGGCCGCGACGTCAGCGATGAAGAGCTGGAGTCACGACGCAGTGCAGCCGGCCTCCACGACATTGCCACGATCATTTACACGTCGGGCACCACAGGGCGTCCCAAAGGCTGCGAACTCACGCACGGCAACTTTGTGGAGCTGTCCGACAACGCACTGGCCATCATCGGTGAAATCGTCCACGAGAACGCCAAGACCATCATGTTCCTCCCGCTGGCCCACGTGTTTGCCCGCTTCATTTCGGTGCTGGCCATGGCGGCCGGTACCACCGTGGCCCACACTCCGGACATCAAGAACCTCCTGGCCGACCTGCAAAGCTACGAGCCGACATTCATCCTTGCGGTGCCCAGGGTCTTTGAAAAGGTCTACAACTCCGCGCTGACCAAGGCGGAGGACGGCGGCAAGGGCGCCATCTTCCACCGCGCCGCCGAAACTGCCATTGCGTTTTCCAAAGCCCGCCAGAACGGACACGTGGGACTGGGCCTGAAGCTGCGGCACGCACTGTTCGACAAACTGGTGTACGGCAAGCTGCGGGCGGCGATGGGCGGACACGTTGCCCACGCGGTGTCCGGCGGCGGCCCGCTTGGCGAGCGGCTGGGACACTTCTTCCAGGGCATCGGGATGCAGGTGCTGGAGGGCTATGGCCTCACCGAGACCACCGCCCCCATCACGGTCAACACCCCGTCCCGGATCAAGATCGGTTCGGTGGGCAAGCCCCTCCCGGGAAACGCCGTGAAGATTGCCGACGACGGCGAGATCCTGGCCAAGGGGGTCTGCGTGATGCGGGGCTACTACCGGCGGGACGACCTCACAGCAGAGGCGTTCACCGATGGCTGGTTCCACACCGGTGACGTCGGCCGGCTGGACGATGAAGGCTTCGTCTGGATCACCGGCCGCAAGAAGGAGATCATCGTCACCGCGGGCGGCAAGAACGTAATCCCCGCGTTGCTCGAAGACCAGATCCGTGCCGACGCCCTGGTGTCGCAGGTCCTGGTGGTGGGTGACAACAGGCCGTTCATCGGGGCCCTGGTGACCCTCGACCAGGAAGCGCTGCCAGGGTGGCTCCAGCGCCACGGCCTTCCGGCGGACACCACCCTTGAGCAGGCGGCGGGCAACCCGGTAGTGAAGGCAGCAGTGCAGGACCTGATTACCGCGGCAAACACCTCGGTTTCCCAGGCCGAGGCCATCAAGTCCTTCCGCATCGTCCCGGCAGACTTCACCGAAGCCTCAGGGCACCTGACCCCCTCCATGAAGGTGAAGCGGGCGCAGGTGATGAAGGACTTCGAAACCGTCATCGAGGAGATGTACTCCGCGCCGCGTTCCTGACGTCCCACAACAAAGGAAGGGTCCTTCACCTTGTGAAGGACCCTTCCTTTGTTGTGCAGCCTTACCCTACTCTTCGATGACCAGCAGCAGGTCCCCGCCCTGGACCTGCTCCACCGCTGAGATGGCCAGGCGGGAAACCTTGCCGCCCACCGGCGTCGTGATGGACGCCTCCATCTTCATGGCCTCGATGGTTGCCACCGTGTCACCCGCGTTGACGGAATCGCCGGGCTTGACCGTGACGGTAACGGCACCTGCGAACGGTGCGGCCACCTGCCCGGGCTGGGCGGGATCGGCCTTCTCGGCGGCCTTGACGTTGCTGACCACCGACCGGTCGCGCACCATGACCGGGCGGGACTGGCCGTTGAGGGTGCACATGACGGTGCGCATGCCCTTCTCGTCCGGCTCCGAGACCGCCTCCAGGGAAGCAATCAGCCGGACACCGCGCTCCAGCTGGATCTCGTGCTCGGTGCCGCGCTGCAGCCCGTAAAGGTAGTCGCGGGTATCCAGCACGGAGATGTTGCCGTAGGTCTCCACGCTCTTCAGGTAATCCTTGGTGGGACCGTCGAAGAGCAGCCGGTTCAGCGTGCGCTGGCGGGTCTTGGAATCAGACTTCAGTGCGGCGCTGTCCTCGGCGCTGAGTTCCACGTCGCGGACTTTCACGCTGCGGCCTTGGAGGGCCTTGGTGCGGAAGGGCTCCGGCCAGCCTCCGGGAGGATCACCGAGCTCGCCGGACAGGAAGCCGATCACGGAGTCCGGAATGTCGTAATTCTGCGGATTCGCCTCAAAATCAGCGGGATCGGCGTTCAGGCCCACCAGGTGCAGGGCAAGGTCGCCCACTACCTTAGACGACGGCGTCACCTTGACCAGATGCCCCAGGATGCGGTCCGCGGCGGTGTACATGTCCTCGATGGCTTCGAACCGCTCCCCCAGCCCCAGCGCCATGGCCTGCTGGCGCAGGTTGGACAGCTGGCCGCCCGGGATCTCGTGCTTGTACACGCGGCCGGTGGGGCCGGGCAGGCCCGACTCGAACGGTGCGTACACGCGGCGGACGGCCTCCCAGTACGGCTCGAGCGAGCTGACGGCGTCCAGGCTGATGCCGGTGTCCCGTGGAGTGTGGGCAAGGGCGGCGACAAGGGCCGACGCCGAGGGCTGGCTCGTGGTGCCGGCCAGGGATGCGGAAGCAACGTCCACGGCATCCACACCCGCGTCGACGGCGGCCAGCAGCGTGGCCAGCTGGCCACCGGCGGTGTCGTGCGTGTGCAGGTGGACCGGCAGGTCGAACCGTTCGCGGAGGGCAGCCACGAGCCTGGCGGCAGCTGCGGGACGGAGCAGGCCGGCCATATCCTTGATCGCCAGGATGTGGGCTCCGGCGTCGACGATCTTCTGTGCCAGCTGGAGGTAGTAGTCCAGCGTGTAGAGCTTCTCCTCCGGGTCCAGCATGTCGCCCGTGTAGCAGAGGGCCACCTCGGCGACGGCGGTGCCGGTGGCGCGCACGGCACGGATGGCCGGTGCCATCTGGCTGACGTCGTTCAGGGCGTCGAAAATGCGGAAAATGTCGATGCCGGTGGCGGCCGCCTCGTTGACGAACGCCTCGGTGACCTCCTCCGGGTACGGTGTGTAGCCAACGGTGTTCCGGCCGCGCAGCAGCATTTGGATGCAGACGTTCGGCATGGCGGCGCGCAGGGCAGCGAGCCGGTCCCAGGGGTCCTCCCCCAGGAAGCGCAGCGCGACGTCATAGGTTGCTCCACCCCAGGCTTCCACGGACAGCAGCTGTGGAAGGAGCGCCGTGACGGCCGGACCGGCGGCAACGAGGTCCCGGGTGCGGACGCGGGTGGCCAGCAGGGACTGGTGCGCATCGCGGAAGGTGGTGTCCGTGACGGCCACGGCGTTCTGCTCCCGCAGCGCCTTCGCGAAGCCTTCCGGCCCCAGCTCGAGGAGTTTCTGGCGCGAACCCGGTGCTGCCGTTATGCCTTTTACGTCAGGCAGCTTCCGGGCGGGATTGGAGTGCACGGTCAATTCACCGTTGGGCTTGTTGACGGTGACGTCGGCCAGCCAGGTGAGGAGCTTCGTGCCGCGGTCTGCCGAAACGCGGGCCTTGAGCAATTCCGGGCGCTGGTCAATGAAGTTCGTGGCCACATCCCCGGCGATGAAGTCGGGATCGTCCAGCACTGCCTGGAGGAAGGGGATGTTCGTGGAGACACCGCGGATGCGGAATTCGGCCAGGGCACGGCGGGCCCGGGCCACTGCTGCCGGGTAGTCCCGGCCGCGGCAGGTGAGCTTGACCAGCATGGAATCAAAGTGGGGGCTGATTTCGGCGCCGGAGTAGACCGTGCCGCCGTCCAGCCGCACGCCGGCACCGCCGGCCGAACGGTAACCGGTGATCTTTCCGACGTCGGGCCGGAAACCGTTTGCGGGATCTTCCGTGGTGATGCGGCTCTGCAGTGCTGCGCCGCGCAGCTTGACGGAGTCCTGTGACAGGCCAAGGTCGGCGAGGGTCTCGCCGGAGGCGATCCGCATCTGGGCCTGGACCAGGTCCACGTCCGTGACTTCCTCGGTGACCGTGTGCTCCACCTGGATGCGCGGGTTCATTTCGATGAAGACGTGCTGGCCTGCCCGCTCGCCCTCGGTGTCCACCAGGAACTCGACGGTACCGGCGTTGACGTAGTTCAAGGCCTTGGCGAACTTCACCGCATCGCGGTAGAGGGCCTGGCGGATGCCTTCATCCAGGTTGGGGGCCGGAGCGATCTCGATGACCTTCTGGTGCCGCCGCTGGATGGAACAGTCGCGCTCGAAAAGGTGCATGACGTTGCCTTCGGCGTCCGCGAGGATCTGCACCTCGATGTGCCGCGGGCGCAGGACAGCCTGCTCCAGGAACATGGTGGGGTCACCGAACGCCGCGTCCGCTTCGCGCATTGCCGATTTCAAGGCCTCGGGCAGGGCCTCGCGGGTATCCACCCGGCGCATGCCGCGGCCGCCGCCGCCTGCCACAGCCTTGGCGAAGATGGGGAATCCGATCTCATCGGCCGCGGCCAGGAGCTCGTCCAGGTCCTTGGACGGCTCGCTGGACTTCAGGACCGGCACGCCCGCCTCGCGGGCCGCCTTCAGTGCGGCAACCTTGTTGCCCGCAAGCTCCAGCACCTCGGCGGGCGGACCCACGAAGGTGATGCCGGCTTCCTTGGCCGCACGCGCCAGGTCCGGGTTTTCCGACAGGAAGCCGTAGCCCGGGTAGATGGCGTCCGCGCCGGACTCCTTGGCCACCCGTACCACTTCTGCGACGTCGAGGTATGCCCGGACGGGGTGGCCTTCCTCGCCAATCAGGTACGCCTCGTCCGCTTTCTGGCGGTGGATCGAGTTTCGGTCCTCTTGGGGAAAAACGGCAACGGTCTTGGCGCCCAGCTCGTAGCCGGCGCGGAAGGCCCTGATCGCGATTTCACCGCGGTTGGCCACCAGAATTTTGGAAAACATGCTTCTCCTGCATCATTGCGGGGTGGATCGATGAGTGGTCACAGTGTCTAGGACCTACAAGGACAAACACAAATCTTTGTGGCAACAGTCACAGATTTTCCCGTCATGTCCCGATCGCTTTCAGCCTGGCTGGCGGAAACCGCCCCGGCAGCACAGTCGGTGCCATGCCGACGCCCGGTAAAGCAGGATTCGCCGACGCATCAACATATGATGAGTAGGGCGGCAGGACCGTCCGGCTTCGGCTCTGCCGAGGCAAACATTACCCCCAACACGGCATCCGGCGTTAGGTTTTGGTCTCTCAAGTGCAAGTAGTCAGCATCAGCAGCCTCAAGGGTGGAGTCGGCAAGACTTCCGTCACCACAGGATTGGCGTCTGCGGCGCTTGCCGCCGGAGTCCGCACGCTGGTGGTGGACCTGGATCCGCACGCCGACGCCACCACGGCCCTCGGCGTACAGCCGGGCGACCAGTTGGATATCGGCCGGATGCTGAAGAGCCCACGAAGGGCGAAACTGGCCGGGAACGTGGTGCGCAGCAGCTGGGCTGACCGCACCCCCTCCAACGGCGCCGGGCCCGCTGTCCTGGATGTCGCCGTCGGCTCTGCCTACACCGGAATCTACGACCGGCCGGACCTTGGCCGCCGGGACCTCCGCAGGCTTTCCGCCGTGCTCGCCGGCGCGGAAGAGTACCAGCTTGTCCTCATCGATTGCCCGCCGTCGCTCAACGGCCTGACGCGCATGGCGTGGGCTGCCAGCGACAAGGTCGCCCTGGTTGCCGAACCTGGCCTGTTCTCGGTTGCCGGTACGGAACGCACCATGCGGGCCATCCAGCTGTTCAAGCAGGAGTTTGCGCCCAATCTGTCACCGGCGGGCATCGTGGCCAACCGCGTCCGCAGCGGCTCTTCCGAGCACACCTACCGCCTGGCGGAGATGGAGTCCATGTTCGGCGAACTCCTGCTGAGCCCGCGGATTCCCGAACAGGCCAACTGGCAGCAGATCCAGGGCGCGGCGCACCCCGTCCACCACTGGCCCGGGGATTCAGCCAAGTCCGCGGCCGGTTTGTTCGACGAACTGCTGTCCACCCTGATGGCGTCCGGCAAGGGTCTGCGCAGCCGCGCCCGCTAGGACCTCACGTCTTAAACAATCAGGGCGGCCCTCCAACTGGAGGGCCGCCCTGATTGTTTACGTGTAAGAACCGGTCAGCTGATCTTCCGGGCGGCGCGCCGCTTGCTCAGTTCATCGTCCGGAAAGGACTGCTCGGCGGCATGCTCGCTGGGCAGGGACGCGAGGCTGCCTTCCACCTCGCGCCAGACGCGTCCCACGGCAATGCCGAAAACGCCTTGGCCGCCCTGCACCAAATCAATGACTTCGTCCGCGGACGTGCACTCGTAGACACTGGCGCCGTCGCTCATGAGCGTGATCTGGGCCAGGTCCTCGACGCCGCGTTCCCGGAGGTGTTCAACGGCGGTGCGGATCTGCTGAAGGGAAACGCCGGTGTCGAGGAGCCGCTTGACCACCTTGAGCACCAGGATGTCCCTGAATCCGTACAACCGCTGGGAGCCGGATCCTGCCGCGCCGCGGACGGCCGGCTCAACCAGGCCCGTCCGGGCCCAGTAATCGAGCTGGCGGTAAGTAATGCCGGCTGCCTTGCAGGCAGTAGGACCGCGGTAGCCGGCGTCCTCGTCCAGTACGGGAAGGTCCTCGGTGAACAGGAGGCCCTGGGCACCGCTCACGGGCACAGCAACACCAGCCGTGGGCTGTTTTAGCCCGCCTGCTTCGCCTTTGGGACTCACCTGGATCCTCCTTGTCGTACGCTCCCGGGAACTTGTAACGGCAAGCCTTGGCATGAAGACCATGCGTGTAATTATTCCGCGGGGCGCACTTTCCAGTGTGACTTGCGCGGCTGCCGTAAGCAAGGGAACTTGATACTTCGACGTTAGGCCCGGCAGGTCCCGAGGTCAAAGACCTTCGGGGGTTGGAAGAGGCGTGTCGAAACTTTCAGGCTTAACTTTAACCTTAACGTGACCTTAGCCGTCGAAATCCTCAGGTTCCACATCGTCAAGGAACTCGCGGAAGCGGCGCAGTTCGCGCTCCTCATCCACGGTGGGACCGGGCTCTGTATCCTCGCCTTCGTCGTGCTCAGTGATGCGGACGCCGGCCTCATCCATCACGGAGTCGGCGCACCAGATCCGGCACTTGGCGCGGAGCGCCACCGCAAGGGCATCAGACGCCCGCGAGCTCACCGTGGTCCCATTTTCGAACTGCAGCTGCCCGTAGAAGATGTTGTCCTCCACCGCGACGATGTTGACACTGACCACTGAGTGGCCCAGGGACTCCACGACGTCCACCAGGAGATCATGGGTCATGGGCCGGGGCGGGACCACACCCTGCTGGGCAAGGGCGATGGCGCTGGCTTCCGGGGTGCCGATCCAAATGGGGACGTGGCGTTCGCCGTGCATCTCCTTGAGCAGGACCAGCGGCTGGTTTGAAGGCAGTTCGATGCGAACGCCTACAATCTCGACTTCAATCATCAGATGTCCATGCGTGAGATGTGGTCCTGCACCAGGGCCCGGTGCAGGGTGAGGCAAAGATCGCTGATCTCGCGGGCCGCCTCTGCCGCGCGCGCCTGTGATGCAGAGTCCTTGCGCGAGGCAAGCGGCGCCACAGCGCGTTCCACCAGGCCGAATTCCCGTTCGGCCGCGGCCTGGAAAGGCCGCAGGTGCCTTGGTTCCAGCCCGTGGCTTTCCAGCTGGACGCACGCGCGGGCCACCTGGAGGGCATGTTCGTCGAACTGGCCGCTGCTGTGGCTGATGAGGCCGAAGCTCAGGAGCGACTGCAGCAGGGGCACGCTGGCGCCGGATTCGGTGCGGAGCTGTTCCTCGCTCAGTTTCCGGCCGCGGTTCTGAAGTTCGGCGGCCAGCTCGTCGGAGACTATGCGCGGGGAAACCACGACGCCGGGAGGCAGGTTCTCCGGCCGTTCCCCCCTGTCAATGGCGTCAAGGTAGTCCTTGATGACTTTCAGGGGCAGGTACTGGTCCCGCTGCAGGGCCAGTACGAAGCGCAGCCGCTCCACGTCACCGTCGGAATACTGGCGGTAGCCGGCAGGGGTGCGGCGTGGGTTGATCAGTCCCTTTTCCTCAAGGAACCGGATCTTCGACGCGGTCATGCCAGGGAAGTCGGCGCTCAGCTGGGCGAGAACTTCGCCAATGTTCAGGACCTGGGGGCCCCGGCGTTCCGGTTGTGCCATTGCCACAGGCAGCGGTCCCCGGGTCAGCTGCGGCCTGCAGCCGTGGCAGGGCTCAGGTAGAAGGTGAGGCGGAATTTGCCGATCTGGACTTCGCTGCCGGACCTCAGCTCAACGCGGTCCACGCGGTCGTGGTTGACGTAGGTGCCGTTGAGGCTGTTCATGTCCACGACTTCGAAGCTGCGTGCCGTGCGCCGGAATTCGACATGGCGGCGCGAAACCGTGACATCGTCCAGGAAGATGTCCGCGTCCGGGTGGCGCCCCGCGGTGGTCACGTCCGAATCCAGCAGGAACCGGGCGCCGGCATTCGGCCCGCTGTGGGCCACGAGGAGCGCGGAACCGGCGGGCAGGGCTTCCACCGAGTTGCGCTCTTCCGAGGACAGCCTGGGCGCGATGGTGGGTTCATCGGTGATGGGGGTCAGATGGATCGAGGTGGTCTCCGACGCCTTAGCCGCACCCGTGCCGTAATCCCCATCGGCAGGGTTGTGTCTGTGGCCAGCCATGGATTCCTCCTCTGTGACGCTGCAGGCGCAAACCTGCAGCCAACGTTTGCTCTCCGGCCCTGCCAGCAGGTCCGGCGCCGGCTCCCGATCCGGGGGCTGACGTGCGAAGACGCTTTGCCTGCGGCGCGGGGCCGGACCGGAATTACCGGTTAGCTTTAGCCTACCTGTTGTTCGTACTCGGATGCACTGAGCAGGGACTCAACTGCATCCGGTTCGGCGAGTTTGACCTCGATGAGCCAGCCGTCACCGTAGGGATCGGTGTTGATCAGGGCCGAATCGCTGTCCAGGGAGTCGTTCCGGGCCACCACTTCGCCGGAAACGGGTGCGTAGATGTCGCTCACGCTCTTGGTGGACTCGACCTCGCCCACCACTTCGTTCGCCGTAATCTTCGTGCCGACTTCGGGCATCTGGGCGTAGACGACATCTCCAAGGGCGTCCTGGGCAAAGTCGGTGATTCCCACGCGGACCACGCCGTCGGCATTCGGGGCCGTGACCCACTCGTGTTCGGCGGTGTAGGACAGGTCTTCGGGAATGTTGCTCATGGGTGGCCTTTCATCGGGGTACGCGCCAATGTCAAAAGGGGCCCGTAAAACGGGCCGCCGCTGAAAGTATAGGCATAACTGCCGGGGCCGGCGCGGGCGTTTCTGACAAGATGGGACCCATGAGTGCAAGCACCGGTTCAGCATGCCGGGGACAGGAAAGGTAGGCCATGCCGGAACTGCCTGAAGTCGCCGGTCTGGCCGCGTTCCTTGATGAACAGCTGCGGGGCTGCGTTGTAGCGAAACTCCAGATTGTCTCGTTTGCCGTGCTCAAGACGGCCGATCCGCCGTTCAACGCCATCGAGGGCCGCACCGTGTCCGGCGTCCGCCGGTTCGGAAAGTTCATCAGCATTGACACGGACGGCATTTCCCTGGTGTTCCATTTGGCGCGCGCGGGCTGGGTGCGCTTCACGGACTCCCCCGCCGACAGCCAGCTCAGGATGGGCAAGGGCCTCATCGCAGTGCGGGCTGCTTTCTCCGGTCCCGACGGGCCGCGCGGGCTGGACCTGACGGAAGCGGGCACCAAGAAAAGCCTGGCCGTCTACGTCGTGCGGGATCCGCAGGACGTGCCGGGCATCGCCACGTTGGGCCCGGATCCGTTTACCGAGGCGTTCGACGCCGACATGCTGGCTGCGATCCTGGCCGGCAGTTCGCAGCAGATCAAGGGACTGCTGCGCAGCCAAAGCGTGATCGCCGGCATCGGCAACGCTTACAGCGACGAGATCCTCCATGCCGCCCGGGTCTCTCCGTTCGCCATCGCCAAATCCCTGGACCGGGAGACGGTGCAGGTGCTGTACGACGCCATCCACAGCGTGCTGGGCGAGGCACTGGCCGAAGCAGCCGGCAAGCCGCCCAAGGACCTCAAGGACGTCAAACGCAGCCACATGCGGGTTCACGCCCGGACCGGACAGCCCTGCCCCGTCTGCGGCGACACGGTACGGGAAGTCTCATTCGCGGACACTGCCCTTCAGTACTGCCCCACCTGCCAGACCAAAGGCAAGATCCTGGCCGACCGCAGGACTTCGAAGTTCCTGAAGTAGGAAGATCCGGCACCCAAGGCATCCCGCGGCTGCGGACGGTGTCGCGGGTGACCGGATTGCGGTTCGGGACCTCTGGCCCTGCCCCGGCACACCCCTGGGGCGTAGCGTCTTGACCAAGGCTCGCATGTCTCGGTCACCACGAAGGGGTCACAATGCGCAGGTCCCGCCCCACAGTCATCGGAATGGCCTTGGCCCTCGCCCTCGGCGGTGGTCTCGGGGGCACGGCCCTGGTGCCCGCCGCGGCCGCCGTACCAGCGGTGGCGGTGCAGCGGAGCGGTCCGGCGTCGATGGCGGTCCAGCAGGCCGGTGACGACGCGATTGTCCAGCATTACGAGCAGCTCGGCGGCAGCGCATCGTTCCTCGGCACGCCAGTCGGGAGCGCGTACGACATCGCTGGGGGCCGCGCCCAGGATTACACGGCCGGCACCATCTACTGGAGCCCCGCCACCGGAGCCCACGAGGTCCATGGGGCAATCCGCGGACGCTATCTCGCCTTCGGCGGACCCGCAGGCCTCCTGGGCTTCCCACTCACCGACGAGACCGCCACCCCGGGCGCCGCCGGCCGATACAACGACTTCGCCGCAGGATCCATCTACTGGAGCCCCGCCACCGGAGCCCACGAGGTGCACGGGGCAATCCGCGGACGCTATCTCGCCTTCGGCGGACCCGCAGGCCTCCTGGGCTTCCCACTCACCGACGAGACCGCCACCCCGGGCGCCGCCGGCCGATACAACGACTTCGCCGCAGGATCCATCTACTGGAGCCCCGCCACCGGAGCCCACGAGGTGCACGGGGCAATCCGCGGACGCTATCTCGCCTTCGGCGGACCCGCAGGCCTCCTGGGCTTCCCACTCACCGACGAGACCGCCACCCCGGGCGCCGCCGGCCGATACAACGACTTCGCCGCAGGATCCATCTACTGGAGCCCCGCCACCGGAGCGCACGAGGTGCACGGGGCAATCCGCGGACGCTATCTCGCCTTCGGCGGACCCGCAGGCCTCCTGGGCTTCCCACTCACCGACGAGACCGCCGCCCCGGGCGCCGCCGGCCGATACAACGACTTCGCCGCAGGATCCATCTACTGGAGCCCCGCCACCGGAGCCCACGAGGTGCACGGGGCAATCCGCGGACGCTATCTGGAGCTCGGCGGGCCGGCAGGCGTGCTCGGATTCCCGCTGACGGACGAGACAGGCACCCCCGACGGGGTCGGCCGGTACAACCACTTCAGCGGCTCGAATGCCGGCTCGTCGATCTACTGGTCGCCCGCCACCGGAGCCCACGAGGTGTACGGCGCAATCCGGGCCCAGTGGGCGGCCCTCGGCTGGGAGCGCAGCCGGCTCGGCTACCCAACCAGCGGCGAGTACGGCATCACGGGCGGCCGCCGCAATGACTTCCAGCACGGTTCGATCCTGTGGCACTCGGCCAGCGGCAGGATCGAGGTCATCTATACCAGCATCCCGCCGGCGCTCCTGGGCGTGGATCTTGAGCGCATTCCGACTGCGCAGAAGGTTGTCGCGCTCACGTTCGACGCCGGCGCCAACGACGCCGGCCTCCGATCGATCCTCGCCACCCTCGCAGCCAACGGCGTCCCGGGCACGTTTTTCCTCACCGGAGACTGGGTCAACCAGTTCCCCTCCGACCCGGCGCTGATCTACAACGCGGGGCATCGGATCGGCAATCACTCCATGACCCACCCGGACTTTACCGCCCTGACGGACGCCCAGATCACGGCTGAGATCAGCAGCGCGCAGAGGACCATCGAGGCCGCTGGAGGCGACCCGCTCCCGTTCTTCCGCTTCCCATTCGGCGCCCGCGATTCCCGCACGATTGCAGACGCCAACGCCGCCGGGTACGCGGCGATCCGGTGGACCGTCGACACCTTGGGTTGGCAAGGCACCATGAACGGAACGCGCGGCCCGGGGTTTGTCGTCCAGCGCATCATGGCTTCCGCGCAGCCCGGGGAGATTGTCCTGATGCACCTCGGCTCGAACCCCGACGACGGTTCAACGCTCGACGCCGCGGCCCTCCCGCAGGTGATCTCCCAGCTCCGGGCGGCAGGCTACGGCTTCGTCACCCTCGACGCCGCCCTCGGCTAGCTGGGCCAACGACGGGCTGGTCCATATCCCACCAACGCAAAAGCCGCGGAAACCCTAAGGTTTCCGCGGCTTTCTGGTCGGGCTGACAGGATTTGAACCTGCGACCCCTTGACCCCCAGTCAAGTGCGCTACCAAGCTGCGCTACAGCCCGCTGGTTCCGCCGTTCTCCGCTGAACTCAACCCGAGGGTTTTCATCAGCAGTCCGGCCGAACCACCTAGAAGAGCTTACACGATCCGGAGGGGTGCCTGTGACACTTTCCGGTGATCAGCCCAAGGTGTGTCGCAATTAACGCTTCCGGCCACGCTTCTCGCGCACGCGCATGCTGACCTCAATCGGAGTTCCCTCGAATCCGAAGGTCTCCCGCAGGCGGCGCGTGATGAAACGGCGGTACCCGGGGTCCAGGAATCCCGTGGTGAACAGCACGAATTTGGGCGGGCGGCTGGAGGCCTGGGTGCCAAAGAGGATGCGGGGCTGCTTGCCGCCGCGGACCGGGTGGGGGTGGGCGGCCACGAGCTCACCCAGGAAGGCGTTGAGGCGCCCGGTGGCGATCCGCTTGTCCCAGTTCTCCAGGGCAAGGTCCAGGGCCGGGACCAGGCGGTCCTTGTGCCAGCCGGTCTTTGCCGAAATGTTGACCCGCGGCGCCCATTCCACATGGGCCAGGTCCTGCTCGATCTCGCGCTCCAGGTAACGGCGGCGTTCATCGTCGAGCAGGTCCCACTTGTTGAATGCCAGGACCAGCGCGCGGCCGGACTCGATGGCCAGCTGCAGGATGCGCACGTCCTGTTCGCTGAGGACCTCGTCCACGGCGAGGAGCACGACGGCGACCTCCGCCTTCTCGAGCGCGGCCTGCGTCCGAAGTGAGGCGTAGTAGTCAGCGCCCTGCGCCATGTGCTGGCGGCGGCGGATGCCGGCGGTGTCCACAAAGCGCCAGGTGCGGCCGCCGAGTTCAATGAATTCGTCAACGGGGTCACGCGTGGTTCCTGCGGTGTTGTCCACCACTACGCGCTCGGATCCTGCAAGCTTGTTCAGCAGCGAGGACTTGCCCACGTTGGGGCGGCCGATCAGGGCGATACGGCGCGGGCCGCCTGAGCGGTCCGTTCCCTCGATCGTTGAGTATTCAGGGAGCACGTCCATGACGTGGTCCAGGAGGTCCGCGACACCTCGGCCGTGAAGGGCAGAGACCGGGTAGGGCTCGCCGAAACCGAGGCCCCACAATGCGGCGCTGTCCGCTTCCTGGGCGAAGTCGTCCACCTTGTTGGCCACCATGATGACCGGCTTCTTGCTGCGGCGCAGCATCTTCATGACGCCTTCGTCCGTTGCGGTGGCGCCCACTGCGGAGTCCACCACGAAAAGCACGGCGTCGGCGAGTTCCACGGCCATCTCGGCCTGCTCGGCGACGCGGGCGTGGATGCCGCGGGCGTCGTGCTCCCAGCCGCCGGTGTCCACCAGCGTGAAGTTGCGGCCGTTCCAGTTCGCGGAGTACATGACCCGGTCACGGGTGACGCCCGGGGTGTCCTCCACCACTGCTTCGCGGCGGCCCAGGATGCGGTTCACCAGCGTGGACTTCCCCACGTTTGGCCGGCCGATGATTGCCAGGACGGGATCCAGCTTGACGGGACCGTCAAAGTCCTCGTCGCCGTACTCCCCGCTCAGCAGGGCGGCATCGTCCTCGTCAAGCTCGTAATCCTCCAGGCCGGCCCGGAGGGAGGCGGCACGCAGCTCCGCTTCGTCGTCGCCAATCGCTGCCAGCCGTTCGGCAACCTGGTCGGTGCCGGTGGGAGTGTATTCGTCGTCGGTGCCGGAAGGCCCGGAAGTCTGGGTGGTGTCGCTCATTGCACTGTCCTTAGTGGTCATCTGCCGGCGTCCCCGGCTACTGCTGTCAAGTCGTTGTGGTCAGCGGAAGGCAAAGGCTGCCCGCTGAGTTGGATAGCGTCCTGGACGTGCCCGGCCAGCGCTGCACGGATGTCCTGCGCCGCCCTGTCCATTGAAGCACGCCCGCTTTCACCGGCCCGGCGGGCCAGGGTAAGGGCTGATCCGAAGCTCACGTGGAATCGCCGCCCCGGCCGCGGGACGAAGTCCAGGTGCTCGTCGCCCTGCCGGGTGCCCAGGATGGCCACCGGAACAACCGGTGCCCCGGAGTTCAGCGCCAGCCAGGCCACGCCCCCGTTGATGTCCGCGGCTGCCCCGCTCCCCCGCGTCCCTTCCGGAAGAATCCCAACGCAACGTCCGGCGTCGAGCACGTCCTTGCAGCGCTGCAGCGCCGCCCGGTCACCCTGCCGGTCCACCGGAAGCTGCCCGGAGGCGGTGAGTACCCGGCCCAGGAAGCCCTGGAACATCTCCTGTTTTACCAGGATGTGCATGGGGCGCGGCGCCGCGCCGAACATGACCGGCCCGTCGAGGAAGCTGATGTGGTTGGCTGCGAAGATCACCGGACCGCCGGTGGGGACGTTGCTCCTGCCCGTCACCGTGGTCCGGTAGACCACGTGGTCCAGGATCCATCCCACCGGCCTGCTCCACGCCATGGTCAGTCGGGTTGGCACACCCGCCCGGGCCTCAGTCACGGTTGAGGACCTTTGTAACGATCACGAGGGCGGCATTGACGGTCTGCTCGAAGTCCAGGTCCGAGGAGTCCAGCGTGACCACGCCGTCTGCCGCCTGGGTGAAGTTCACCACGGTTGAGTCCCTGGCATCCCGGTGGGTCACCTGGGCTGCCAGCTGTTCGGCGTTCTGGGTACCGCCCAGCTGGATGCCGCGCCGGCGGAGGCGGGCTTCCTCGCTTGCGGTGAGGAGCATGCGCACCTCGGCTCCGGGCGCGACGACGGTGGTGATGTCCCGGCCTTCCACCACCATTCGGCGGTGGTGCTTTTCAATCAGGTCCCGCTGCCTGCGGATCAGTTCGGTCCGGGCACCAAGCGTGGTGGCCACGGAGCTGACCGCGGCGGAAATTGCCGGTTCGCGGATGGCATCGGTGACGTCCACGCCGCCTACCCGCACGTATTCCTCCTGGGGGCTGGTGCTCAGTTCCAGCGCAAAGTCCCGGGAGGCCTGTTCCACGGCCGGCGTGTCATCAAGGTCAATCCCCTGGTTTACGCAGTACCAGGTCAGTGCGCGGTACATCGCTCCGGTGTCCAGGTAGGCCAGCCGCAGCCTGCGGGCAACCTCCTTGCTCACGCTGGATTTACCGGAGCCGGACGGTCCGTCGATGGCAACCACCAGCGGCCGGCCGATGCGCAGGGCGCGCATGGTCTCGAGGAGTTCCTGTGTCATTACTGAAGTACCCGCCATCCGCGGTCGTTGAGAGCTTCGATCAGGTGGTCGTGCTTGTTCGGCAACACAGACAATTCCACCATGCCAACGTTCTGTCCGGAGGAATGGTCCAGCCGAAGATCCTCGACGTTCACACCGATTTCACCGATCTCGGTGAGCAGCTGCGCGATCTGGCCGGGCTTGTCATCCACCAGGACGGTGAGCCAGGAGTATGCCTGCGGCGGGCCGCCGTGCTTGCCGGGAATCCGGGCCTGGCCGGCGTTGCCCTCACTGATCAGCTGTGCCAGGTCCAGCCGGGCTCCCGGTGCCGTGGGCTGTTCCAGGGTTCCGATGAGGCGGTTCAGGTCCTCGCGGACGCCGTAGAGGATCTCCACGACCTTGGCTGCATTCCCGCCGAGGATCTGCACCCAGAGGGTGGGATCGCTCGCGGCAATCCTGGTGACGTCGCGGAGGCCGTTGCCGGCCAGCGACAGGGCGTGCAGTGGCGTTCCCTGGAGGCGGCTGGCCAGCAGGGATGACATGACCTGGGGCAGGTGCGACACCAGGGCCACTGCTTCATCATGTTCGTCCGCCGTGAACTGCGAGACAACCGCTCCAAGATCCGAGGCAAGCGACCGTGCCACTTGCAGGGCAGCGCCGGAGGTCTCCCCGGAGGGGCACACCACCCAAGGCATGGAGGTGAACAGCTCGCCGCGGGCGGCCACCGGTCCCGATTTTTCCCGCCCGGCCATGGGGTGGGTGCCCACGTACCGGGTGAGGTCGGCACCGAGGCCGCGCAGACGGGCCAGGATGTCAGCCTTGACGCTGGCTATGTCCACCACGACGGCGTCGGGGTAGTCAGCCAGCGCCTGGCACACGACGCCGGCCGTCACGTCCGGCGGGGCGGCAACCACAACCAGTTGCGGTTTGCGGTTGCCCAGCTCGGACAGGGGACGCCCGGCACCGATGTCCACCGCCACCGCCTGGTTGGTGGGTGACGGGTCGGAAAGGAACACAGGTACGCCACGCCCCCGCAGGCCCAGCCCAATGCTGGTGCCCAGCAGTCCGGTACCAATCACCACCACCGGGCCATCCAGGTGGCCGCGGCCCTGGCTTTTGAACGCGGACATGCGTCAGAGTCCTACGGATGCCAGCAGGTGGCCGACTTCCTGCTTGCCCAGGTTGCGGATGCTGCCCTGGCGCTGGTCCCCGAGTCCGATGGGGCCCACCTTGACGCGGACCAGCCGCTGGACCGGGAAGCCGACAGCATCAAAGAGTCGGCGGACAATCCGGTTCTTACCCGAGTGGAGCACAACCTCGATCAGCACGTGGCCCGGGGTGGAGTCCACCAGGCGGAAGGAGTCAACGGACGCGAACCCGTCCTCCAGTTCCACGCCGGCTTTCAGCTGGGCGCCTACGCCCTGCGGGAACGGCCCGCGCACCTGCACCAGGTAGGTCTTGGGAACCTCGTAGGACGGGTGGGTCAGCCTGTTGGCGAGTTCGCCGTCGTTGGTCAGCAGCAGCAGGCCTTCGGTGGCGACGTCGAGCCTTCCCACATGGAAGAGGCGTTCGCCGGTGTTCTTGTTGCTCTTCAGGAAGTCGCTGATGCACGGCCGGCCCTCGGGATCCTCCATGGTGGACACCACGCCCTTGGGCTTGTTGAACACCATGTAGACCAGGTTCTCGTCCAACTGGATCCGCAAGCCGTCAACATGGATGACGGCGGTCTTGGGATCGACGCGCATGCCGAGTTCCGTAACCACCTGGCCGTCCACCTCAACGCGGCCCTCGGCGATCATTTCTTCGCAGACGCGCCGGGATGCGACTCCGGCGGACGCCATTACTTTCTGGAGGCGCACGCCGTCTGCATCATGGAGTTCGGACTGCGGAACGTTACCGCGGGGGCCCTTCTTCCGGCCGGGCTTGCGGACCGGACCCAGGTTCTGGCCGAAGCGTTCGCTGCCGAATGCACGGGAAGCGGCTGTCCCGGGTGCACCGGTACGCGGCTTGGGCTTGAGGGCACCGGGAGTTCCGGGAGCCTTCTTGGCGCCGGGCTTGCGTGCCGCGGGTTTGCGCGACGACGGCTTGGCGCCCCGGGCGCCCTCCGATGCCCGTGCCTGCTGGTCCCCCGCCAGATCGGGGTCGATGAAGCGTTCCTCGCGCGGCTTGGGGGCGCGGTGGGGCCGGTCCCCGCCGAATCCTGCTGCCCGCTTGGCTGTTCCGCCGCGGGAACCGCCGCTGAAGCCGCCGCCCTGTGCGCTGCGCTGCTGGGAGTTGTTGCGCTCGTTGCCGCCGCGTCCCGAACTGTTACGTGGTGAACCCTGGCGTCCCGCCTGTGTCATGACCCGTCCTTCAATGTGTTTTGGCCGGCAGAGATGTCCAAGGACAACCCTAGCCAGCCGCGCAGACTTCGTCTGCCCTGATAGAAAACCTGATAAACAAACTGCTCATGAGACCGCTGCCGGCAGAAGGGTCCTGCCTACATGGTCCCGGCGTCGTAGAACTCTGCGATCCCGTCGAGTCCCGGAAGGTGCGGCGACAGCTGGGGCAGGTCCTCCACTGAACTGATTCCCATCCGTTCAAGGAAATAGGAGGTGGTCCGGTAGAGGATTGCGCCGGACTCGGGATCCGTTCCCGCGTCCTCGATCAGCCCGCGCTGGGCAAGCGTCCGTACGACGGAATCAACATTGACACCGCGAATTGCAGACACCCGGGCCCGGGAAACGGGCTGGCGGTACGCGATGACTGCCAGTGTTTCCAACGCCGCCTGGGTAAGCCTGGCGGTCTGCCCCTCAAGCACATATTTGCCGACAATGTCGGCAAACTCCGTGCGCGAGTAGATCCGCCAGCCACCGGCGATGTTCCGCAATTCAAAACCCCGGGGGCTGGAACCAATGCCAGCGTGGCTGGCATCCTCCATCTCCGGGGCTTTAACAGTATAGCCGTTATACTCACGCTGCAGTTCTGCCAGCAGGGAGCGGACCGCGGTGACCGTCAGGCCTACCCCGGCTGCCAGCTCTTCCTCCGTGGCGGGTTGGTCCAGGACCATGAGCACCGCTTCGAGGGCAGCCTTGGCACCGCCGGGGAGGTCGTCGAAGTCCGGGCCGTGGTCCGCGTCCTCCCGTGGCGCCGTGTCCTCCGGCTTCCATGTGTCCTCAAGCATTGCCCCGCCTTCCACGGCCAGGTCCTGCGGCTTGGAATTCACGCCTGCTCCTCATACTCTTCGCTCAGGTTTTCCGCCGACCAGTCGCGGCCTTCGGCTGTCCAGTGGATGGCAAGCTCGGACAGCGGGGACAGCTGGTCGAACGACACGGCCCGGTCCCGGAACAGTTCCAGGAGCGCCAGGAAGCGGGCCACCACCACCAGGGTGGAATCGGCGTCGGCAATCAGGGAACGGAAGGTCTGGGGCGACTCCTGTTGCAGGCGAAGCCCCATCATCCGGGCCTGTTCCTTGACGCTGACGTTGCTCCCATGCAGGTGGCCGAGTGCCACTTGCGGCGGCTGGGCGGGCGCTTTGGGCCGGAGCGCGGCCTCGGCCAGCGCGGCGAACTGTTGCGGCGTGTGTTTCCACACCAGTTCAGGGAGCATCGACGCGAAGTGCTCCTCCAGGGCCACCTGGCGTGGAAAGCGCCGGCCTTCCTGGTGCAGGGTTTCGCCCAGGATTCCTGCCACCTGCTTGAAAGCCTTGTACTGCAGCAGCCGGGCAAAGAGGAGGTCCCGCGCTTCCAGAAGGGCGATGTCCTCGTCGTCCTCCACCTCACCCGCGGGAAGGAGCCGTGCCGCCTTGAGGTCAAGCAGCGTGGCGGCGATCACCAGGAATTCGCTTGCCTCGTCCAGGGCCCACTCTTCACCGAGCCGCTGCAGTTTACGGATGTACTTGATGAACTCATCCGTGACGGTGGCAATGGCCACTTCTGTAATGTCCAGCTGGTGTTTGGCGATCAGCCCCAGAAGGAGGTCGAAGGGACCCGTGAAGTTGGCCAGCCGCACCTCGAAGCCGGGTTTGGATTCGGCCACGGCGTGGTCAGGGTGCGCCGCCGCGGGAGATCAGCTCCTTTGCCAGCCGGCGGTAGGCGTCGGCGCCCACGTGGTTTCCGGCGTAGCTGGTGATGGGCTCCGCGGCCACGGTAGCGTCTGCGAACTTGATGGAGCGCTTGATGACAGTTTCGAAGACCTTGTCGCCGAACGCCTCCACCAGGCGGGTGATCACTTCGCGGCTGTGCAGTGTCCTTGCGTCGTACATGGTGGCCAGTACGCCGTCCACCTGAAGGCGAGGGTTCAGCCGGTCCTGGACCTTGTCGATGGTTTCGACCAGCAGCGCCACGGCGCGAAGGGCGAAGAACTCGCAAATGAGCGGGATGATGACGCCGTGGGCTGCCGTGAGGGCGTTGACGGTCAGGAGGCCCAGGGAGGGCTGGCAGTCGATGAGGACGACGTCGTAATCGTCTTCGACTTTCTTGAGCGCACGGTCCAGGACCTGTTCGCGCGCCACCTCGTTGACCAGCTGGACTTCCGCGGCGGAGAGGTCGATGTTGGCGGGCAGCAGGTCGACGTTCTCGACGCCCGTGTGGTGGATGGCGTCACGGATATCCACCTTGCGGTCCATCAGGACGTTGTACACCGTGAGGTCCAGCTCATGCGGGTTGACACCAAGGCCGGCGGAGAGCGCACCCTGGGGGTCGAAGTCCACCAGGAGGACGCGGCGGCCGTACTCGGCGAGCGCCGCGGCTAGGTTGATGGTGGAGGTGGTCTTCCCCACGCCGCCCTTTTGGTTGACCATGGCGATGACGCGGGCCGGACCGTGGGAGGACAGCGGCGCGGGTTCCGGGAACTCCCGGTATGGGCGCCCGGTGGGCCCCATCACCGCGTTTTCCAGGTCGAATTCCGTGCCCTCCAGAGTTGCTGAACCCTGTTCGCTGCTCACGTATCTGTCCACACTTTCGATGACGGTGATTTCCTGCCGCTGGCTCACCAGCGCCGTTCGTTCTGCTCCCTAGGTTACAGCGCCCGACACGGCATTCGACGGAACTTGACTTTCCGCGAATGTTGAGCCTTGACCCTCTAGCTGAGGTCGAAGGTTGCTCTGCCGGGGAACGCTGCCGGGGAACGCAGGACCGCCCCCGCAGCATGGCTGCGGGGGCGGTCCCGTGGGGTGTCCTGGCGGTGGCTAGGCCTTGGCAGCCTCGCGGGCGCCCTCTTCCTTGGGTGCCATTTCGCCGTGATGGTGGACCATCATGGTTGCCTCGTCGAAAGGTTCTTCGCCGGACAGCACCCGGCCAACCTGGCCGCCGTCGATCTCCTTGACCCAGGTGCCGATCAGGACGGTGGCCACCGCGTTGCCCGTGAAGTTGGTCAGGGCGCGGGCCTCGGACATGAACCGGTCGATGCCGACGATCATGCCCACGCCGCCGAGCAGTTCGGGCTTGTGTGCCTGCAGGCCGGCCGCGAGGGTTGCAAGGCCGGCACCGGTCACACCGGCGGCACCCTTGGAGGCGATGATCATGAACACCAGCAGGGAGATCTGGGCGCCGAGGTCCAGCGGGGTGCCCATGGCGTTGGCCACGAACAGGGACGCCATGGTCAGGTAGATGGCGGTTCCGTCCAGGTTGAAGGAGTAGCCGGTGGGAACGGTGACGCCGACGACCGGCTTGGAGACGCCGAGGTGTTCCATCTTGGCGATCAGCCGCGGCAGTGCCGCTTCCGAGGACGACGTGGAGAAGATGATGAGGTACTCACGGGCCAGGTACTTCATCAGCTTGAAGATGTTGACGCCGGCAACCACCTGGAGCAGGCCGCCCAGGATCACCACGATGAACAGTGCGCAGGTGATGTAGAAGGCGATCATCAGGGTGAACATGCTGACGATGGCCTGCACGCCGGTTGCGCCCACGACGGCGGCGATGGCACCGAAGGCACCTACCGGAGCGAGCCACATGATCATGATGAGGATGCGGAACACCAGTGCCTGGCCGTAGCCGACAGCCTTGAGGATCGGGGCACCCTGGGCGCCCATCTTCTGCAGCGCGAAGCCAACCAGGATGGCTGCCAGCAGGGTGGGCAGCACGGGGACGTCACTGGGGATGATGCCCAGCAGGAAGTCCACGGTGCTGTCGGTCGCCGCCTTCTTGTTGGGGTCGTACGGCGTCAGCTTCAGGCCCTCGCCGGGGTGGATGATGTTGCCTACCACCAGGCCGATGGCCAGGGCGAAGGTTGACATGATGATGAAGTAGCCCAGTGCCAGGCCGCCGACCTTGCCGACGGTGGCTGCCTTGGCGATGGAGCCGATGCCCAGGACGATGGTGCAGAAAATGACCGGTGCGATCATCATCTTGATGAGCTTGACGAAGCCGTCGCCCAGGGGCTTGAGGGACTTGCCCACCTCCGGGAACAGCAGGCCCACCACCGCGCCGAGGACGACGGCGGCGATAACTGCGATGTAGAGGTAGTGGGACTTGTCCAGTCCCTTGCGCCGCGGGGTCGCGGTCTCGAGCGACTCTCCTCGTTGAGAAGCCATGATGTGTCTCCTTGTGGATATTCTGATAGACGTTGCGGCGCAGTCTCTGGGCTCAACACGTCCGTCCAATGTGATATCCATCATTGGGCACCCCGTGATCCAGCTCACCGTTGCGTTCATATTGGTCGCGGTATCGGCAGGGTCCAAGGGAGGCAGGCATGATCCACCGCTGGAGTATCGCCCGCCGGCTCTTCCTGGCGAACCTGCTGATCGTCGTGTCGTTTATCGCCATCGTGGGAACGGCCGCCTACGTGGACGCGCGGGACCGGACGTATGACGAAGCGGGCCGCCGGATGGAAGGCGTGGCTGCCTCCATCGCCGCCAATCCCCTGGTGCTCCAGGCTGCTGCCACGCCGGACCCGTCCGCCGTCCTGCAGCCGTATGCCAAAGACGTCACCACCGCGGCCCACGTGGACTTCATCACGATCATGGCGCCGGACCGTACCCGCTGGACCCACCCGCGGGACGAGGAGCTGGGCCGGCCCTACATCGGCTCCATCGATGAAGCACTCCGCGGCCACACCTACACCGAAGTGACGGCAGGTACGCTGGGCCCGTCGGTGCGGACCATTGTTCCGGTCAAGGATTCTGCGGGGACAGTCAAGGCCCTCGTAGCGGTGGGTGTTACCGTCCGCAGCGTCGATATCGCCTTTGCCGGGCGCCTTCCCGTCCTGCTGGCCGTCGGCATGGCCCTCCTGGTGGGCGGTTCACTGGCGTCGTGGCTGCTGGGCAGGTACCTGCGGCGGGTTACCCGGGGCTGGGGTCCCGAACAGCTGGCACAGCTGTTCGCCTACTACGAGTCGGTGCTGCACTCGGTCCGGGAAGGGCTGATCCTGATCGATGCCCGGAAGCGCGTGGTGATGTACAACGACCAGGCTGCCGAGCTGCTGGGCCTGGCCGACACCGGCAACAATGACCCCACCCGGCCCCCATCGCTGGCAGACCTTCCCCTGGACGACGAACTGCGCAGCCTGTTCGAGTCCGGGCGGACCACCAAGGACGAGATGGTCCTGACCGGCTCCCGCGTGCTGGTGGTCAACCAGGGGCCGGCCCGGGGTCCCGAGGCCCGGGGCACCCGCGGGAAGGTCCCCGTCTACGGGACCGTGGCCACCCTC
This sequence comes from Arthrobacter sp. StoSoilB19, assembly GCF_019977275.1. Taxonomy (NCBI): domain Bacteria; kingdom Bacillati; phylum Actinomycetota; class Actinomycetes; order Micrococcales; family Micrococcaceae; genus Arthrobacter; species Arthrobacter sp. StoSoilB19. The sequence goes on along the minus strand of NZ_AP024650.1, from coordinate 1,671,850 downwards.
AGGGACCGGACAGAAATCGAAGCGCTGGGCAACGAACTGCAGACCATGCGCACCCTTTCCGACGCGCTGCGCGCCCAGACCCACGAGCACGCCAACCGGCTGCACACCTTGGTTTCGCTCCTGGAACTCGGCCGGACCAGGGAAGCCCTGGACTTTGCAACCCAGGACCTGGCCCTGAGCCAGCAGCTGACAGATGACATGGTGAGTTCGATCGATGAACCGGTGGTGGGCGCCCTGCTCATGGGAAAGGTGGCCGAGGCCCACGAACGCGGCGTCCAGCTGGATCTCTCCACCCTGGGCTCCGGCACGGCACCCGGGGTGGCCGTCCAGGACCTGGTGACGATCCTGGGCAACCTGCTGGACAATGCCATCGATGCCGCCGCCGATGCACCCCCTCCGCGGAGGGTGGTGCTGACGCTGGAGGCCGATGAAGAAGGCCTGGACATCGCCGTCAACGATTCCGGAACGCCCATCGACCCCACCGATGCGGAAAAGATCTTCAGGCACGGATTCAGCACCAAGCCTGCGGGGGCCGGGGGCCGGGGCATCGGCCTGGCCCTGGTGCGGCAGGCGGTGCAGCGTTTGGGCGGTACGCTGGCCATCAACGGCCGGCGCGGCGCCAAGTTCGAAGTATTCCTGCCTGCAGCGGTGTCCGCGGAGAAGGAGCACAGACAGTGAGCAACATCCGGGTCCTCGTCGTCGAAGATGAGGCCATCGCTTCGGCAGCGCACGCGGCCTACGTGGGGAGGCTGGAAGGATTCGAGCTCGCCGGGACAGCCCCCGACGGCCAGTCGGCCCTGCGGCTGCTGAACGAATTCGTGGCCGCGGGAGAGCCCGTTGAACTGGTCCTGCTGGACATGAACCTACCCGACCTGCATGGCCTGGACATCGCCCGCCGGATGCGTTCGGCGGGGATCCTGGCGGACATCATTGCGATCACCGCCGTGCGCGAACTGGCGATCGTCCGCAGCGCCGTGGCAATCGGCGTGGTCCAGTACCTGATCAAGCCCTTCACGTTCGCCACGTTCTCCGACAAGCTGGAAAATTACCGCCAGTTCCGGCAGCAGTTGGCCGGTTCCGGCGGTGGCCCCGGCAAGGGGGGCGCCTCGCAAAGCGAAGTGGACCAGGCCTTTGCCAGCCTCCGGGCGCCATCCGAACTCCCGCTGCCCAAGGGACTCTCAACCTCGACGCTCGGATCCGTCCAGGAGTTCCTCCGGGGGCAGCCCGAAGCAGTGTCCGCCACGGAGGTCATGGACGCCCTGGGGATGTCGCGCGTGACGGCTCGGCGCTACCTTGAGTACCTGGCCGATGCGGGAACAGTTTCCCGGACCGCCCGCTACGGCACCCCCGGCAGGCCGGAGAACGAATACCGCTGGAACACCCGCTGAGCCGCTCGGGGTTGGACGTGCGCGCCCCGGCCATGCGCCTCAGCCAGCCTCCGCCTCCCCCGCCCGGAGTGCTCCGATCAATTGATCGATGACGCCTGGATCCTCGATGGTGGACGGAACGGTGTACTCCTCGCCGTCCGCTATCTGGCGCATGGTCTTGCGGAGGATCTTCCCCGAACGGGTCTTGGGCAGTGCATCCACCACTGTCACCTGTTTGAAGTCCGCAACCGCACCAATGTCCCGCCGGACCAGTGCCACTAGATCCTTGGCCAGGACGTCTTCGGCGATGTCCACCCCGGTTTTGAGCACCACGTAGCCGCTGGGACGCTGGCCCTTCACGGGGTCGGCGAGGCCGATCACGGCGCACTCCGCAACGGCCGGATGCTGGCCGATCACCTGTTCCATGGCGCCGGTTGAGAGCCTGTGGCCGGCAACATTGATGATGTCGTCCGTACGGCCCATGACAAAGATGTACCCGTCCCGGTCCTGGTAACCCGAATCGCCGGTGGCGTAGCAGCCCTCGAAAGCCTGAAGGTAGGAAGAGATGTAGCGCTCATCATTCCGCCACAGCGTTGTGAGGGTGCCCGGCGGCAGCGGCAGTCCAAGCACGATGTTGCCCTCGGTGCCGGGTTCCACCTCTCCGCCTGCGCCGTCGAGGATCTGCAGCCGGAACCCGGGCATGGGCACGCTCGGGGAGCCGGCCTTGATGGGCAACTGCTCCAGGCCACGCGGGTTGGCGCAAATGGCCCACCCGGTCTCGGTCTGCCACCAGTGGTCCACCACCGGCACGCCGAGGGCCCGTGATGCCCAATGGAAGGTGTCCGTGTCCAGCCTCTCGCCGGCAGTGAACAGGGTCCGCAGGCTGGAGATGTCGTACTTCCGCAGCAGCGACGCCGCCGGATCCGCCTTGCGGATGGCCCGGAGTGCCGTGGGCGCAGTGAAGAGCACATTGACCCTGTGGTCCCGGACCACGCGCCAGAATGCGCCGGCATCCGGGGTGCCTACGGGCTTGCCCTCGTACATCACCGTGGTGGCGCCGGCCAGCAGCGGGCCATAGACAATGTAGGAGTGCCCCACTACCCAGCCGACGTCTGACGCGGTCCACATCACGTCGCCCGGACCGACGTCGTAAATGTTCTCCAGGGTCCAGCGCAGGGCGACGGCGTGGCCGCCGTTGTCCCGCACCACTCCCTTTGGCGTGCCGGTGGTTCCGGATGTGTAGAGGATGTAGAGCGGATCGGTGGCCTTCACCTCAACGGGAGCGGCAGGCTCTGCGGAAGCCATTTCCGTGTCCCAGTCCAGCCAGCCCGCATGGTCCGCAGCCTTGGACGCGAATCCGTCGCGCTCCTTGACCAATACGGGAAGATCCGGCATGCCCGCCAGTTCCAGCGCCTCCGCGACGGCCGGCAGATACTCGATGCGGCGGGCGGGTTCGATCCCGCCCGAAGCGGTCACCACCGCAGTGGGTGCGGCGTCCCGGATCCGGGCCGCGAGCTCCTTGGGCGCAAAACCGCCGAACACCACGGAATGGACCGCGCCCAGCCGGGCCGACGCCAGCATGGCGATAGCGGCTTCCGGGATCATTGGCATGTAAATCACCACGCGGTGCCCCTTTCCCACGCCATGGCCGCGCAGCACACCGGCAAAGCGCGCCACGGCGTCCGTGAGCTGGGCATACGTGTAGCGGTGCCGGGTTCCCAGCATGGCCGAGTCATGGATCAGGGCCACCTGCTCCCCGCGGCCTTCGGCGATATGCCGGTCAAGGGCGTTGTAGCAGGTATTCAGTGTGCCGTCGGGAAACCAGCTGTAGAGCGGTGCCCACGTGGAGTCCAGCGCCTGCGCCGGAGGAGAGCTCCAGGCGATGTTTCCCGCGGCCTCCAGCCAAAAGTCGTCGGGCTCTTCGATGCTGCGCCGGTAACTGTCCCGATAGCCGGTGGTGACCATAACGTAATCCCGTCCACGACGTTGTGATGCAGCTCATGCTAGCTGGCGGAGTTAACCACCACAAGGGTCGTTGTATACAAGGAAGTCAATTTCTGGCATATTTTCTCAAAGGTCCATTCTTTTGAGCCCAGTTGTGTATACACTGATGCAGTCAGCCGAGGAAGGAGACGAGCATGCGCGCCAGCGACAAGGCCTATGCCGCCCTGCGCGATGACATCATCGAATGGCGCCTGGCGCCGGGTACGGTCCTTGCCGAGGTGGAACAGTCCGAGCGTCTGGGCGTCTCGCGCACACCGCTGCGGGAAGCCTTGGGGCGCCTTACGGCGGAAGGCCTCACGACGGCAGGCGGCCGCGGCGTCGTCGTCACCGACATCTCGCTTGAGGACATTGACGAACTGTTCGAACTCCGCGAAACCCTTGAGGGCAGGGCGGCGGCACTGGCTGCGCGGCGCGGCGAGGCTGCGACGTTCGAGCGCCTGCAGCGCGAACTGCTCGAGGCTCCCGCATTGATTGGCGGTGACGAGCCGGCCCTGCATGACTACTACGAACTGGTGGGCCGGCTGGACACAGCAATCGACGCCGCCATCTCCAACTCCTACCTGGCCCAGGCCATGCGCAGCCTGCGCGTTCACCTGGTCCGGATCCGCCGGCTTGCCGCCGACGATGCCTGCCGGCTCACTGCCGCAGCCGCCGAGCATGCCGCCATCGCGGAGGCGATCGCGGCCGGCAACCCCAGGCTCGCCGAGGCGGCCACCATCGTCCACCTGCACCGAAGCCTCTCCCACGTCAAAGCAACCCACGCATCCCACCCGAAGGAGCACCATGGTTAAGGAACACCACGTCCGCGTCTATAAAAGCGAAGAAAACCTGCCCCGCGAGGACCAGCTGGCCTACAAAATCGCCCAGGTCGCCGCGGACCCGGTGGCTGTGTCTGACGACGTGACCGCTATGGTGATCAACCGCGTCATCGACAACGCCTCGGTGGCGATCGCTTCCCTGAACCGCGCGCCGATCGTCGCCGCCCGTGCCCAGGCGCTCACCCACGGCCCCAGCACCGGCGGCAAGGGGTCCAAAGTCTTCGGCATCGAGGACCGCGTGTCCCCGGAGTGGGCAGCCTGGGCCAATGGGGTGGCTGTCCGGGAACTGGACTACCACGACACCTTCCTCGCGGCCGACTACTCCCACCCCGGGGACAACATCCCGCCGATCCTCGCCGTCGCCCAGCACGTTGGCGCCAGCGGCCACGACCTGATCCGGGGCATCGCCACCGGGTACGAGATTCAGGTCAACCTGGTCAAGGCCATCTGCCTGCACAAGCACAAGATCGACCACGTGGCCCACCTCGGCCCCTCGGCCGCGGCCGGGATCGGCACCCTGCTTGGCCTCGATGTGGAGACCATCTTCCAGTCAGTGGGCCAGGCGCTGCACACCACCACCGCCACCCGGCAGTCCCGCAAGGGCGAGATCTCCACCTGGAAGGCCCACGCCCCGGCCTTTGCCGGCAAGATGGCCATCGAATCAGCGGACCGGGCCATGCGCGGCCAGACCTCCCCCGTGCCCATCTACGAAGGCGAAGACGGCGTCATCGCCTGGATGCTCGATGGCCCGGACGCCTCCTACATGGTCCCGCTTCCCACCCCGGGTGAAGTCAAGCGTGCCATCCTGGACACCTACACCAAGGAACATTCCGCGGAGTACCAGGCACAGGCGTGGATCGACCTTGCCCGCAAGCTGCACCGCGAACACCCCGAGGTCACCGATCCGGCCAACGTCGAGTCAGTGCTGATCAAGACCAGCCACCACACGCACTACGTGATCGGCTCCGGCGCCAACGACCCCCAGAAATACAGCCCCACCGCGTCCAGGGAAACCCTGGACCACTCCATCCCGTACATCTTCACCGTGGCCCTGCAGGACGGGGCCTGGCACCACGTGGACTCCTACGCACCGCAGCGCGCCGCCCGTCCGGACACCGTGGAACTGTGGCACAAAGTCAGCACGGTGGAAGATCCCGAATGGACCCGCCGCTACCACTCCCTGGACATCGCAGAGAAGGCTTTCGGCGGCTCGGTGGAGATCACGCTCAAGGACGGCACCGTCATCACCGACCAGATCGCCGTTGCCGACGCCCACCCGCTCGGCGCCCGCCCCTTCGCCCGGGAACAGTACATCAACAAGTTCCGCACCCTCGCCGCCGGGCTCGTGGAGGAGGCTGAGATCGAAAGGTTCCTCACCGCCGTCGAACGCCTCCCACAGCTCGCCGCCGGTGAGCTGGACCAGCTGAACATCACCGCCGCTCCCGGCGTCATCGACCTCGCGGCGGCACCGAAGGGACTGTTCTAGATGCTGTACTCAAAGACCACCCCGGAACAGAAGCGGGTCCGCTTCCGGGAACTGCTGGCCTCCGGGACCATCCAGCAGTTCCCCGGCGCGTTCAACCCGCTCTCCGCCCGGCTGATCGAGGAAAAGGGCTTCGCCGGGGTGTACATCTCCGGCGCCGTCCTCGCCAACGACCTCGGCCTGCCGGACATCGGCCTGACCACCCTGACCGAGGTAGCCACCCGGGCCGGACAGATCGCGCGGATGACTGACCTGCCCTCGATCGTTGACGCGGACACCGGCTTCGGGGAGCCCATGAACGTGGCACGCACCGTCCAGGAACTCGAGAACGCAGGCCTGGCCGGCTGCCATATCGAGGACCAGTTCAACCCCAAGCGCTGCGGCCACCTCGACGGCAAGAACGTGGTGGACCAGGACACCGCCACCAAACGCATCAGGGCCGCGGCCGACGCCCGGCGGGACCCGAACTTCCTGATCATGGCCCGCACCGACATCCGCGCCACCGAGGGGCTGGAAGCCGCACAGCAGCGCGCCAGAGCCCTCGTCGAAGCCGGCGCCGACGCAATCTTCCCCGAAGCCATGAAGGACCTCAGCGAATTCCAGGCCATCCGCGACGCGGTGGACGTGCCGATCCTGGCCAACATGACCGAGTTCGGCAAGAGCGACCTCTTCACCGTGGATGAACTGGCCGGCGTCGGCGTCAACATGGTGATCTATCCGGTGACGCTGCTCCGTAGTGCCATGGGGGCTGCTGAGCGTACTCTGGAATCGATCAAATCCGACGGCACCCAGGAGGCGCAGGTTCCAAACATGCTGACCCGTGCCCGGCTCTACGACCTCGTTGACTACGAGGCCTACAACCGCTTCGACACCGGCGTGTTCAATTTCCAGATTCCCGGAACATGACACCCGGCACCTGACACCCAATCGGAAGGCCGGCCTCCGCCGGACGAACAGGCTTTAGGAACAAAGGAGTTTCAGCATGGCTGAAAATGAGATCAAAAAAGGCCTTGCCGGCGTGGTGGTGGACTACACCGCCGTTTCCAAGGTCAATCCGGACACCAACTCCCTGCTCTACCGCGGCTACCCTGTCCAGGAACTGGCAGCGCGGTGCAGCTTCGAGGAAGTGGCGTACCTGCTGTGGAACGGTGAACTGCCCACCAAGGACCAGCTTGCCGAGTTCAGCGCGAAGGAACGCGCCGGCCGCGCCCTCGATCCGGTGGTGAAGCAGGTGATCGATACCCTTCCGGTCACTTCGCACCCGATGGACGTCTGCAGGACTGCTGCTTCCGTTATGGGGGCACGGCATCCCCTGACCGGGGATTCCTCCCGGGAAGCCAACATGGCCAAGGCCGTGGACCTGTTCGCCGCCATGCCCGCGGTGGTGGCCTACGACCAGCGCCGCCGCCACGGGCAGGATGTGGTGGAGCCCCGCGAAGACCTTGGCTACTCGGCCAACTTCCTGTGGATGGCCTTCGGCGAGGAGCAGGTGCCGGAGGTGGTGGATGCCTTCAACGTCTCGATGATTCTTTACGCCGAGCACTCCTTCAACGCCTCCACATTCACCGCCCGTGTGATCACCTCGACGCTCTCGGACCTGCATTCAGCCGTGACCGGTGCCATCGGCGCCCTCAAGGGTCCGCTGCACGGCGGCGCCAACGAAGCGGTCATGCACACCTTCGACGAGATCGGCATCCGGCAGGAGGAGTCCCTGGAGGAAGCAGCGGCCCGGGCCAAGGCATGGATGGAAGACGCCCTGGCGCAGAAGAAGAAGGTGATGGGCTTCGGCCACCGTGTCTACAAGCACGGCGACTCCCGGGTCCCCACCATGAAAGCCGCACTGGACAAGATGATCGCCCACTACGGCCGGCCGGAACTGCTGGGGCTGTACAACGGGCTCGAGCAGGCCATGGACGAAGCCAAGGCCATCAAGCCGAACCTCGACTACCCGGCCGGGCCCACGTACCACCTGATGGGCTTTGATACGCCCACATTCACTCCCCTGTTCGTGGCCAGCCGGATCACAGGCTGGACCGCCCACATCATGGAGCAACTGGACGCGAACTCCCTGATCAGACCGCTGAGCGAGTACATCGGTCCGGAGGAGCGGCACCTCCCCTGACTCCTGGCAGGAACGTCCGACGGCGGCCCGGCACCCAGGTGCCCGGGCCGCCGTCGGCCGTTAATTGCCTGCTCAGTCCAGCAGGCTCTCGGATGAGGCGACTGATTCGTTGTCTGTGTGCATGGTGACCACCACGTTGATCCTTCGGCCTTCCAGAACCACCGGGAGCCAGTGGTCGGCGTCCTGCCACATGCGGTCCACGGGCAGCGTATCCACCCGGAACCATTCTGGCAGGATCTCGTCGCTGGGTGCCGGCTCGCCCTGCCAGGTCCGGGCGGTAAAGAGGGTGGTCCGCATATTCCATTCCGGGCGGGCCGGAAAGACGAAGTGGACCGATCCGGCGTCCGCCAGGTCCTCAACCCGCAGCACCACACCGGTCTCTTCCAGGACCTCCCGGATGACGGCCTGCGCGTCCGACTCCCCCGGTTCCACGTGGCCGCCGATGCCCACGATCTTGCCCCTGCCGAACCCGGTCTGTTTCAGCCCGAGGAGCACCTCGGGGCCGCCCGGCCCGTCACGGAGCAGGAAGCAAAGGGTCACAGAGGCTGTGGTCATGCCTTCAAGCCTATGGGGTCCGGGAGTTGTCATCGGGGAAGCGCCAAGGGACGCCGGATATGCCAAGCTCTAGGTGTGACTCCCGAAACAGGACACGGAATACGGCCCGCCAGGATTTCGGCCATTGACACCCGCCTGCCGGGGTGGCTGGTGCGCAACCCTTTGTATTGGGGCTGGGCCTGGGCCTGTGTCTGGACAGCGCTCATTCTTGCAGATGAGTTCGTGAACCTGGCTGGTTGGACGTGGTACCTGCTGGTGGCAGCAGCGGCCCTGCCCACGCTGCTCAGCACCCTGGCCGTTCTCCACGTGACTCCCCGGCAGCAGGTGAAAGCCGCCCGGGAGTCGGTTTTGGGCCTGTTCTTCGTGCGGTTCCTGGCACTTGTTGCGGCCTTCATGGTCTGGGCCATCTCGGTGGTGTTGAGTGCGTCCATCTCAACCACTGTCCAAGCGGTGGCGGGAGACTCAGAGCGCGAGGTGACGGCTCTGGGATTCACCCTGATGGCGGCCCTGGTGCCGCTGGTGGTAGCCGTCCTATGGTTGGCGTTTGTCGCCCGGTGCGCCTGGTTCCTTCGGCGGCTTCGCGGCTGGCGGCAGGTGCCCGCGCTCTCCCGCGTACCGAAATCCTTCCTCCGTGGCCGGCCACGGCTGCGCCGGGTGGTGATTGGCCTGGCACATCCCGGACTGATGTTGGTCGCCTGCATGGGCACTTCTGTGCTGGCTTTCCTGCTGGGGCCCGTGGAACTGACCATCGAGGCCATGTTCTAGCTGTCCGCGCGACACTGGCGGCCGGACGTGCCCTGCCTGGCGGAACGTCAGCCCAGCGCGCGGGGATGAGCGGCCGCGTAGATTTCCCGTAGCGTATCAGCCGTGACCAGCGTGTACACCTGGGTTGTGGTCACCGATGCGTGGCCCAAAAGTTCCTGCACCACCCTGACGTCCGCGCCGCCTTCGAGCAGGTGGGTGGCGAAGGAATGCCGCAGCGTGTGCGGTGAGACGTCCCGGGTGATGTTGGCCTTCTCCGCCGCCGCCTTGAGGATGGTCCAGGCGCTCTGCCGGCTGATCCGGCCGCCGCGGGCATTCAGGAACAGCGCAGGCGTGCCCTTGCCCTTGGCAGCAAGCAGCGGCCGGCCGCGGACCAGGTAGGCGTCCAGCGCCCGGGCCCCGTAGGAGCCCAGCGGCACCAGCCGCTCCTTCGACCCCTTGCCGAACAGCCGGACAATGGCAGGCCCGGATTCCGGCCCGGCAAGGGAGATGTCATCAACGTCCAGTCCCACCGCTTCGCTGATCCTGGCTCCCGTGGAGTAGAGGAATTCAAGCAGGGCGCGGTCCCGCAGTCCGGCGGCGGTGTCCGTTCCTGCCGCCTCCAGGATGCGGGTCACTTCGTCAACGCTGATGGCCTTGGGCAGCCGTTTACCTGCCATGGGTGGGTGGACGTCGCGGGCTGGATCGGCCGGCGTATAACCTTCGAGGGCCCAGAACTTGTGCAGGCCACGGACCGCCACCACCGTCCGGGCCGCGGACCGGACGCCCAGGGTGGAACCGCCGTCGGAACCGTCCGACAGGGCGCGGACGTAACCCGTGACGTGGTGCCGGGTGATGTCCTCCGGCCGGCCGCAGCCGGCTGCGGCAACATACCGGGCGTAGCGGGCCAGGTCCCGGCGGTAGGCTGCCAAGGTATTCGCTGCCAGTCCCCGTTCCACACCCATGTGCTGGAGGTAGTCGGTAATTGCACGGTCGATGGCGGAAGGTACAGGTGCCGGGGCAGCGGCAGCCTCCGCCGGGCCCGGTTCGAACGCCGGCGCTGCTTCAGCCGAAGGAGGGGCCATCAGCGCTGGCTGGGGTGGGCGGGCCAGGGGGCGTCGGCGGGGCGGAGGCCTTCATAGTCGTTGGCGCGGGCGGCAGCGGCAGCCAGGATACCGACGACGGCGGACGGGTTGTGCAGGCGTCCGGCCAGGACGGACGCCACGGCATCATCCAGGCCGATCCAGTGGAACTCGATCTCCGCCTCCTCGTCCGTCCGTTCGTGGCGTTCGTGGTGCGGCACTTCGGTGAGGTCACGGGCCAGGTAGATACGGATGGCCTCGCTGGAGGATCCCGGGGAATTGAAGACATCCGCCAGGACGTTCCAGGTCCCGGCAGCAAGGTCCGCTTCCTCGGCCAGTTCGCGCGCCGCCCCCACTACGAAGTCTTCGCCTTCAACATCCAGCAGGCCCGCCGGAACCTCCCAGAGGTCCATGCCCACGGGGTGCCGGTACTGCTTCAACAGCAGGACCTGGCCCTCGGCGTTCATGGGCAGGACGGCTACGGCGCCGGGATGGTCGATGTAATCGCGGGTGAGGGCGTCCCCGGAGTCCGAGAGCTGGAAGGTGTCGCTGACGACATCCCAGATCCTGCCCTGGTAGACCTTCTCCGTTGACAAAAGACGGCGCGGGCTTGGTGCATCCGAAACCTGTTTGGCAGGGGTGGCTTCAGGTGTACCAGGCATCGCGCCGTCCTTTGTGTGTTCTATCGACTACTTAGCGGTAACGGTACCCGATGCCGCATGTTCGCCGGCCGGGGGCACAGCCGTGTCGGCAACGCCCTCCTGGCCTGCACCCTGGCCGCCCGCGTTCTGGTGGCCTGCGTTCTGGTGGTCAAGTGCAGCCTTGACCAGGCCGGCGAACAGCGGGTGCGGGCGGGTGGGCCGCGAGCTCAGCTCGGGATGGGCCTGCGTGGCCACGTAGTACGGGTGCACGTCGGCGGGCAGCTCAACGAATTCCACCAGCTTGCCGTCCGGGGAAGTGCCGGAGAAGACCAGGCCCTTGTCCGCGATCTGCTGGCGGTACTTGTTGTTCACCTCGTAGCGGTGCCTGTGGCGTTCGCTCACGGTGGTCTTGCCGTAGGTTCCGGCGATGACCGAGCCTTCATCCAGTTTGGCTTCGTACAGTCCAAGGCGCATGGTGCCGCCAAGGTCGCCGCGGCCTTCCACGTACTCCAGCTGCTCCTCCATGGTGGCGATCACCGGGTACTTGGAGTCCGGCTCGAATTCGCTGGAGGAGGCACCCTCCAGGCCCACCACGTTGCGGGCGTACTCGATCACCATGCACTGCAGGCCGAGGCACAGGCCCAGCACGGGCAGCTTGGTTTCGCGGGCAAACTTCAGGGCGCCGAGCTTGCCTTCGAGTCCACGGATGCCGAAGCCGCCGGGAACGCAGATGGCGTCCACGCCGTCGAGGGCCTTGACGGCGCCTTCGCGGGTCTCGCATTCGTCGGACGGGACCCAGCGGATCTTGACCTTGGCCTCGTTGGCGAAGCCGCCGGCACGCAGCGCTTCGGTGACCGAGAGGTAGGCGTCAGGCAGGTCGATGTACTTGCCCACCAGGGCAATCTCGACGTGGTGCTTGGGGTTGTGGACGGCTTCAAGCAGCTTGTCCCAGCTGGTCCAGTCAACGTCCTTGAAGGGCAGGTCAAGGGCCCGGACGATGTAGGAGTCAAGGCCCTGTCCGTGCAGGGTCTTGGGGATGTCGTAGATGCTGGGGGCGTCCGCGGCGTTCACCACGGCGTCGATGTCGACGTCGCACATGCGGCCGATCTTCTCCCGCATGGCCTCCGGCACTTCACGGTCCGAACGGATCACGATCGCCTCGGGCTGGATGCCGATGGACCGCAGCGCGGCCACGGAGTGCTGGGTGGGCTTGGTCTTCAGCTCCTGCGAGGGGCCAATGTACGGCACCAGGGAGACGTGCAGGAAGAACACGTTTCCGCGGCCGATGTCCTGGCGGACCTGGCGGGCGGATTCGAGGAACGGCTGGGATTCGATGTCGCCAACGGTGCCGCCGATTTCGGTGATGATGACGTCCGGGGCGTTCTTGCCCTCGGCGGGCAAACGCATGCGGCGCTTGATCTCATCCGTGATGTGCGGGATGACCTGGACGGTGTCCCCCAGGTACTCGCCGCGGCGTTCCTTGGCAATCACCGTGGAGTACACCTGGCCGGTGGTGACGTTCGCGGACCCCTCGAGGTTTTCATCAAGGAAGCGCTCGTAGTGCCCGATGTCCAGGTCCGTTTCGGCGCCGTCGTCTGTGACGAAGACCTCGCCGTGCTGGAAGGGGTTCATTGTGCCCGGATCCACGTTCAGGTAGGGATCGAGCTTCTGCATTGTCACGGACAGGCCGCGTGCCCGGAGCAGGTGACCAAGGCTGGACGCCGTCAGTCCCTTACCAAGCGAGGACGCCACACCGCCGGTGACAAAGATGTGCTTCGTCGTCTTGGAGGAGCCCGGGAACCGGGAATTTACACGGGAATTTGATCGCTGCACCACGGAATTCGAGCCTATCATCAATTCGTCCCTCCCGTGGTTGTCCCTGTCAGGCCCGCTGGGGCAGGAGCTTGGCGTCATCCAGCAGTTCCTGGGCGTGGGCCTGCGCGGTTTCGGAGTCTTCCTGGCCGGCCAGCATCCGGGCGAGCTCGCGGACCCGCTCCGGGCCGTCGAGGAGGCGGACGTCACTGGAGGTGAACCCGGTGGCGGTGCCGCCGTCGGCTCCCCTGACGGAAGTCTTGGTGACGGTGATGTGCTGGTCCGCGAACGCTGCCACCTGCGGCAGGTGCGTGACCACCAGCACCTGCACGTGGCGTGCCAGCATGGCCAGGCGGCGGCCGATCTCGACGGCGGCGCGGCCGCCCACGCCGGCGTCCACCTCGTCGAAGACGAAGGTGGGGACGGGATCGACGGCGGCAAGCACCACTTCGATGGCCAGCATGACGCGGGACAGCTCACCGCCGGACGCCCCCTTGCCCAGCGGCCGGGCCGGGGCGCCCGAATGCGGCCGCAGCAGGAAGCTGATGTCGTCCGCGCCGTGAGGGCCCAGCTGACCGGTCGGCTCGAGGTTGATCACCAGTGTGGCATCGGCCATGGCCAGGGCCTTGAGCTCCGCACTGACGCGGCCGGACAGGTCCTTTGCGGCCTTGGCGCGGATCCTGCTGATGCCCGCTGCCTGCTTCTTCAGATCCGCCTCGGCGCGGACCACCTCAGCGTCCAGGGCCTCGATGCGGGACGAGTCGTCCTGGAGCTCGTCGAAGCGGACGCGCGCCTGCTCCGCCCACTCCAGCACCTCGTCGATGGTGGGGGCGTATTTCCGGACCAGTTTGGCCAGCGCAGCGCGCCGGTCCTCGATCTCGGCGAGCCGCTCCGGGCCCTCGGAGTCCAGGCTGGCCTGGTAGCTGGCCAGCTCGGCGGCGATGTCAGTAAGCAGGAAGCCCACCTCGGCCAGCCGGGCGGCTGCGGAGCCCAGCTGCGCATCGTGCTCGGACACGTGCTCCAGGGTCCGCTTGGCGGAGTCCACCAATGTGGTGGCGTCACCGGCTTCACCAAAGTCCTCGGCAATGAGTGCCTGGTGGGCGGTGCTCGCGGCGATCCGCAGTTCCTCCACGTTGGCAAGCTTCACGGCCTCGGCCTTCAGGAGCTCATCCTCCCCCGGCTGCGGATCCACCTCGTCAATCTCGGCAAGGGCAGCCTCCAGGGATTCAGCTTCGCGGAGCCTGTCGCGGGCGGCGCTGCGGAGGTTGTCCAGCTCGGCCTGGCTGGACTTCCACCGGCCATACAGCTCCTGGTAGGCGGCCAGTGGACCGGCCAGGGTGTCGCCGGCGAACTTGTCCAGGGCTTCACGCTGCGCCGTGGCGCTCTTGAGCCGGATCTGGTCCGACTGTCCGTGCACCACCACCAGGGTCTCGCCGATCTCAGCCAGTACGCCCACGGGTGCAGCACGGCCGCCCAGGAAGGCACGGCTGCGTCCATCCGCACCAAGGCGCCGGGCCAGGATCAGCTCTGCGCCGCCGTCGAACTCTTCCGCCTCGGCACCGGCGTCCAGGGCACGCGCAATGGCCGGGTGGCCGGCGTCGAGCTTCAGGACTGCTTCAGCGGTGGCGCTCTTGGCGCCGCTGCGGACGGCCCCGGCATCCGAACGGGCGCCCAGCAGCAGGCCAACGGCGGTGACCACCATGGTCTTGCCGGCGCCGGTTTCGCCGGTTACGACGCTCAGTCCAGGGCCGAGCGGAAGCGTTGCGTCGGTGATGACGCCCAGATCGCGGATTCTCAGTTCTTCAAGCATGGATTCACTTTGCAGTCGACGGATCGGGATCGCTGTCGGAGTTCTCCACATGCGGCACGGGCAGCGGCGGCATGGGCCGCGGCGTCCGCACAATGGGGATGGGGCCGGTGTGCACGGCGTCGGACTTGGGGACCGGCCCGCGCCAGCCGTGGATGGGCAGCTCGAACTTGCGGACCAGCCGGGCGGAGAACGGCGTCTGGTGGGTGCGGGCCAGCCGGACAGGAGTGGCGGACTTGGTCACTTCCACGCGGGCTCCCGGCGGCAGGTCCACCGAGCGCCGTCCGTCGCACCACAGCACGCCCTGGGCGTCGGTCCGGCCCAGCACCTCCACCGCAAGCTTCGACCTGGGCGACACCACCAGGGGCTTGGCGAAGAGCGCGTGGGCGCTGATGGGCACAATGACCAGGGCCTCCACCTCCGGCCAGACCACCGGACCGCCCGCCGAGAACGCGTAGGCCGTGGATCCGGTGGGGGTGGCCAGCACGATGCCGTCTGAGCCGAAGGACGTCAGCGGGCGCTCGTCCACCTCGGTCACGACTTCGAGCATGCGTTCGCGGTTGGCCTTCTCGATGGCGGCCTCGTTTAAAGCCCAGGTGTGCCAAATCTTCTGGCCGCGGACCCAGACCTGGACATCGATGGTCATGCGCTCTTCAACCGTGTACTCGCGGCTGGCAACCCACTCCACGGTCTGGGCAAGGTCCGCCCGCTCGCTTTCGGCCAGGAAGCCCACGTGGCCCAGGTTGACGCCCAGCAGCGGCACATCCACCTCACGGACCAGTTCGGCGGCCCGCAGGATGGTGCCGTCACCGCCAAGGACCATGACGAGTTCCACATCGGGCAGCTGGACGTGGTCGTGGAGGACCTCCACCGGCTGGGCCAGGTGCCCAAAAAACCTTTCCATGTCCCCCAGTTCGGACTCCTGCATCACGGGGACCATGCCGGAGGCGTGCAGCAGGGCGCAGGCTTCCCAGGCGGCTTTCAGTGATTCCTCGCGGCCGGTGTGGGCAAGGACCAGTACACGCCTGCTCATCAGGTTCCGCTCTCTAGTGGTTAGGCCAGATTTGTCCGAGCAACGCAGCGGCTGCTGCCTCTCGCTCTTCGATCTTAGGCAAGTCTTTGCTGATCCTGCGTTTTATCCACAGGAAGTATTCGACGTTTCCGTCCTGCCCCGGCAGCGGACTGGCCGCCAGCCCGCAAAGGTCCAGGCCGGCGTCGAGCGCTGCCCTGGCCACCTTCTCCACGGCCATCCGCCGCTCACGCTCCGAGTTGACCACGCCGGTGCGGCCCAGGCGGTCCTTGCCGATCTCGAACTGGGGCTTGACCATCAGCACCAGGTCCCCGCCTGGTTCGGTGCAGCCGGCCAGTGGCTGGACCACGAGGGTGAGGGAAATAAAGGACAGGTCGGCGACGGTCAGCGCTGCCGGGCCGCCAATGTCTTCCGGCGCCATGTACCTGACGTTCATGCCTTCATGGACGTCCACGCGGGGGTCGTCGCGGAGGTGCGGCACCAGCTGGCCGTGTCCGACGTCGACAGCCACCACGTGCGCGGCACCCCGCCGAAGCAGGACATCGGTAAAGCCCCCGGTGGAGGCGCCGGCGTCCAGGCACCTCTTGCCCGCCACCGAAACTTGGGGGAAGGCGTCGAGGGCCCCGGCCAGCTTATGGCCCGCGCGGCTGGCGTAGCTGTCCTGGTCATCGTGTTCGACTGCGAGGTCCCGGCTGTCATCAACCTGGAGGGAGGCCTTGGCGAGGACCTGGCCACCGGAGCTGACCTTGCCTTCGGCGATGAGCGTCGCGGCATGGGTGCGCGACCTCGCCAGCCCGCGTGCCACCAGTGCCTGGTCGAGGCGAACCGGCATCAGGCTGCACCCCCGGCGGGACCGGGCAGTGTGGAGCCGGTCCCGGTGGGGGCGGTCTTTGCGGGATCAGCACCTGCGGGATCGGCGTCTGCAGGATCGGTGCCTGCGGGATCGGCGTTGAGGGCGGCCAGCAGTTCATCGTGAAGGTCGTCGTAGACGGTCCCGTGGTCCGGGACAGGGAGCCCGGGCATGTCGAAAAGCCTGGCTACGGCCTGCGCAACCCGCGGATCGGTGAGGTCCATCCCGCCTGGCTGCGGCCACTCCGGGGCCGGCTGGGCTGTCGCGTCGTCCGGTGCGGTCAGCTCGGTCATTCAACCAGTCTAGTGATCCAGCCACACCAGCTTGGGCGCCTTCGGGGCTGCGGCGTCCGGCGTCGCCGCCCACCAGGCCGCACATGCGGCCCGCCAGGAGTCGAGCTGGTCCTGGCTGCCAATGATGCCCACGGCTCCGTTGGCCACGCGCGCCGTTGACTGGCCGCACGTGTACGTGCCGTCGTCGTGCGTCACTTCGGGGTACGGGCGGTGCAGGCCGGCCAGGTTTTCGATGATGTAGTTGGGCCGTTCCGCAGACCTCGCGGCCAGAATGGTTTCGCGCGTGTCGACGCCGGTCAGGACAGCAACGGTGGCAAAGCCGGCGTTGTTGCCGCCCAGGATGTCCGTGTCCAGCCGGTCGCCGACCACCAGGGGACGCTCGGCCCCGAGGCGCTTGGCTGCCGAATGGAACAGCGGAGCTTCGGGCTTTCCAGCAACCTTGGGCTGCTGCCCCGTGGCAGCAGCGACAGCGGCAACCAAGGTGCCATTTCCCGGGGCGATGCCACGCGCGTGGGGAATGGACATGTCCGTGTTGGTGGCCACCCAAAGCGCCCCGGAGGACACCACGTAGGTGGCCTCTGCCAGGTCCTTCCAGCCGATGGTTGGGCTGAAACCCTGGACGACCGCGACCGGTTCCTCCGCCTGGCTGCCCACCGGCACCAGGCCCACCAGTTCAATTTCGCGGGCAAGCGCCGTGCTGCCCGTGATGAGGATCCTGGACCCTGGTGGAAGCAGCGAGGCCAGGAGCTCGGCTGCCGCCTGCGAGGAACTGACCACCTGGTTGTCCTCGGCGGGGGCACCAAGCTCACGGAGATGCGCTGCCACCTCCGCCGGGGAGCGGGAGGCGTTGTTCGTCACATAGCCCAGGCCGATACCCAGGCCGGAGAGCTGCTGCAGTGAATCCACAGCTCCGGGAATGGCGTGGGGCCCGGCATAGACCACGCCGTCCAGGTCGGCGAGCAGTGCATCGAAGCGGGAAACCAGTGAAACGTCAGTCATGCTTGTCAGTCTTCCCGGCGTTCTTCATCATGCTGGGTGGCACCGCTGTCCTCCGCTTCGGCATCACCGGCAGCTTCGGAATCCAGCTCGTCCCGTTCCACCGAGTCCTGGTCCGATTCGGCGTCGTCGGAGACGAAGTAGTCGGCGTCCTGGTCGTCCAGGTTGCTGTCCTGGGCTGCTTCCGCTTCGGTAGCGCGGGTGCTTTCAGCTTCGGCGTCTGCGTCACCGGCGGTGGGGGTTTCAGCGGGAGCTTCGGCTTCGGCGGCGCCGGAGGCACGCTCCAGCAGCCGGCGTCGCTCAGCCTCTTCCCGTGCCTCTTCTTCCTCGTCCCAGCCGAGGTCGATGATTTCGGGTTCCTGGTCCGCACCCTGGCCCAGCGCGTTTTCTGCCACGACCGCCTGGCGGTTCCACTTTTCCGACTCTTCCTGGCGTCCCACCGCTGCAAGTGCATCGGCGTAGGCACGGAAGAGTCGCGGGCTGTAGGAGAAGGCACGGTTGATGTCCAGCTGCGGAATCTCCAGTTCCGCTACTGCCGCGTCCGGCTGGCCCAGATCGGTCCGTGCACCGGCTGCCACGATTGCCAGTTCCACCTTGCCGGGCGCGTCAAGGTCCCGGGCTTCCTCCGAGCGGGCAACATCGAGGGCACGGTCGGGGCGCCCCAGGCCACGCTCGCAGTCGGCCATCACGGGGAGGTGCACGTTGGAACCACTGATCCGGCGGAAGGTGCGGAACTCGCGGAGTGCCTCACCGTAATGGCCGGCAGCATAGGCCGTCAGGCCAACGGCCTCGCGGACGGCTGCGAGCCGTCCGCCACGACGACTGGCGGCGAGGGCGTGCTGGAAGGCAAGCTCGGGCTCGTCGTCGATAAGGCGGCCGGCCATCACCAGGTGACGGGCAACCCACTCTGCGCTCTTGGGCTCAAGGGTCTTGATCTGGTGGTGCGTGGCTCGGTCCAGTTCCTTGCCCGTGACGTCCTCATCGATCTCGGGTGAGCGTTCCCGGTCAGGGCGGTTGGCGCTGCGAAGGTCTGCGGCGTTGGGCACGCGGACAGGGCGCTCCTCTTGGCGGTCGCGGCCAAAGCCGCGGGGGCCGGAGCCGCCACGACCTGATTCGGCCCGGGAGTCGCCGCGGTCGAAGCTGCGCGGTGCGCGATCCTGCCTGTCACCAAACGGCTTGCGGTTCTCGCCACCGAAGCCGCGGCGGTCGCCTTCGCCTTCGCGGCGCGGACGGTCACCGAAAGGCTTCCGGTCACGGTCACCACCGCCAAAGCTGCGGCGGTCGCCCTCACCGTCACGGCGCGGACGGTCACCAAAGGGCTTACGATCACGGTCGCCGAAAGGCTTCCGGTCACGGTCCCCGAAAGGCTTCCGGTCGCGGTCACCCTCACCGTCGCGGCGGGGACGGTCACCAAACGGCTTACGATCACGGTCCCCGAAAGGCTTACGATCACCGCCACCAGTACCACCGGTGAAACCGCGACGGTCACCCTCGCCGTCGCGGCGGGGACGGTCACCAAACGGCTTACGATCACGGTCGCCGAAAGGCTTCCGGTCGGGGTCACCCTCACCGTCACGGCGCGGACGGTCACCAAACGGCTTACGATCACGGTCACCAAACGGCTTCCGGTCACGATCACCGAAAGGCTTCCGCTCACCGCCACCAGTACCACCGGTGAAACCGCGACGGTCACCCTCGCCGTCGCGGCGGGGACGGTCACCAAACGGCTTACGATCACGATCACCGAAAGGCTTCCGCTCACCGCCGGCCCCGGAACCGCCGCGGGAGGGGCTGTTGCCGTCGCGGTCGGAGCGGGACCGGAATCCGCGGGGATCCCCGCCGGAGTTGTTGTTGCCGCGGAACGCGCCGCGGTCGTTGCCGCGGTTGCCCCCGTTGTGCTCGGCCATATGGATTCCTCCTGTTGTGAGCCGACCACTGGCGCAACTGCAGCCGCTCGTTTCGTTTCCTACGCAACCCGAAATCAAGCGCTTCGAAGTCCGTACATCTTCATCAATTCTAGTGGAGCCGCAAAATCCCAAGGGACAGCGGGCCCCTTGGGAGCGGTATCGTGGCCATCTTCACAGGCGACGCCCCAGCACATCCTGCCCGTTTCCGCGGGATGCGCCATCACATCCTGCCCGTTCGCCGGCCACGCCTCATCACTTCGTGAGAGTCTTCTGTCGTGGCGCGGGACCTGGTGACGCGTCACCGGTGAGGGGACGAAAGCTGATGGCGCGTCTCCGGTGAGGGGACGAAAGCTGATGGCGCGTCACCCACAAACCGCACAGGACCTGATGGCGCGTCACGGGGCCTAGGTGCGGGATCGCGTTGTGGTGTTGGTGGGTTAAATGTGGGAGGCCCCAACCTGGTGGTTGGGGCCTCGACCAATGTGTGTCCGGCGGTGACCTACTCTCCCACACCCTCCCGGGTGCAGTACCATCGGCGCTGTGGGTCTTAGCTTCCGGGTTCGGAATGGGACCGGGCGTTTCCCCCACGCTATGACCGCCGTAACCCTTGTACCCGCCCGCCCGGTGTTTTGTTCGGGGGTGGGAAGTTTGGTGGTTACAACATTGTGGTGTTGTTATTCAGTTGTGGTGGTTCCGTGCCGTGACAACCCCGCGTGTTGGGGGTTGTTGGTTGGGAACCACATAGTGGACGCAAGCAGAGTTTGTATGTATCTGTGTGGTGTAAGTTGTTGGCCTATTAGTACCGGTCAGCTTCACGAGTCGTTAGTCCTCGCTTCCACATCCGGCCTATCAACCCAGTGGTCTGGCTGGGGGCCTCTCACACCCGAGGGTGTATGGAAATCTCATCTCGAAGCGAGCTTCCCGCTTAGATGCTTTCAGCGGTTATCCCATCCGAACGTAGCTAATCAGCGGTGCACTTGGCAGTACAACTGACACACCAGAGGTTCGTCCGTCCCGGTCCTCTCGTACTAAGGACAGCCCTTCTCAAATTTCCTGCGCGCGCAGCGGATAGGGACCGAACTGTCTCACGACGTTCTAAACCCAGCTCGCGTACCGCTTTAATGGGCGAACAGCCCAACCCTTGGGACCTACTCCAGCCCCAGGATGCGACGAGCCGACATCGAGGTGCCAAACCATGCCGTCGATATGGACTCTTGGGCAAGATCAGCCTGTTATCCCCGAGGTACCTTTTATCCGTTGAGCGACGGCCATTCCACAATGTACCGCCGGATCACTAGTCCCGACTTTCGTCCCTGCTCGAGATGTCTCTCTCACAGTCAAGCTCCCTTGTGCACTTACACTCGACACCTGATTGCCAACCAGGCTGAGGGAACCTTTGGGCGCCTCCGTTACTTTTTAGGAGGCAACCGCCCCAGTTAAACTACCCATCAGGCACTGTCCCTGACCCGGATTACGGGCCGAAGTTAGATGTCCAAAGTGACCAGAGTGGTATTTCAACGATGACTCCACCCGAACTGGCGTCCGGGCTTCAACGTCTCCCACCTATCCTACACAAGCCACTCCGAACACCAATACCAAACTATAGTAAAGGTCTCGGGGTCTTTCCGTCCTGCTGCGCGTAACGAGCATCTTTACTCGTACTGCAATTTCGCCGAGTTTATGGTTGAGACAGCGGGGAAGTCGTTACTCCATTCGTGCAGGTCGGAACTTACCCGACAAGGAATTTCGCTACCTTAGGATGGTTATAGTTACCACCGCCGTTTACTGGGGCTTAAATTCTCAGCTTCGCCTTGCGGCTAACCGGTCCTCTTAACCTTCCAGCACCGGGCAGGAGTCAGTCCGTATACATCGTCTTGCGACTTCGCACGGACCTGTGTTTTTAGTAAACAGTCGCTTCCCCCTGGTCTCTGCGGCCCCGATCCCCTCCACACCGCAAAGGGTGTATCAAGGTTGGGGCCCCCCTTCTCCCGAAGTTACGGGGGCATTTTGCCGAGTTCCTTAACCATAATTCTCTCGATCGCCTTGGTATTCTCTACCTGATCACCTGTGTCGGTTTGGGGTACGGGCGGCTAAAACCTCGCGTCGATGCTTTTCTCGGCAGCATAGGATCACCAAATCCCCCCAAACGGGGGTCCCATCAGATCTCAGGCACCATGAGTGGCGGATTTGCCTACCACTCGCCCTACATCCTTAGACCGGGACAACCATCGCCCGGCTCGGCTACCTTCCTGCGTCACACCTGTTAATACGCTTGCCTCCCGGGATCAGGTCCTGCGCTCCACCAAAACCCTCACACCACAAGGGCGCTCGGGCAGGCTTCGGGCAGTTAGTATCCCCCGCTCAGCATGGGCGGTTTTTCGCCGGTACGGGAATATCAACCCGTTGTCCATCGACTACGCCTGTCGGCCTCGCCTTAGGTCCCGACTTACCCAGGGCAGATTAGCTTGACCCTGGAACCCTTGATCATTCGGCGGACGGGTTTCTCACCCGTCTTTCGCTACTCATGCCTGCATTCTCACTCGTGTAGGCTCCACCGCTGGTTTACACCGCGACTTCACCGCCCACACGACGCTCCCCTACCCATCCACACGCCTGAACCACAAGGGCTTAGCTAAAATGTGAATGCCACAACTTCGGCGGTGTACTTGAGCCCCGCTACATTGTCGGCGCGGAATCACTTGACCAGTGAGCTATTACGCACTCTTTTAAGGGTGGCTGCTTCTAAGCCAACCTCCTGGTTGTCTGGGCAACTCCACATCCTTTCCCACTTAGCACACGCTTAGGGGCCTTAGTTGGTGGTCTGGGCTGTTTCCCTCTCGACTATGAAGCTTATCCCCCACAGTCTCACTGCTGCGCTCTCACTTACCGGCATTCGGAGTTTGGCTGACGTCAGTAACCTTGTAGGGCCCATTAGCCATCCAGTAGCTCTACCTCCAGCAAGAAACACGCAACGCTGCACCTAAATGCATTTCGGGGAGAACCAGCTATCACGAAGTTTGATTGGCCTTTCACCCCTACCCACAGCTCATCCCCTCCATTTTCAACTGAAGTGGGTTCGGTCCTCCACGACGTCTTACCGTCGCTTCAACCTGGCCATGGGTAGATCACTTCGCTTCGGGTCTAGATCACGCCACTCACACGCCCTATTCAGACTCGCTTTCGCTACGGCTGCCCCACACGGGTTAACCTCGCGACGTAACACTAACTCGCAGGCTCATTCTTCAAAAGGCACGCCGTCACCAGAATCAGACTGGCTCCGACGGATTGTAAGCACACGGTTTCAGGTACTGTTTCACTCCCCTCCCGGGGTACTTTTCACCTTTCCCTCACGGTACTGGTCCGCTATCGGTCATTAGGGAGTATTTAGGCTTATCAGGTGGTCCTGACAGATTCGCACGGGATTTCTCGGGCCCCGTACTACTTGGGATACTCTCACAGGCGGTACAAACACATTACGGTTACGGGACTAACACCCTCTCTGGCCGGCCTTTCAAAACCGTTCACCTATGCGCGCACATCACACCCCACCAGCCCGGCAGAACTGGTATGGAAAGTCCCACAACCCCGACCATGCAACGCCCGCCGGCTATCACACATGGAACGGTTTAGCCTGATCCGCGTTCGCTCGCCACTACTAACGGAATCACTATTGTTTTCTCTTCCTGCGGGTACTGAGATGTTTCACTTCCCCGCGTTCCCCCCACGCACCCTATGTGTTCAGGTACGGGTCACCGAGTCACTCGCGCGCTCGGCGGGGTTTCCCCATTCGGACACCCTGGGATCACAGTCCGGTTATCGACTCCCCCAGGCTTATCGCAGATTCCTACGTCCTTCTTCGGCTCCTAATGCCAAGGCATCCACCGTGTGCTCTTAAAAACTTGACCACAAAGATCAAAAACATTTCTCGAGAGAACCACAGAAACCAACCACACCCCAACACCCAAAGGGCATCAACAGCGCAGCCAGATCCAGGTTCATTAATCTTGGAAATTGCTTCTTATACAAGATGCTCGCGTCCACTATGTAGTTCTCAAACAACAACCCCACACCACACACCCCACACACCCAAACAGGCGCACGGAACGTCACGGCAGGGAAACCAGAAACAAACAAACCCAGGGGAAAACCCCCGGCCCTGTTGCCTCAGGACCCAACAGTGTGCCAAACACTAAACCACGCATCCCCCCGCCACCGTTCCAGAACCATCACTGGCTCGTACTAGACAAGACAAAAAACACGCAGCCGCTATTTGTTGATATTCCACCCATGAGCACCCGCCACGGAACAATCGTCCATGCTGCGGGCTTGCTTCCTGACAACCCCCCACACCGGCATTCACCAGCACAGAGGAGTTGGAGGTGCTCCTTAGAAAGGAGGTGATCCAGCCGCACCTTCCGGTACGGCTACCTTGTTACGACTTAGTCCCAATCGCCAGTCCCACCTTCGACAGCTCCCTCCCACAAGGGGTTAGGCCACCGGCTTCGGGTGTTACCAACTTTCGTGACTTGACGGGCGGTGTGTACAAGGCCCGGGAACGTATTCACCGCAGCGTTGCTGATCTGCGATTACTAGCGACTCCGACTTCATGGGGTCGAGTTGCAGACCCCAATCCGAACTGAGACCGGCTTTTTGGGATTAGCTCCACCTCACAGTATCGCAACCCTTTGTACCGGCCATTGTAGCATGCGTGAAGCCCAAGACATAAGGGGCATGATGATTTGACGTCGTCCCCACCTTCCTCCGAGTTGACCCCGGCAGTCTCCTATGAGTCCCCACCATCACGTGCTGGCAACATAGAACGAGGGTTGCGCTCGTTGCGGGACTTAACCCAACATCTCACGACACGAGCTGACGACAACCATGCACCACCTGTAAACCAGCCCCAAAGGGGAAACCACATTTCTGCAGCGGTCCGGTTCATGTCAAGCCTTGGTAAGGTTCTTCGCGTTGCATCGAATTAATCCGCATGCTCCGCCGCTTGTGCGGGCCCCCGTCAATTCCTTTGAGTTTTAGCCTTGCGGCCGTACTCCCCAGGCGGGGCACTTAATGCGTTAGCTACGGCGCGGAAAACGTGGAATGTCCCCCACACCTAGTGCCCAACGTTTACGGCATGGACTACCAGGGTATCTAATCCTGTTCGCTCCCCATGCTTTCGCTCCTCAGCGTCAGTTAATGCCCAGAGACCTGCCTTCGCCATCGGTGTTCCTCCTGATATCTGCGCATTTCACCGCTACACCAGGAATTCCAGTCTCCCCTACATCACTCTAGTCTGCCCGTACCCACCGCAGATCCGGAGTTGAGCCCCGGACTTTCACGGCAGACGCGACAAACCGCCTACGAGCTCTTTACGCCCAATAATTCCGGATAACGCTTGCGCCCTACGTATTACCGCGGCTGCTGGCACGTAGTTAGCCGGCGCTTCTTCTGCAGGTACCGTCACTTACGCTTCTTCCCTACTGAAAGAGGTTTACAACCCGAAGGCCGTCATCCCTCACGCGGCGTCGCTGCATCAGGCTTTCGCCCATTGTGCAATATTCCCCACTGCTGCCTCCCGTAGGAGTCTGGGCCGTGTCTCAGTCCCAGTGTGGCCGGTCACCCTCTCAGGCCGGCTACCCGTCGTCGCCTTGGTAGGCCATTACCCCACCAACAAGCTGATAGGCCGCGAGTCCATCCAAAACCACAAAAGCTTTCCACCAACCACCATGCGATGGAAGGTCATATCCGGTATTAGACCCAGTTTCCCAGGCTTATCCCAGAGTCAAGGGCAGGTTACTCACGTGTTACTCACCCGTTCGCCACTAATCCACCAGCAAGCTGGCATCATCGTTCGACTTGCATGTGTTAAGCACGCCGCCAGCGTTCATCCTGAGCCAGGATCAAACTCTCCGTTGAAGTAAAACAAAAACAGACACAACCACAACCACCGGAAATAACGGCAGAAACAGCTGCACAAAATTTGAAACCAGCTAAAAACACCATGCACACCACGGGGTGGCGGCACAGCACAATCAACCAATTACATACATAATCGGTATCAACAAACTTGGCACACTATTGAGTTCTCAAACAACAGACACATTCGAATATTCCCGGAAACAATTCAAAAGAATTTCTTTTCCGTATTTCTTCGCTGCGATGTTTCCATCTTATTTCATTCATATTCACTTTCGCAAATCCGGATTTTCTTCCGGAATTCACTCGGTGGAATGAATCCGCCCAGCACAACGGGAAGCAATTTCTCCAATCCCACGCGGTGCGCGGCAAGAATTGCTTCTCATAAGTTGGGGGTTTGTCACCACTCAGCGGCGGCGACTCAGAAAACAATACACGCCCCCCAGCGGCCGTGCAAATCGGCCGCCGAAGGGCGTGCATACGGACCGTGAAGGTGCTAGGGAACCAGCACCTCAACAGTGGCCAGGTTCTTCTTGCCCCGGCGAAGGAGCAGGTACTGGCCGTGCAACAGTTCAGACTCGGAGATCACGGCCTCCGGATCGGACACCTTCTCGTTGTTCACGTAGGCACCTCCTTCACCAACGGTGCGCCGGGCGGCGGACTTGCTTTCCGATAGACCGGACGCCACCAGCAGGTCGACGATCCCCATCCCGTCCACCTGCACCGTGGCCGAAGGAAGTTCGGAGGTAGCCGCCTGGAGCGTTGCCTTGTCCAGTGCGGCCAGGTCGCCGTTGCCGAAAAGCGCCGCTGAAGCGGCGATGACTTTTTCGGTGGCGTCCACGCCGTGCACCAGTGAGGTCACTTCGAAGGCCAGCTTCCGCTGTCCTTCCCTGGCAAAGGGACGCTCGGCCACGGAAACCGCGATCTCTTCGATCTCGGCCCGGGTGAGGAACGTGAACACCTTGAGCCGGTCCACAACGTCGGCGTCGGCGGTGTTGAGCCAGAACTGGTAGAAGGCGTACGGGCTGCACATGCCCGCGTCCAGCCAGATGGCGTTGCCCTCGCTCTTGCCGAACTTGGTTCCGTCGGAGTTGGTGATGAGGGGGGTTCCCAGGGCGTGGACGCTCTTGCCCTCCACCTTGCGGATCAGGTCGGTACCGCTGGTGAGGTTGCCCCACTGGTCCGAACCACCGGTCTGCAGCACACAGCCGTAGTCGCGGTAGAGCTGCAGGTAGTCCATGCCCTGCAGGATCTGGTAGCTGAACTCGGTGTAGCTGATGCCCTCGTCGGAGTTCAGGCGGGATGCCACGGCGTCCTTGCGCAGCATCGTTCCAACCCTGAAGTGCTTGCCCACTTCACGCAGGAAGTCGATGGCGCTCAAGGGCGCCGTCCAGTCCAGGTTGTTTACGATCCTGGCAGCGTTGTCACCCTCGAAGCTGAGGAAGCGGCTGACCTGGGCCTGCAGGTAGCCCACCCACTCCGCCACCGTGTCCTTGGTGTTCAGGGTTCGTTCAGCGGTGGGGCGGGGATCGCCGATCATACCCGTGGAGCCGCCAACGAGTCCCAGTGGCTTGTGCCCGGCCAGCTGCAGCCGCCGCATGACCAGGAGCTGGACGAGGTTTCCCAGGTGCAGGCTCGGGGCGGTGGGGTCGAAGCCGCAATAGTATGTGACCGGCCCGTCGGCGAGGAGCTTCTCAAGCTCTGCTTCGTCGGTGGACACATGGACCAGCCCACGCCACTTCAGTTCCTGCCAAATGTTGGCGAAAGTGGGATCGTTGCGCTGCGGTTCGAGGTTGTTCAGTTCTGGCACGCTTCCTAAGTTAGCAGTAACGCCCGGCGCCGGGTCAGCCGGCAATCCCGGCAGGCACGGGTTGCGAGGCAATCAGCCGCAGGCGCTGTGTTGCACGTGTCATGGCTACGTACAGGTCCCCCACCTTGCCGTGCTCATGGTTAAGCATGACGGATGGTTCCAGGACCACCACGCCGTCGAACTCCAGGCCCTTGGCCTCGCGCGGGCTGATCACCACGATGTCCTGCTCGTAGCTGCCGGCGCCGGTGCCGATCCGTCGCCCATACACGGCTCGCAGTGCTGCTGTGGCCTGGGGCAGGAGGTCACCATCGGCGATCACGGCGAGCAGGCCGCCGTCGAGCGCGTCAAGTTCTTCCGGGAGGACCTCCACGAGCCGGCCGACCACCGCGCCGTTCCCTACTTCGTCGATGATGGGCGCCCAGCGCCCCTCACGAACGGCCTTCGGCGCGGAAACCACCAGGCCAGCCGCGTTGGCCATCCTGACGGCGGCTTCGGCGATCTGCGAGGGGGTGCGGTAGTTGACGGTCAGCTCCTCCAGCTGCCAGCGGTCACCGAACAGCGGAGCAAGCGCCCCCTGCCACGAGTTGGCTCCGGCCACAGAGCTGGTCTGCGCGATGTCGCCCACGATGGTGAAGGACTTCAGCGGGCAGCGCCGGACCAGGAGCCGCCACTGCATGGGTGAGAGTTCCTGCGCCTCATCCACCACGATGTGCCCGAAGGCCCAGGTGCGGTCGCTCGTTGCGCGTTCGGCAGCGGTTTGCCGCCCTTCCTGTTCCTGGTTCTGCTCGGCCAGTTCCTCCGCGGACATCAGGGGGTCCACGCCCGCGGCCTGCATGTTGACCAGGGTCTGCTTGGCGTTGGCAAGGTCGCGGGCACGGTCATGCTCCTGCTGGGCCAGTCCGCGCCCGGCGGCCGGGTCCAGCTCGCCGAGCAGTTCGGCGGCCTCGTCCAGCAGCGGCACGTCCGATTCCGTCCACGGGGCATCCGCGGGACGCTGCAGCAGCGCCCGCTGGGCCGGGGTCAGGTTGGGGGTGCAGAATTCCAGCACCTCCGGCTTGCTGAACAGATCCGAGATCAGCTTCTCCGGCGTCATGGGCATCCAGCACAGGTTCAGCGCAATCCGCACATCGCGGGCCGTCCGGACATCTTCGGCAAGGTACGAGCGGTCCGCGTTGTTGCCGAGGTTGCCGGCTTCGACGAGCTCGGTCATCTGTTCGGTCAGCTCGCGCAGCAGGATCTTCACGAACGTCACGCGTGCCTCGTTGTACGGCTTTCCGGTGGCGCGGGCACGTTCCCTTGCACGCCGGACCTGCCGGGGTGTGAGGGTGAGCTTGCGGCCGTCCACTTCAAGGATCCGGTTCTGCGCGGGGACGCGCATGCGGTTGGACACGGCGTTGGCCACGATCGCGGCCATGTCCAGGCGGCCCTTCAGGGCTGCCACGTCCGCATCTGTTTCGGGAACGGCATTGATGCCGGGCATCAGGCGGCCCACGCTGGCCATGACGACACCGGTTTCCCCGAGCGAGGGCAGCACCCGTTCGATGTACTTCATGAACGACGACGACGGCCCCACCAGGAGCACGCCGGCACTTTTGAGGCGGTCACGGTGGGTGTACAGCAGGTAGGCGGCCCGGTGCAGGGCCACGGCGGTTTTGCCGGTGCCCGGCCCGCCCTGGACCACGACGGCGCCGGAAATGGAGGACCGGATGATGCGGTCCTGTTCCGACTGGATGGTGCTGACGATGTCCGACATGCGGCCGGTCCGCTTGGAGTTCAGGGCCGCGAGCAGGGCCCCTTCGCCCTGCAGCGATTCGTCGTCGGTAAGCATCCCCGCATCCAGGACGTCATCCTCGATCGCCTTGACGTCCCGCCCCTGCAGGATCAGGTGCCGGCGGCGGCGGACGCCCTGCCGGTCGAAGGCCGTGGCCTGGTAGAAGTGCCCGGCCTCGGGCGCACGCCAGTCCACCATCAGCCGCTGCAGGTCCTCGGTGGTAAGCCCGATGCGGCCAATGTACTGGGCTTCACCGGAGTCCAGGTCCAGGCGGCCGAACACCAGCCGGTCATCGACGGCGTCCAGCTGGGCCAGGCGGTCCTCATACAGTGCAGCGAACGCATCACGTTCCGAAACGTTCTGCATGGTGCCCACGGCTCCGGCGCGCCGGACCTGCGCCAGCTGGCGGCGCTTTTCCTCCCGGAGTTCCTCCAGCCGGGCATACAGGCCGGCTACATACTCCCGTTCGTGGGCCAATTCGGCGTCGTGCATTAACGTTCCCCTATCGCGAAAGACAGACCGTCCATTCTACAACCATTTCCATTAACGCTTGTGAAACGTTGCAGCCGGCAGTCAACGTGCCGGCTGCTTCCGGATCCGGGGCTTGGCAGCCTTGTATTTGGAGACGGTGGGGTCGCCGGTGAGCCAGAATCGCCAGGCGTATTCCGCCGATCCCCCGGCGCCGGCCACGCCCACCCGCGGGCCAGTACTTACCGGACCGCCGGTGCAGGAGGGAAGCTCCAGGCCGAAAGGTGGAGCCAGCGCGTCCCGGCCACTGTCCGCCGTCGTCAATCCAAGCGCTTTGGCCAGGCGGGCCGGACCGCTGGCCAGGTCGGCGGGCGTTCTCGACGTCGGACGGCGCCGTTGCGCCAGTTCAAGTCCGTCCACCACCTCCCCTGCCCGCAGCAGCAGGGCGGACGCAACGCCTGCCGGGCCGCAGACAATGTTGGTGCAGTGGTGCATGCCGTAGGTGAAGTAGACGTAGAGGTGCCCGGCGGGGCCGAACATTGGCGCATTGCGGGGTGTCGGGCCCCGGTAGGTATGCGAGCCCGGGTCCGGATGGAGCGAATCCTCGGGCCCAAGGTAGGCCTCCACCTCGGTGAGCCGGATGGACACCGCGCCGTCCCGGGACTGGTGCGTCAGTACGGCGCCAAGCAGCTGCGGGGCGAGCTCGCGGGCATCTCCGGACAGGAAACTCCGGAGCGTCCCGGCGTCCGGAGCACTTTCGTTCATTGCTCGACTTTACCCGGATGCAGCCCGTTTCATCCGCCCGGCAGCCGCCCCGGCGCCGGATTCCCGCCCTCCACGGCCATGTCCGATTTCCGCTAGTACCGGCCGGGGTGGGCTGGCAGGATGGAGGAATGGACTTCTGGCAGCGCTACCGGGCAATCGATGCCCGCGACCCCCGGTTCGACGGCCAGTTCTATACCGCCGTCCGCACAACCGGGATCTACTGCCGCCCCTCCTGCCCGGCCCGCACCCCCAAGGCGTCCAACGTGACGTTTTACGAGACGTCCGCCGCGGCACACGAGGCGGGATACCGGGCCTGCAAGCGCTGCCTGCCGGAGGCGGTGCCGGGAACCCCTGCCTGGAACGTGCGGCAGGACGTTGCGGGCCGGGCCATGCGGCTGATCAACGACGGCGTGATCAACCGGGACGGGGTGGCAGGCCTCGCGTCCCGCCTGGGGTATTCGCCGCGCCAGCTTAACCGGATCCTGGGGCAGGAACTGGGTGCCGGTCCCCTGTCGCTGGCCCGCGCTGCGAGGGCGCAGACCGCACGTACCCTGCTGGTGTCCACCTCCATGAAGCTGGCCGACATCGCCTTCGCGGCCGGCTTCAGCAGCGTGCGGCAGTTCAACGAGACCATCGCCGAGGTGTTCGACATGACCCCCACCGCACTTCGCAGGACGGTCCGGCACCCGGCCCCTGGTGGCGGCACGACGGCGCTGACCCTTGGCCTGCCCTACCGTCCGCCGTTCGATCCAAGCATCTTCTCCTTCCTTGCGGTCCGTGCCATCCCCGGCATCGAGGAGGGCACGGCCACCTCCTACGCACGGACCCTGCGGCTCCCCCATGGCGATGCGCGCTTCCAGGTGGCGTACGACGGCGGCACGCGGGCACGGCAGCTCACCCTCACCGTGGGTGCGGTGGACCTGCGGGACCTTCCGGCACTGCTGAGCCGCGTGCGGAGGCTGTTCGACCTGGACGCAGACCCCGAAGCGATCGACGGTTCCCTCACGGCCGACCCCAGGCTTGCCGCCTCCGTTGCCGGCGCTCCCGGAATGAGGATGCCGGGGGCGCTGGACCCGCAGGAACTGCTGGTGCGGGCCATGGTGGGCCAGCAGATCACGGTGGCGGCGGCCCGGACCGCACTGACCCAACTGTCCGCCGCCGGCAGTCCCAGCAGCACGGCCGGCGACGGCCTGGACAGGCTCTTCCCGACGCCGGCCCAAATAGCCGCGGCGGGCCACCTGCTGCGCGGGCCCAGGAGACGGACCGAATCGCTCCTCCAGGCGGCCTCGGCCATGGCCGCCGGAGAACTGGAGTTCGGCTATGGGGACGACCTAACCGGCCTGGGCGCCAAACTGCTGCCCTTGCCGGGGGTGGGACCATGGACCGTGGGGTACGTGGCCATGCGGGTCCTGGGCGCCCCGGACGTCTTCCTCGCCAACGACGCCGCCGTTCGGAACGGAATCCGCGCCATCGATAATGGTGACAGCGCCCTGAGCCCGGACTTCCGGGAGACCAGCCCGTGGCGCTCCTACGCCACCATGCACCTGTGGCGCGCCGCAGCACGGCCCGCACCGACAACAACCGTTCCCGCGAAAGGGATGCCATGAAAGCGCAACTGATGCAGCTGTCCACGCCTGACGGGCCCTTCACCATCCTTGCCCGGGACGGTGTGGTCCTCGCTTCGGGCTGGACGGCAGGCCTTGCAGAACTCACCGGACAGGTCCATCCCACGCTGCGGCCCGACGCCGTGGAAGAGGTGGCAAGCCTTGGCGGGATCTCGTCCGCCGTTGAAGCCTTCTACGACGGCGACCCCGCTCCCGCCATGTCAGTCCGGGTCCTGCAGCAGTCGGGC
Source organism: Arthrobacter sp. StoSoilB19 (assembly GCF_019977275.1). Classification (NCBI taxonomy): domain Bacteria; kingdom Bacillati; phylum Actinomycetota; class Actinomycetes; order Micrococcales; family Micrococcaceae; genus Arthrobacter; species Arthrobacter sp. StoSoilB19. Next base: position 1,639,763 of record NZ_AP024650.1, on the reverse strand, counting down.
CCGTTCCGCGCCCACGCCTGGGACGTGCTGCGCCAGGTCAAACCCGGCTCACCCGTTACATACACCGAGTATGCGGCCCTCGCGGGCAACCCGCGTGCGGTCAGGGCGGCGGCCAGCGCCTGTGCCTTCAACGCAGCGGCGTTGTTCGTTCCCTGCCACCGGGTGATCCGGACCGATGGCTCGCTGGGCGGCTTCCGCTGGGGCCTGCCCATCAAGGAAAGCCTGCTGGCCCGCGAGGCTGGCCAGGACTGCTTCAGTTGAGGACGACTACTTTGGGTCGGGCATCGCCGAAGGCCAGGGCAGCAGGGCGGGAAGGTCGGTGCCGTCCCCGGCGGCGGTGGCCCGCAGGCTGTCCAGCGACGGCTTGCGCCCAGCGAGCCAGGCGGCGATATCCGTGACCATGCCGCTGACGACGACGGTGCTGCCGCCGGCGCCAAGGGCCAGCGGCGGAAGTGCCACCGGCTGCAGGACAAGCCGGGTACCGGCCGGGACGCGGGCGGCCAGGAAGTCGAAGAGGTGGGAGCAGAATTCCCTGTTCCAGGTTTCGGGTCCCGTGCCGGCATCCAGGTCCGCGGTGTGGATGACGAGCTCGCGCCATAGCGCCAGCCCCGCATCGAAGATGACGCCGTCGCGGAACGCGATGGGCGTCTGCCACTCATCCCCGTCCAGTGCGTCAAAAGCCGCCAGCGCGCGGCGCAGCGCAGCATCGACGTCCTCCCTGTGCTGCCCAAGGCTGTGCCCCGCGGCCAGATCGATGGCGCGGTTGCGGCCTTCCACGCCGCCGTCGTAAAGCTCCACCGTTTCACCGCGGCGGCCGTACTCCACCTGACGGGCCAGGGCGTCGCAGATTCCGGCGAGGTGGGCCAAAAGGTGCCCGCGGCTCCAGCCGGGAAGCGTGGACGGAGCACGTTCGCCGCCGTCGGGAATCCGGTCCAGCCCGGCAGCCAGCGCGGCGCCGGCCGTGTGCAGTTCGGCCAGGAGGCCGGCAGGAGAAGGAGAGGTCATGCGGCCAGCCTAGCCGAGCACCCAGGCGCGCCAGCTACTTATTCCAGCGGCGATCCGTCCGGCCCGACACGGTGCCGGACATGGTTGCCGTCGTTGCTGGCCTGCCAGAACTCGATCTCGACGGGCTGGAGGGCGTAGAGCTGCCACTGGGGATTGTCGCTTCCGTCGGCCCGGGGCCGCTCGTGCCAGTCCACCGCGGAAGCCTCGGCAGAAAGCTCGGCCACAGCGCCGGCCACCCGGACCTGGCGGCCCAGGCCCGGCCAGTAGAAGTTCATGGCGGCACGTGGTTCAGCGGCCAGCTCCCGGCCCTTGCGGGAGGTGCGTGACGTGGCGAAGTGCCAGCCGTCGTCGTCAATGTTCTTCAGGATCAGCATCCGCGAGGACGGCTGCTGCCCACCGCCGGATGCCGCGCCCACCGTGGCCAGGCTGAACGCGTGCGGCTGCTGCTCCCCCGCGTCCAGCGCCTCATCCAGCCACTGCTTGAACAGCAGCGCCGGGTCCTGCGGGGCGTTGTCCGGGTCGAAACCGGGCAGGCCGGAGGGAAAATCGGGAAGGGTGCGAAGGAACTTGCGGAAGGTTTCGCTCATGGCTCCACCCTAGCCACAATCAGCAAGGGGCCCCGCGGAAAAACCACGGCGCCCCTTGCAGATCCGGTATTTAGCCGGCGTACTCCCGGACGTCGGCGAGCTCGGCTTCCAGTGCGGCGAGCTGGCGTTCGACGGCGGCCGGCGCCGTTCCGCCCTGGGAGTTGCGGCTGTTCAGGGAGCCTTCCGTGGACAGGACCGTGCGGACCTCGGGGGTGAGATGCTCCGAGATGGCAGCGTACTCCCCGTCCGTAAGGTCCCACAGTTCCACACCACGGGATTCCGCCTGCTTGACCGCCGCGCCGGAGAGTTCGTGCGCCTCGCGGAACGGCACGCCCTGGCGGACCAGCCATTCGGCGATGTCCGTGGCCAGCGCGAAGCCCTGCGGGGCCAGCGACTCCATCCGTTCAGTGTTGAACTTGAGGGTGGCGATCATGCCGGAGACGGCCGGAAGCAGCAGCTCCAGGGTGTCGGCGGCGTCGAATACCGGTTCCTTGTCCTCCTGCAGGTCGCGGTTGTACGCAAGCGGCAGGCCCTTGAGCGTGGCCAGCAGCCCGGTGAGGTTGCCGATCAGGCGCCCTGCCTTGCCGCGGGCCAGCTCTGCCACATCCGGGTTCTTCTTCTGCGGCATGATCGAGGACCCCGTGGAGTACGAATCATGCAGCGTGACGAAGGAGAACTCCTTGGTGGCCCAGAAGATGACTTCCTCTGAGATCCGGGAGAGGTCCACGCCGATCATCGAGCAGACCCAGGCGAACTCGGCGAAGACGTCGCGGGACGCGGTGCCGTCGATCGAGTTATGAGTGGCGGAGTAGAAGCCCAGCTCAGCGGCCACTGCTTCCGGGTCGAGCCCCAGCGAGGAGCCGGCCAGGGCACCCGAACCGTACGGCGAGACGCCGGCCCGCTTGTCCCAGTCCTGCAGCCGCTGCACGTCGCGCAGCAGCGCCCAGGCGTGGGCCAGCAGGTGGTGGCTGAGCAGGACCGGCTGGGCGTGCTGCAGGTGGGTGCGGCCCGGCATGGCAACACCGTGGTGTGCCTTTGCCTGCTCCACCAGGGCATCCACCGTGGCAAGGACGCCGCGCGCGATGATCCTTGCGTGGTCGCGCAGGAACATCCGGCCCAGGGTGGCCACCTGGTCGTTGCGGGACCGGCCGGCGCGGAGCTTGCCGCCCAGTTGGGTTCCGGCCCGCTCGATCAGTCCGCGTTCCAGGGAGCCATGCACGTCCTCGTCGGATTCCGCCGGCAGGTACGCCCCGGACGCCACGTCCTCGTCCAGCTGCGTGAGGGCGGCCAGCATGCCTTCGAGCTCGGCATCGTCCAGCAGTCCTGCTTTGTGCAGGACGCGGGCGTGCGCCTTGGAGCCGGCGATGTCGTAGCGGGCCAGCCGCCAGTCGAAGTGCGTGGACTTGCTTAGCGCCGCGAGGGCGTCCGCGGGGCCACCGGCGAACCGGCCGCCCCACAGCGCGCCTGTGTTGGTGGCTTCCAGTTTTTGCCCAGCCACAGGGGCTACTTCCCTGCGACCCGGATGTCGCGGCCGGAGGCAACCTTGGCGGACATGCCCCACAGCTCGATGAAGCCCTTGGCCTGGGACTGGTCGAAGGTGTCGCCGGTGTCGTAGGTGGCCAGCGAGAAGTCGTACAGCGAGGTGTCCGAGCGGCGGCCGTTGACGATGGCCTGGCCGCCGTGCAGGGTCATGCGGATGTCGCCGGAGACGTACTTCTGGGTGTCCTCGATGAAGGCGTCCAGGGAGCGCTTCAGCGGGGAGAACCACTGGCCGTCATAGACCAGCTCGGCCCAGCGCTGGCCAACGGTGGCCTTGAAGCGGGCCTGCTCGCGCTCCACGGTGATGTCCTCGAGGTGCTTGTGCGCGGTGATCAGGGCCATGGCACCGGGGGCTTCGTAGATTTCGCGGGACTTGATGCCCACCAGGCGGTCCTCGACGACGTCGATGCGGCCCACGCCCTGGGCGCCGGCGCGGCGGTTGAGTTCCTTGATGGCCTGCAGCGGAGTGACCTTGACGCCGTCGATCGCTACCGGGACGCCGGCCTCGAAGGAGATGATGACCTCATCCGGGGCCGGCGGGAACTCCGGGGTGGCGGTGTAGTCGTAGATGTCCTTGGTGGGGGCGTTCCAAATGTCCTCGAGGTAGCCGGTTTCCACGGCGCGTCCCCAGACGTTCTGGTCGATGGAGTACGGGTTCTTCTTGGTGGTCTCGATGGGCAGTCCCTTTTCCTCGGCGAAGGCGATGGCCTTGTCGCGGGTCAGGGCGAGGTCGCGGACCGGTGCGATGCACTTCAGGTCCGGGCCCAGGGTCTGGATGCCCACCTCGAAGCGGACCTGGTCGTTGCCCTTGCCGGTGCAGCCGTGGGCCACGGTGGTGGCGCCGAATTCGCGGGCTGCCTTCACCAGGTGCTTGACGATGACCGGGCGGGAGATGGCGGACACCAGCGGGTAGTGGCCCTGGTAGAGGGCGTTGGCCTTCAGGGTGGGCACGCAGTATTCGTTGGCGAACTCGTCCGATGCGTCGGCCACGTAGGCCTCGACGGCGCCGCAGCCCAGGGCGCGCTGGCGGATGGTTTCCAGCGATTCGCCGCCCTGTCCGACGTCCACCGCCACGGCGATGACCTCGGCACCGGTGGCTTCACCGATCCAGCCGATGGCGACGGACGTGTCCAGGCCGCCGGAGTAGGCCAGCACAATGCGTTCAGTCACTTTAGATGCTCCTTGTTGGGGTTGGTTGGTTCGTTGTCTTCAAGCTTATTGCCCGGCTTCTTCTGCCATTTGCAGGAAGCGGGCTGCCAGGTCCGGTCCGCCCAGCGGGTCGCGGGAGACCAGCAGGACGGTGTCGTCCCCGGCGATGGTGCCCAGGATGGACGGCATCACCGAGTGGTCGATGGCCAGGGCCAGGAAGTTCGCGGCGCCGGGCGGAGTGCGCAGGACCGCGATGTTGGCCGAGGCTTCGGCGGTGACCAGCAGTTCGCTGCACAGCCGGGCCAGCCGGGCATCCAGGATCTCCTGCGTCACGCCGCTTTTTGCGGCCCGCTCGCCGCCTTCGCCGGGAACGGCGTAGACCAGGACGCCTTCCTTGCCGCGGACGCGGACGGCGCCCAGTTCCACCAGGTCGCGGGACAGCGTGGCCTGGGTGACCTGCACGCCGTCGTCGGCCAGCAGCGCCGCAAGCTCGGCCTGGGAACGCACGGACTGCCCGGTGAGGATGGCGGTGATGCGCGCCTGCCGGGCGGTCTTGGTGGCCGGGCTGGTGCCCGGGGAGGACGGCTGGGCGGACACTAGAACGTGCTCTCTCCGGTGCCCTCGACGGGGGAAAGGCCGTCAACGAAGGCCAGGCCCGAGCGGTGCATCAGCCAGGCCATCAGCGCCTTCTGGGCGTGCAGCCGGTTTTCCGCCTCGTCCCAGACGATGGACTGCGGGCCGTCGATGACGTCGGCGGAGATTTCGTAGCCCCGGTAGGCCGGGAGGCAGTGCAGCACGACGGCGTCATCCGCGGCGAGTGCCATGGCGTCCGAATCGACGGAGTAGTCCCGGAACAGCTGGAGCCGGGCCTCCTTCTCGGCTTCCTGCCCCATGGAGACCCACGTGTCGGTGGCCACGACGTCGGCACCCTTCAGTGCTTCCTTGGCATCGGTGGTGATGAGCACGGAACCGCCGGTCTCAGCCGCGCGCTCCTCAGCCGCGGCCACGATGTCCGCGGCCGGCAGGTAGCCCTCCGGGCCGGCGATGCGGACGTGCATGCCGGCGGTGACTCCGGCCAGCAGGTAGGAGTTGGCCATGTTGTTGGCGGCGTCGCCGAGGTAGCTCATGGTGAGTCCCTTGAGGTCGCCCTTGTGTTCCTTGACGGCCAGCAGGTCCGCCAGGAGCTGGCACGGGTGGTAGTCATCGCACAGGGCGTTGATGACGGGAACCCTTGAGTTCTCCGCCATGGCCACCAGGCCGGCGTGGGCGCCGGTGCGCCACACAATGGTGGAGACCATCCGTTCGAGCACCTTGGCGGTGTCCTCCACGGATTCCTTGTGCCCAATCTGCGCCTCGCCGGGGTTGATGACCAGGGCATTGCCGCCCATGTCCGCGATGCCGGTGGCGAATGAGACCCGGGTCCGGGTGGAAGTCTTGTCGAAGATCACGGCCACGGTCTTGCGGCCGCTGCCTTCAGCGGCGAACGGCTGGACGCTGTAGGGGGCCGCCTTCATGCGGGCGGCGAGCTCCAGGACTTCCGCCTGTTCGGCGGGGCTGAGGTCGGTGTCCTTGAGGAAGTGCCGGGTTGCGGTGGTCACTGGGCGTCCTTAGCTGTCTGGAGGATTGCCGGGAATGCGGCGAGGAACGTGTCGGCCTGTGCCGTGGTGAGGATCAGCGGCGGGGCCAGGCGGATGGTCCGCGGGCCCGGGCTGTTGACGATGAAGCCTGCGTCGAGTGCCGCCTGCACGACGGCCGGTGCTACGTCGGCGTCGAGGTCGAAGCCGATCAGCAGCCCTTCACCCCGGACCTCGGTGACGCCGGGGATCGCGGCCAGTGCGGAGCGCAGGTGTTCGCCCACGGCCGTGGCGTTGGCCAGGACGTTCTGGCTTTCGAGGGCGTGGAGGGTGGCGAGGGCGGCTGCCGTGGCCACCGGGTTTCCGCCGAAGGTGGTGCCGTGCTGGCCGGCTGACAACAACGACGACGTCTGCCCACCCATGGTGATCAGGGCACCGATGGGGAATCCGCCGCCCAGCCCTTTGGCCAGGGTGATGGCGTCAGGGACAATCCCCGCATCCTCGCTGGCGAGCCACTTGCCGGTGCGGCCGATGCCGGTCTGGACCTCGTCCAGGATCAGCAGGGCGCCGGCTTTGCTGGTGGCCTCCCGCGCGGCCTTCAGGTAGCCCGGCGGCAGGGGGCGCACACCTGCCTCACCCTGGATGGGCTCCAGGAACACGGCGGCCACGGTTTCGTCCACTGCTGCCTCCAGCGCAGCAATATCGCCGAACGGGATGTGCACCACGCCACCGGGCAGCGGCTCGAAGGGCGCCCGGTAGGCCTCTTTGGCGGTCAGGGCCAGGGCGCCCATGGTCCGGCCGTGGAACGCGCCCTCGAGGGCGATGATGGTGGTCCGCTTGACCGTACCGTCGCCCGTATTGCGGCGGCCAAGTTTGAAGGCGGCCTCGTTGGCTTCGGTGCCCGAGTTGCTGAAGAACACCTTGGAGCCGGCAGGAGCGTGGGCCAGTTCCAGCAGTTTTTCGGCCAGCGCCACCTGGGTGGGGCTGGTAAAGAAGTTGGAGACGTGGCCCAGTGTGGCCAGCTGGCTGGCGATGACTGACGTCACGAAGGGGTGGGCGTGGCCCAGGGCGTTAACGGCGATCCCGCCCAGCAGGTCCAGGTATTCCTTGCCGTCGGCGTCCCACACCAGGCAGCCGGCACCGCGGACAAGGACCCGCTGCGGCGTGCCGAACACGTTCATCAGCGAACTGGAGTAGCGCGAGAGCCACTCGGAGCCTGCGTGGCCCGTGGTTTCCACCAACTCGGTGACTGAAGGCTTTTCAACCGTGTTCATCCGTTGATCTCCTCGTCCGGGACTACCTGGGTGCCGATGCCCGCCGTCGTAAATGTTTCCAGAAGCATGGAGTGGGCCAGGCGCCCGTCCACGATGTGTGCCCGTTCCACGCCCTCGTCAACGGCCTTGAGGCAGGCCGCCATCTTGGGGATCATCCCGGACTCGAGCCTGGGCAGCATCTCCCGCAGCTCCGACGCCGTGAGGGAGGAGATCAGGGAAGTCTTGTCCGGCCAGTTGGCGTAGAGGCCTTCAACGTCGGTGAGGATCACCAGCTTCGAAGCGCCCAGCGCCGAGGCGACGGCGGCCGCTGCGGTGTCCGCGTTGACGTTCAGGACCTGGCCCGTGGGCTGGAACCGCGCGGTCCCCGCCACGCTTTCTCCGCCGTCGACAATTTCCGGGGCCACCGTGGAGATCACGGGGATGCGGCCGGCGTCGAGGATGTCCACGATGCCGGCGGGGTCGACGCCCACCACCTCGCCCACCAGCCCGAGGTCCACCTCTTCGCCGTCCACCACGGTGCCGGTGCGGACAGCGCGCAGCAGCCCGCCGTCTTCACCTGACATGCCCACGGCGTAGGGCCCGTGGGAGTTGATCAGGCCCACCAGTTCGCGTCCCACCTGGCCGGTGAGGACCATGCGGACCACATCCATGGCCTCGGGCGTGGTGACCCGGAGGCCGCCCTTGAACTCGGATTCGATGCCCAGCCGGCCCAGCATGGAGTTGATCTGCGGGCCGCCGCCGTGGACCACCACGGGGTGGATGCCCACATGGTGGAGGAAGACGATGTCTTCGGCGAAGGCGCGGCGGAGTTCGTCGTTCACCATGGCATTGCCGCCGTACTTGATCACCATGGTGGTGCCGGCAAACCGCTGGATCCAGGGCAGCGCCTCGATCAGGGTTGCCGCCTTGTCCTGGGCAGCGGACATGCTGGTGGTTTCACGCGTCTGGGTGTTCATGTTGTCACTTTCCGCAGCGGTTTATGCCTTGGCGGGCAATGGCTGGAGGGGCCCTAGCTGGAGTAGGCGCTGTTCTCGTGCACGTAGTCATGGGTGAGGTCGTTGGTCCAGATGGTGGCCTCGGCATCGCCTGCCTGCAGGTCGATTTCCACCAGGACTTCGCGCGGCTCCAGGTCCACCAGGCTGCGGTCGTCGCCGATGCTGCCGTTGCGGCAGATCTGGACGCCGTTCATGGCCACGTTGAGCTGGTCCGGCTCAAAGGCGGCGTCCGTAGTGCCCACCGCGGAGAGCACGCGGCCCCAGTTGGGATCCTTGCCGAAAATGGCCGCTTTGAACAGGTTGGAGCGGGCCACGGAGCGGCTGACGGTTTCGGCGTCCGCTTCGCTGGCAGCGTTGAACGTGCGGATGGCGATGTCGTGGCTGGCGCCCTCGGCATCGGCGATCAGTTTGCGGGCCAGCTCGGCGCAGACCTTGGTCAGCCCGGCACCGAAATCCTCGGCCGAGGGCACAGCCGCGGAAGCGCCGGAAGCCAGCAGGACAACCGTGTCGTTGGTGGACATGCAGCCGTCTGAGTCGGCGCGGTCGAACGTAACCCGCGTGGCGTCGCGGAGGACGACGTCGAGCATTTCGGGCTGCACCACGGCATCCGTGGTGAGCACCACCAGCATGGTGGCCAGGCCGGGGGCCAGCATGCCGGCGCCCTTGGCGATGCCGCCGATGCTGAATTCCTGGCCGTCGGCGTCGGTGCCGATGAAGAGGGCCGACTTGGGCACGCTGTCGGTGGTCATGATGGCCGTGCCGGCGTCCGGTCCCCCGTCGGTGCTGAGTGCTGCTGCAGCGGCCTCGACGCCCGGCAGGATCTTGTCCATGGGCAGCTGCTCGCCAATCAGGCCGGTGGAGCAGACGAACACGTCGGTGGCTGAGATGCCCAGGACCTCGGCCACTTTCTCCGCGGTGCTGTGGGTGTTCTGGAAGCCCGTGGGACCGGTGCAGGCGTTGGCCCCGCCGGAGTTGAGGATGACGGCATCCACGCGGCCGTCCGAGACCACCTGGCGTGACCAGTGCACGGGGGCTGCGGCCACGCGGTTGCTGGTGAACACGGCGGCGGCGGCTTTGGATGGTCCGTCGTTGACGACCAGGGCGAGGTCCGGGTTGCCGGAGGCCTTGAGTCCGGCGGTGACGCCTGCTGCCCGGAATCCCTGGGGGGTGGTGATGGTCACGGAGCTACTCCCTGCAGGTTGAGGCCGGCGGTTTCGGGCAGGCCGAGTGCGATGTTCATGGACTGCACGGCTCCGCCGGCAGTGCCCTTGGTCAGGTTGTCGATCACGCAGGCGACGACCACCCGTCCCGTGTGGGCGTCGAAGGCCAGCTGCATGGCTGCGTGGTTGGAACCCTGGACCGATTTGGTCCCGGGCCACTGGCCCTCGGACAGCACGTGGACGAACGGCTCGTCGTCGTACGCTTCGGTCCATGCCTGCCGCAGCTGCGCTGCGGTGGTGCCGGCCTTGACCTTGGCAGTGGCGGTGGTCAGGATGCCGCGGCTCATGGGAGCAAGGGTGGGCGTGAAGGAAACGCTGACTTTTTCCCCTGCCGCGTTGGAGAGGCCCTGCTCGATCTCGGGGGTGTGCCGGTGTCCACCGCCCACGCCGTAGGGACTCATGGAGCCCATGACTTCAGCGCCGATCAGGTTGACCTTGGCGGCCTTGCCCGCGCCCGAGGTGCCGGAGGCAGAAACGATCACGACGTCGTCGGGCTCCAGCAGGTGCGCAGCGAAGCCGGGGGTCAGCGCCAGGAGGGCGGACGTTGGGTAGCAGCCGGGAACGGCGATGCGCTTGGCGCCCTTGAGGGCTTCCCGCTGGCCGGGCAGCTCCGGGAGTCCGTAGGGCCAGGTGCCGGCATGGGGCGAGCCGTAGAACTTCTCCCACGCGGCGGGGTCTTCAAGGCGATGGTCGGCGCCGGCGTCGATGACGACTGTCCCTTCGGGAAGCTGGGCGGCGATCTCGGCGGAAGCACCGTGCGGCAGCGCCAGGAAGACGACATCGTGGCCGGAGAGGTTCTCCACCGTGGTGTCTTCAAGGATGCGGCTGGCCAGTCCATGCAGGTGCGGCTGCAGTTCGCCGAGGCGGGACCCGGCATTGCTGTGCGCTGTGATGGCACCGATGGTCACACCGGGGTGCCCCGCCAGAAGGCGAAGGACCTCTCCCCCGGCGTAGCCGCTGGCACCCGAAACCGCAACAGAAATAGTCATGCTCCGACTATACAGCAATAGTTATGCATTGATGCCGATATTTATGCATGGCCGTCCTTGAGGCCTGCGGTTACGCCGGGACTTGCCGTGCCGGTCTGCGGTGTCCCTAGGATGGTCTCGGCAGCCGGGGCCGGAAACGCCGGGACCCGCGAAAGGAGAGCCATGACGCATGCAATCGTCGCACGGCAGGCAGGCGGACCGGAAGTCCTTGACTACGCCGAGGTTCAAACACCCGCTCCGGGGCCGGGCCAGGTGCTCTTCAAAGTCGGGGCGGCCGGCGTCAACTTCATCGACACCTACAAGCGCAGTGGGACCTACAAAGTCCAGTACCCCTTCACCCCCGGCACGGAAGCCGCAGGGACGGTGGAAGCCGTGGGCGAAGGCGTCACCGGCTTCTCCGTGGGCGACCGGATAGCCACGGCCGAGGGCCTGAACTGCTACGCGGACTACGCCCTGGTGGATGAGGACGCCGCACTGCCGGTACCGAAAGGCCTGGATGTCTTTACCGCCGCCGCCCTTCCCCTCCAGGGCATCACCGCGCACTACCTGGTCAATTCCACCTTCAAGGTGGAATCCGGGCACACCGTACTGCTGCACGCCGGGGCCGGCGGGGTTGGACTGCTGCTCATCCAGCTGCTCAAGGCAAAGGGCGCCCGGGTCATCACCACCGTGTCCAATGACGGGAAAAAGGCCCTCGCCCTTGAGGCCGGCGCGGACCATGTGCTGCGCTACGAAGGTTTTCCGCACCACGTGCGCGAGCTCACCGGCGGCAAGGGCGTGGACGTGGTGTACGACGGCGTGGGTAAGGATACGTTCGACGGCTCCCTTAACGCCCTTGGTGTCCGGGGAATGCTGGTGCTGTTCGGCGCAGCCTCCGGCCCGGTCCCGCCATTTGACCCGCAGCGCCTCAACGCCGGGGGTTCCCTGTTCCTCACCCGGCCCACCATGGGCCACTACCTGCGGGATGCCGCGGAGCGACGCTGGCGCTCCGACGAGGTCTTTGCAGCGGCCGCCGGCGGGAGCCTGAAGGTCCGCATCGGGGCCCGCTACCCGTTAAGCCAGGCCGGGCAGGCACACCGCGACCTTGAGGGCCGGAAAACCACCGGAAAGGTTCTCCTGGTGCCGTAGGAAACCCCGCTTCGCCGGATAATGAAGAAGTCCCCGCGCCCATTCTGAACTGCTCCCCGGAAGTTGGACTGAGAAATTCAGTTCCGACTTCCGGGGAGCAGTTTTATGCATGCACGTAGTTCGTTGTCTGAGGTTCAGCGTGAGGCCGCTGTAGCGTGGTTTGAGAAGGGCATCGCGGATAGTGCGGCGGCGACGTTGCTAGGGGTGTCCCGCCCGCCGATAAGGGTTCTCTATCGGCGGTGGAAGATCCATGGTCGAGGAGCGCTGGTGGCCAAGCCGACGAAACAGGTGTACTCGTTCGAATTCAAGCTCGCGCTGGTTGAACGGTTTATCGCCGGTGAGACTGCCCCGGATCTCGCGGCGGAGGTGGGTTTGTCCTCGCCCACGCTACTGAAGACGTGGGCCCGGGCGTATCGCCGCGAGGGCCCGGACGCATTACGTCCCAAGTCCAAGGGCAGGCCTAAGGCACCTGATGCCCCGCAGCCGGCCGAGGTATCGGAACTGGAGCGGTTACGGCGGGAGAACGAACGGTTGCGGGCGGAAGTGGCTTACCTGGGAAAATTGCGGGCCTTGAGGGCGCAGGAACGACGGTGAAGGTCCAAGCCCTCATCGCTCTCAAGGCTGACTTCCCGCTTCCGGTCCTGCTGCAGGCAGCATCTCTTGCCAGATCGACGTTCTTCTATCATCAGGCACGCATCCAAGGCCCTGATCCGCAGGAGTTCATCAAGGCCGCTGTCAGGGAAATTTTCGAGAAGAACCATGGCCGGTACGGGCACCGGCGGGTCCACACCGAGATGGTCAAGCAAGGGTGGACGGTCGCGAAAAAGACCGTTCTGAAGCTCATGCGGTCCCTGAATCTGGTGTGCAAGGTCCGGCGGAAGAAGCGTTATAACTCCTACCAGGGCGGGCAGGGCCGGGTTGCTCCGAACGTGTTGAACCGGGAGTTCGAGGCTGATGCCCCGAACCGGAAGTGGGTAACGGATGTGACGGAGTTCAGCGTCGGCGACCGTAAGCTCTACCTTTCGCCGGTTATGGATCTTTTCGACCGGCAGATCATCTCCTACTCGATCAGCCCGTCTCCGAATCTGGAGCTCACCAATAATTCGCTGCGCCAGGCCCTTGCCTGCCTTGAGGATAACCAGCAGCCACTCGTGCATTCGGACCAGGGCTTCCAGTACCAGCACGTCTCGTGGCGAAAACTCTTACAGGAAGCCGGCGCGAGCCAGTCGATGTCACGCAAGGGCAACTGCTACGACAACGCCGTGATGGAAAACTTCTTCGGCCACCTTAAGGAAGAGCTCTTCCACCACGTGCGATACCTCAGCACCGACGCCTTGGCAGGGGCACTGCACGAATACATCCGCTGGTACAACACCGAAAGAATCTCGACAAAGCTCAAGGGCCTGAGCCCGGTGCAATACCGGACCCAGACCCTCGCGGCTTAGGCTCTTATTTAGTCAGTCCAACTTCCGGGGAGCAGTTCAATTCAAGGGTGCGGGGACTTCCGTGGTTCACGGGTTTGTCCTGCTTAGCGCTGGACGGCTCCGAACCGTTCCGCGGCCAGGGCAACTGCCTGCTCACGCGCGGCCGAGGCTTCGTCAGCGGTGAGGGTGCGGTCAGCGGCGCGGAAGCGGAGGCCGAAGGCCAGCGACTTCTTGCCCTCCTCGATGCCCTTGCCTGCGTAGACATCGAACAGCGCGACGTCCTCCAGCAGCTCACCGGCGCCTTCACGCAGCGCACCAAGGACCTCGTCCGCGGGCACGTCGGCGGGAACAACGAGTGCAACGTCCTGCGTCGCCACCGGGAACGTGGAGATGTGGCGGGCCACGATCACATCCGGTGCCGCCTCAAACAGGGCGTCGGCATTGAGTTCAAGTGCCACCGAACGGGCCGGCATGTCCGAGGCCGCCAGCAGCTTGGGGTGCAGTTCGCCCGCGTACCCCACGGTCTCTCCCGTCCGCAGTGCGAGCCGGGCGGTGCGGCCGGGATGGAACGCCTGGTGGCTGCCCTGCGTGACCACAAGGTCGACGCCGAGGACGTCGCCCGCAAGGCGGGCAACATCCAGCGCGTCGGCCCAGTCCCACGTCCGCGGAGTATGGCCGGCAGCAGCCGGGGAATCGTGGCCGGTGAGGATGGCGGCCACATGGAACGGCTGGTCCGGGACGCCGTCGTACAGTGCGTCGAGCACCTCGTCGGCGGGCTTGGCGCCCAGCGGCGGGATGGAGGCAGTGCCCACGGTCCCGGCGGGAAGGAACACCAGGCCCGATTCGAACAGGGCGAGGTCGCGGAAGCCGCGCGAGTGGTTGCGCTTGGCCACCTCGATCAGCCCCGGCAGGATGGACGTGCGCAGGTAGCCCTGTTCCTCGCTGATGGGGTTGGCCAGCTTGACCGCGCTCCGCTGGGCACCCTGCTCGGCGACGCCAAAGGTGTCGTTGGCGGCCTTGGACACGAACGGGTAGGACAGCACCTCGGTCAGGCCGGCGTCGGCCAGCGACTGGATCAGGCGCCGGCGCTGCTGCTGGATCCGGGTGAGTCCGCGCCCCGGAGGGGCCACCGGCAGGGTGGCCGGGATCTTGTCGTAGCCCACCAGCCGTGCGATTTCCTCGGTCAGGTCTTCCTTGGTCTCCAGGTCGCTGCGCCACGTGGGCGGCGTAACGCTCCAGCCGCCGTCGTTCTTCTCCACGACGGCGCCCAGGTCCTCCAGGGAGGTGACGATCTGCTCTTCGGTGAAGTCGACGCCGATGCGGGCAGCGGCGAAGCCGGCGGGCAGCCCGATGGTGATGGTTTCCGGAGCCGTGCCCACGTCGGTTCCGGGTTCGTCGGCGGTGCCGCCGGCCAGTTCCACCAGGAGGTCCACCACGCGCTGGGCGGCGACGCCCGCCACCTGCCAGTCAACCCCGCGCTCGAAGCGCTTGGACGCCTCGGAGGGCAGCTTGTGCCGGCGACGCGACCGCCCAATGGACACCTCGTCGAAGTGCGCTGCTTCCACCAGGACGTTCGACGTCGAGTCACTCACCTCTGTGGCGGCGCCGCCCATGACGCCCGCAATGCCGATGGCGCCCGAATTGTCGGTGATCAGCAGGTCCTCGGCGTCAAGGGTGCGCTCCTTGCCGTCCAGGGTGGTGATCTTCTCGCCTGCGGAGGCACGCCGCACCACGATGTCGCCGGACAGCTTGTCCAGGTCGTAGCAGTGCGTGGGCTGGCCCAGCTCGAGCATGACGTAATTGGAGATGTCCACCGGCAGGGAGATGGAGCGGATGCCTGCCAGCCGGAGCCGGGACACCATCCACGGCGGGGTGGGGCGGGTAGCGTCAACGCCGCGCACGGTGCGTGCCACGAAGCGGTCGCAGCCGGGCTTGCCGTAAATGGGGGCGTCGTCGTTGAGTTTGACGCCGTAACCCCCGGACAGCTCTGCCGGGGCGTTGACCTTCGCGGCAGGGTCCGTGAAGGCGGTGCCGGTGGCGTGGGCGTACTCGCGGGCAACCCCACGGATGGAGAAGGCGTACCCGCGGTCCGGGGTGACGTTGATTTCCGCGGCCTGGTCATAGAGGCCCAGCAGTTCCATGGCGTCGGTGCCCACTTCCGGGTCCAGCCCGATGCGGGACAGCACCAGGATGCCGTCGTGGTCCTCGCCGATGCCCAGTTCGCGGACTGAGGCGATCATGCCGGCGGACAGGTGGCCGTAGGTCTTGCGGGCCGAAATGTGGAAGTCGCCGGGCAGCACGGCACCCGGAAGCGTGACCACCACTTTGTCGCCCTCAACGAAGTTGTGGGCGCCGCAGATGATGCCCTGGACGCCGGAGGGGTCAATGCCGTCCCCGGTGAGGGTCTGCTCCTGCCCTTCGGGGACAACGCGGACCTGGCACCAGTTGATGGTCTTGCCGTTGGTCTGGGGTTCCTTGACCAGGCTCAGGACCTGGCCCACCACGACAGGGCCCCTCAGCGTGTCCGTGGGGCGGTGGACCGCTTCTTCCTCGAAGCCCACCTTGACCAGTTCGGCCATGACGTCTTCGGCCGTTGCATCGGCCGGTACGGCCGCGAATTCACGCAGCCAGGAAAGTGGGATACGCACTGTTAGATCTCCATCCCGAAGTGCTCGCTGAACCGTACATCGCCTTCGATCATGTCGCGCATGTCCCCCACCTCGTTACGGAACATGAGGGTGCGCTCGATGCCCATGCCGAAGGCAAAACCTGAATAGACGTCCGGGTCGATGCCGGCGGCGCGCAGGACGTTGGGGTTGACCATGCCGCAGCCGCCCCACTCGATCCACGCCGGGCCCCCCTTGGCCCCGGGATGGAAGATGTCCAGTTCGGCGGACGGCTCCGTGAACGGGAAGTAGTTGGGGCGCAGCCGGATCTGGGCTTCATCGCCGAACATCTGCCGGGCGAAGTGCTCAAGGGTGCCGCGCAGGTCCGCCATGCTGAGGTTCCTGTCGATGGCCAGGCCCTCGAACTGGTGGAACACCGGGGTGTGGGTGGCGTCCAGTTCATCCGTGCGGAACACTTTGCCCGGGCACAGCACGTAGATGGGAACCTCGCGTTCCAGCATGGACCGGACCTGCACCGGGGAGGTGTGGGTCCGCATCAGCAGGTGGGCTTCAGGCGGTTCCACGAAGAAGGTGTCCTGCATTTCGCGGGCAGGGTGGTCCGGCTTGAAGTTCAGGGCGTCGAAGTTGAACCACTCGGATTCCACCTCGGGGCCTTCGGCGATTTCCCAGCCCATGCCCACGAAGATGTCCGCCACGCGGTCCTGCAGCGTGGAGAGCGGGTGGCGGGCACCTGCACGACGGCGGCGCGGAGCGGCGGTGACGTCCACGGTTTCCTCGACCAGGATCCTGGCGTCGTTCTCGGCTTCCAATACCGCCGTGCGGTCGGCGAGCGCCTTGTTGACCCGGCCGCGGGAGGCGCCCATCAGCTTCCCGGCGAGCGCCTTCTGGTCCTTGGGCAGGCGGCCAATCTCACGGTTGGCTAGGCTCAGCGGGGACTTCTCGCCGCTGTGGGCAAGGCGCACCGCCTTCAGCTCGTCAAGGGTGGCCGCACCGGCGATGGCGGTGATGGCCTGATCTACAGCGGCGTTGATGGCGGCCTCATCCGTGGGGTTCGGGATGGCGGCGCCCGGCAAAGTTTCAGTCATCTACTGTTCTTAGCTACGAGTCGTGGCTGCCGGCGGCCGGGGCAGCCGTTGGCGGTTTCCCGCCCGGCGCGTCCGTCGCTGGCAGGTCATGGATGAATGCGCTGAACGTCAGTGTCATTCAATGACCAGGTCAGGGCTCGCCGGCAGGACCGGCGGCCACTGCCCTCCAGTCTAGTTGAACCCTCCGGCTACCATGGCCTCATGACTTTGCGGCAGCGCGCGGGTACCGTTCACGGCCCGACGACGGCCCAACGGCTCAGGCGGGCAGCGAACCTCCTGAACGGGAGCACCCTGGCCGGGCTCGCCGTCGCGCTCGCCGCCAGGACGCAGATCAGCCGGGGCCCCCGCGGCCTGATCATAGCCGCAGGCTACCGCTGGCGGTTGCCGTTCGCGCACGCCTACACCCTTGGGAACGTCGTGCTGTGCCGGAGCACGGCCGGTGAGCTGCTGTCCCGGCCCGCACTCCTGGGACACGAGGAAGGGCACTGCACCCAGTACGCGTGGTGCCTCGGATTGCCCTTCATCCCCCTGTACCTGGCAGCCGCCGGCTGGTCGGTGCTGCGCACCGGAAATCCGGGAACGGGCAACATCTTTGAGCGCCGGGCAGGGCTGGCGGCCGGCGGCTACCCGCCCACTGCGTCGAGGCGGGCGTGATGGGCCCGGAGGCCCCCGCGCACGGGAATGCGCGAACAGTCACCGCCACGGGCACGGGATGGGCGGAGGCACCCCCTGACCTGATGCTGGTTTCGGTGGGCGTCGAGTGCCGTGCCGGATCGGTGGAGGAGGCGTATGCGGCGGCCGCGGAAGGCCTGGCCATGATGGGCTCGGTTCTCCGCGGCCACGGTGTTGCACCGGCCGATATCCGCTCGGCGGGGATGAGCGTCCGCGCCGACCTCGCCTGGCGGGACGGCGAGGGCCAAAAGCTCGTGGGGTACGTGGCTGCCAGCAGCGTCACGGTCCGGCTCAGGGACATCGCCACCGCGTCCGCCACCATCTCCGCGGCCGTCGACGCGGCCGGGGATTCCGCCCGGCTGAACACCCTGCAATTGGTCCTTTCGGACGACACCGCCGTCCGGGCTGAGGCCCGGGAAGCCGCCTGGCACGACGCACTCCGCACTGCCGGGCAGTACGCAGCGTTGGCCTCCGCCCGCCTGGGACCGGTGTTGTCCGTGACAGACCAGCGCCCGGCGCCGGGCCCGGTTCCCCTGGCGGGCATGCAGCGGGCCTCTGCTCCGGAGGGCATGACGGTGGAACCGGGCGCAAACCGGGTGGAGGCAGCCGTGACCGCCACGTGGGCCCTGGAGCAGTAGGCCGCCCCTTCCACCGGCCGGTACCTCTGGGCGGCCGGCCGGTACCTCTGGGCGACCGGCTGGTATCAGCGCGCGGCGCCTTGACTTCCATTCGAACATGTTTTCGAATGGAGCCATGAGATGGGAAGCGCAGGCACTGGTACCCGATACGCCTGACACCGCGGGTGCCGCTGCTCCGGCGCTGCTTCCGCTGGCAGGACTGGTGCGTTCCGTCACCACCCCCGAGTTCGCCGGCATCACGTTCCACGAGGTCACCGCCAAATCGGTGCTCAACAGGGTCCCGGCAGGGTCAAAGATGCCTTTCGAATGGACCGTCAATCCCTACCGCGGCTGCAGCCATGCCTGTGTCTACTGCTTCGCCCGCAAGTCCCACACCTACCTGGATTTCGACGCCGGGATGGACTTTGACAGCCAGGTGGTGGTGAAGGTGAATGCCGCGGAGGTCCTCCGCAAGGAACTGAACAAGGCATCCTGGACACGCCAGCAGGTGGCGCTGGGTACCAATACAGACCCCTACCAGCGGGCCGAGGGCCGGTACCGGCTCATGCCCGGCATCATTGCCGCCTTGGCGGAATCCGGCACTCCCCTGTCCATCCTCACCAAGGGAACGCTGTTGGCGCGGGACATCCCGTTGCTCAAAAGGGCTGCCACGCAGGTGCCCGTGGGGCTGGGCATTTCCCTGGCCATGACGGACGAGGCCCTCTCGGAGGCCATCGAACCCGGCACCCCAGGACCCAGGGCCCGGCTGAAACTCGTCTCCCGCTTACGTGAGGCCGGACTGCCATGCGGCGTCATGGCCATGCCCATCCTGCCGTGGTTGTCGGACAGCGACGAAGCACTTGATTCCCTCTTCGCTTCCCTGGCCACTGCCGGGGCCACCGGCGTTACGGCCGGCGCCCTCTACCTGAAACCTGGCACCCGGGAGTGGTTCATGCAGTGGATTGCCAAACACCACCCCGAATTGGCCGGCCGCTACCGGCGCCTGTACGGGACGGGTTCCTACGCCTCCAAGGAGTACCGCACCTGGCTGGCCGGCAGGGTCCGCTATTTCAAGGCACGCCATGGGTTTTCGCATTCGTCCGGCTTCAGCCACCGGGACCTGGACGATCCCCGTGCCGAGGAAGCGCAGTACCCGGCAGGAAGCATTCCGGCCGGCACGAATGCCGGGCCCCCGGGCGTCCCTTCTTCGTCCCGGCCCTCGCAGCAGGACGCGCTTTTCTAGCGGCTCCGGCCCAGCGACGATCCCACGGATTCCAGCAGCGCATGGACAATCGGATAGTCGGCGGGGATCCACGGCAAGGTGAGGACAGCTTCCCGGTCCCGCAGGTCCACCCAGCGCAGTTCGTCATGGTCTTCAAGGGGCAATGGTTCGCCGTGGGTCACCTCAGCGAACCACACCCTCATACTGGCCCGGTCATTGAGGGGCCAGCCAGCCGGTGTTTCCGCATGAAGTTCCAGTCCCAGGCGCACGCCGATTCCCAGTTCCTCAGCCAGCTCCCTCACCAGCGCCGTTTCGGGTTCCTCCCCGGCCTCCACCTTGCCGCCGGGGAACTCCCACAGCCCCGCCAGGTGCTCCGGCGCGCTTCGCCGTGCCACCAACAGGGCAGCCGGATTGGCCAGCCGGTCCACCACAGCTCCGCCCACAACCTGAATCAGTCCAGTCACCGGGTCATTCTATGGGCCACAATGGAGTGTCCGGGAACAGCATTCCCGCCTTAGGAACAGTTCCTGCCGGGAATAGGTCCTGCCCAGCCGGGGTTTGCCACACTGTCCGGACCGTCCTGCCCCACTGCCGTGGCATCCGTCCCTTGCGAGTCCCACGTTTCAAGAAGCAGGAATATGAGCAGCGTTCTTTCCCCGTCCACGGCAACCCGCAGCACGACCCCCAACATCGGCATGGCGATTTTCGCCCTGGCCATGGGCGGCGTAGGCATCGGCGTCACCGAGTTCACCATGATGGGCCTGCTCAAGGAAGTGGAGCAGGGCCTGGCAATTACCACTCCGCAGGCCGGCAACCTGATCTCCGCCTATGCGCTGGGGGTAGTGGTAGGCGCTCCGCTGCTGGCCGCCGTCGGCGCCAGGCTCCCCCGCAAGAAACTGGCGCTGGGGCTGCTGCTGTTCTTTACCGTGGCCAACCTGGCGTCATTCGTTGCCCCCGACTATGGCTGGATGCTGGTGTCCCGCTTTGCCGCCGGCCTGCCGCACGGAGCGTTCTTCGGCGTTGCAGCCGTCATCGCGGCTTCCCTCGTTCCGCCCACACGGCGCGGTTGGGCCATCTCCATGGTCATGGCCGGGCTCAGCGTCTCCAACGTCGTGGGAGTACCGTTCGCCACCTGGCTGGGACAGACCTTCGGCTGGCGCCTGCTGTTTGTCCTGGTCGGTGCCATCGGCCTGCTGGCACTGGCCATGGTGTGGAAATTCGTCCCCTTCCAGCACGCCCACTCCGACGCGAGCATCCGGCGCGAGCTCGGGGCCCTCAAACGGCTCCAGGTATGGCTGGCACTCCTGGTGGGCATCGTGGGTTTCGGCGGCTTCTTCGCCACCTATACCTACATCGCCCACACCATGACCTCCGTGGCCGGCATCCCCTCCACCCTGATCCCCCTTGTGGTGGCGCTCTACGGTCTTGGCATGGTGGCCGGGAACGTCGTCGGCGGCAGGCTCGCTGACAAATCCGTCATGGGCACCCTGTACCGGGTCCTCCCTGCCATCGCCGTGGCTCTGGTGGTCTATGCGGTGGCGGCGCACTGGCAGTGGAGCGCCATGGTCATGGTGTTTGTGGTGGGAGCTTCCGGTTCCATGCTCATCCCCGCTCTGCAGACCCGGCTGCTGGACGCCTCGCCGGATGCCCCATCGCTGGCATCCTCCCTCAACCATGCCGCGCTGAACGTCGCCAACGCGCTGGGAGCCTTCCTCGGCGGCCTTGTCATCGCCCTCGGGTGGGGCTTTGTTGCCCCGGCGCTGGTCGGCGCCGTCCTCGCCGTCCTTGGTTTCGGCGTCGCGCTCCTCAGCGGCCTGCTCGAACGCAAGAGGCCGCTGGCTGCCTGAGGTTATGCGCACGGAGCCCCGAAAACGGGGGCCCGCGCTGTCCTAACGATGCAGCAACGCCGTCACCCGAGCTACTGACTTTGCAGGGGGCTTATGTTAGCTTGAGCCTCATCGGGACTATTAATCCCGGTCACAATAAGGAGGAGACATGGGTTTTCTTGCTTGGATTATTTTGGGCCTCATAGTCGGGGCCATCGTTAAGGCCGTTATGCCCGGACGGGTCGGCGGCGGCTGGGTCACCAGCCTCATCCTCGGTGTCGTCGGTGCCATTGTTGGCGGCTGGATTGGCAGCCTCCTGTTCAACAAGGGCGATCTTGCCTTCTTCGACCTCGGCACCTGGATTCTCGCTATCGTCGGCGGCCTGCTTGTCGCCGGCATCTACGGAGCAGTCACCGGACGCGGAAAAGCAACCCGCGCACCCTGATCACTCTGTCTACCAACACCCCATCGGCCCCGGACTTCCGGGGCCTTTCTTTTTTTAGAAGGTCCCTGGCCTTTCCCCGAAGTTCCCGGCCGTGGCGCGTCCCTATCCGGCCTGTTCCTGCCCCACTGCAGCTGCCGCACGGCGCTGGGAGCGGGCGCTGGCGTAGAGGCATACCGTGGCCGCCGTCCCAAGGTTGAGGCTCTCGGCGGCGCCGTAGACAGGAACGGCCACCCGGTGGTCGGCCAGTTCCAGCTCCTCCGCGGAGAGTCCCTGCGCCTCGTTCCCAAAGAACCAGGCCGTGGGACCGGCGAGGTCGTACACAGACTCCGGCCCTGTTCCGGTGAGCCGGCGCCGGGCGTTCTCGTCCTGCAGGACATCAAGGTCCAGCTGCCCGTAGCCGTCGGCGGCAAGGATGCCGATGCCGCGGGCCTTGCAGGCTGCAGCGAGTTCCGCGGGATCGGCGGCCAGCACCACCGGAAGGTGGAACAGCGAACCTGCGGTGGACCGGACGGCCTTGGGGTTGTAGATGTCCACGCTGGACGTCGTGAACACCACGGCGTCGGCACCGGCGGAATCGGCCGCACGCAGGACCGTTCCCGCGTTCCCCGGGTCCCGCACCTGGCACAGCACGGCAATCAGGCGGGGCCCGGCGTCGAGCACGTCCGCCAGAGCCACGTCCACAAACCTGCAGACCGCCACTATCCCCTGCGGGTTGACGGTGTCCGCCATGGCTGCCAGGACCTCATCCGTGGCCAGCCGTGCGCTGGTGCCCTCGGAGAGCTCTTCAAATTCGGGAAAACGGTCAAGGCAGCTTTCGCTGGCGAAGACCTCAGTCACTACTCCGGGACCTCCCGCCGCAAGACGCTGCTGGTGGAGCTTGAGTGCTTCACGGACGGCCTGCGGGCCCTCGGCCAGGAACTGCCCGCGCTTTAAACGGACCGGGCGCCCTGCAAGCTTTGCCACATCCCTGACCCGATCAGCTCGGGGGTTGGAAAGTGGAAGGTCTTGCGGGCGCCCGGTTTCGTTCATATAGAAAACTGTAGTAGCTGCTGCCACCAGTTCCTGAACGGGCCCCTCAGGCGAGGGGCGGAAGCTGCTTGCCTAGGCTGCGGCTGCCTTCTTGGCGGAGGTGTCTGCCGGAAGGGAGTCCTTGGCCACCTGGACCAGCGCGGCGAAGGCGTTGGCGTCAGAGACGGCAAGCTCGGCCAGCATACGGCGGTCAACCTCGACCTCGGCGGCCTTCAGGCCCTGGATGAGGCGGTTGTAGGTGAGGCCGTTGGCGCGGGACGCAGCGTTGATGCGCTGGATCCACAGGCGGCGGAAGTCACCCTTCTTCTTCTTGCGGTCGCCGTAGCTGTACACAAACGAGTGCAGCAGCTGCTCCTTGGCCTTGCGGTACAGGCGCGAACGCTGTCCGCGGTAACCCTTTGCGCGTTCAAGAACAACCCGGCGCTTCTTGTGGGCGTTGACCGCCCTCTTCACACGTGCCACGTGCGTACTCCTTCGAAAATCTGATCCCAAGCATCTACTGCCGGTGAACCGGCGGCCTGAGAATGCTGTTTGGCAGGTGACGGACCGCCAGGCGGCGGCCCCTCATAGAACTTGGAAATTAGATGCCGAGCATCTTCCGGATGACCTTGGCGTCGCCCTTGAAGACGATCCGGTCGCCGGCAAGGCGGCGGGTCAGGCGGGAGGACTTGTGCTCCAGGTAGTGGCGGCGGTTGGCCTGCTGGCGGCGCAGCTTGCCGCTGCCGGTCAGCTTGAAGCGCTTCTTAGCACCACTGTGGGTCTTCATCTTCGGCATGGGAACCGATCTCCTTACGTTTCTGCAGGCCCGGGGGCCGCAGTTCTATCGCGCAGCCACCCCTGCGGGCAGCATGCTGGTTGCTGACTGCCGGAGGCGTACCCCGGCAGCTGTGAACTAGTTGGTCTTCTTGCCGGCCGGCTTCGGCGCTGCCTTGGGGGCAGGGCGCGCAGCAGGCTTCGGCGCAGCAGGCCTGGCCACCGGCTTGGGTGGTGCAGGCACAGCGGCCGGTTTCGGTGCCGCCGGCGCGGCGGCTTCCGGCTTGGCGGCAGCTGCAGGCCTGGGAGCCGGAGCGGCCTTCGGCGCAGCAGCCTTGGGGGCTTCCTGCTTCGGAGCTTCCTGCTTCGGCGCAGCAGCCTTGGGGGCTTCCTGCTTCGGAGCTTCCTGCTTCGGCGCAGCAGCCTTGGGGGCTTCCTGCTTCGGAGCTTCCTGCTCAGGTGCCGCAACAGCGGGCGCCTCGGCGGGGGCGTTGTCCTCGGCTACAGCCTCCGGCTCCGTGGAGACGGTGAAACCTTCGGGCAGCAGGTCCGCCAGTGACTGCGTCAAGGGGGCCTGGTCCTCGCCGGACGTGTCAACGCGTCCGGAAGCCTTGGCTTCGTTCTGGGCCTTGGCCTCGGCCCGCTGCGTGGCGCGCCGTGCCTCAGCCTTGGCTTCAGCCTTGTTCTTCAGCGGCCCAACCACCATGACCATGTTGCGGCCGTCAATGCGGGGGCTGGACTCCACCACGCCAACTTCGGCGACGTCGTCCGCGAAGCGCTGGAGCAGGCGGATGCCCATCTCCGGACGCTGCTGCTCACGGCCACGGAACTGGATCATGGCCTTGACCTTGTCCCCGGCACCGAGGAAGCGCAGGGCGTGGCCGCGCTTGGTCTCGTAGTCGTGGGTGTCGATCTTCAACCGGAAACGGATTTCCTTCAGAACAGTGTTCGTCTGGTTCTTCCGGGCCTCACGTGCCTTGACCGCGGCCTCGTACTTGTACTTGCCGAAGTCCATCAGCTTGCACACCGGAGGCTTCGCCTGAGGTGCAACTTCAACGAGATCAAGGTCGGACTCGGCAGCCAGTCGCAGGGCATCCTCAATACGGACGATTCCTACCTGTTCACCTGCAGGGCCGACCAGCCGCACCTCGGGGACGCGGATACGCTCATTGATTCTTGGCTCGCTAATGTTAAAGCTCCTGTGTTTGTTGTTGAGTCCGGCAAATAGAGAAGGCCCCCAATTGCCGGAGCAATCGAAGGCCTCAGATAGGTTGGCTCGGCAACCCCGTCAGGGCTGCACGCACACAGTCCCGGCGTGTGCCGGTCCATGCCCAACCAGATACCCGGCAACCTTACGTCCCCTGCAGGTTCCAAAGGAACGCCTGGGACAGCGGCTGACGCGGGTGGGAGAGAACTCCGCTTGCAAACTGGAAGCCATTCTACAGAAAAAATTCCCGTCAACGCCGCAAAAGCGCTGTTGGGAACCTGATCGTTTGGGACAATCTCTGAAATAACGACATCCAGTCGGTCTGTGTCAAGCTTACCAGTATGAGCACCTCAGACAGTAATTCGTACGTCTTCGAGCCCGGTGACGCAGGCGCAGACGTTTCACAACAGATCCGGGACATCTCGGAAGTCCCCGCCATCGAGGTCATCACCACGGCCGCCGTGCACCTCATGAGCGCAGCCGCGGTAAAGCTTGGCCTGGCCGCAGAAGACAACGCGGCCGAGCTGAAGGACCTGGACGAGGCCCGGAAGCTGATCACCGCCCTGGCCGGTCTGGTGACGGCAGCTGCCCCCGAAATCGGCTCGCAGCACGCCGGACCGTTGCGCGATGGGCTGCGGTCCCTCCAGCTGGCGTTCCGTGAAGAGTCGCTGATTCCGGATGCACCGGGCAAGGGCCCGGGCGAAAAGTACACCGGCGCAGTGAACTAAGGAAGAACCCACCCAAGCAGCGTCCGACGGCGGGACGGCCTTTCAAGGTCGTCCCGCCGTCGTCGTTTCCAGGCAAAGCACCCGGGGCTTGACCGGCCACTCCGTACCTGCCGTTCAGCGCGGCGGACGGAAATATCAGGCGGCGGCTTTTCGGCGGCGCTGCTGGAGGGCCAGGCCCACCAGGCACAGCACGACGCCGGCGGCGCCAACCGAAACGAAACCCCCGGACGGTCCCATGAGGTCGATGAAGATGCCGGCCAGCGGCGAGCCGAGGGCAACACCGGCGGTCAGGGCTGAGCCGTACCAGCCCATCGCCTCCCCGCGCCGTTCCTCCGACACCAGGTCCGCGACCTTTTCGGAGGCTGCGGAGAGGACGGGAGCGCAGAGCAGGCCGGGCAGGATGGAAACCAGTGCCAGCGTCCAGGTGTCGTGGGCGAAGGCCATGGGCAGCGTCAGCGCCGCCATTCCCAGCAGCAGGATGACAGGCGGGATGGGCCGGTGCATGGCGCCGTAGATGAGTCCGCCCACCACCGAGGCGGCGCACCAGAAGACGAACACGATGCCGATCTCGCTCTGGCGCCCTCCGGTTTCCAGCGCCGCAACGATGCCAACGTCGGTGCCGCTCAGGACCATGCCGGCGCCGGCGGCAACAGCAAAGAGTGCCGCGACCGTTGCGGTGAACCACGCGAAGCCGCCCGCCAGCCTTCCGCGCAGTCCCTCTGCCGCACGGCCGGCCGTCCCGGCCGGTGACAGTTCCGCGGCGGCTTCCTGGACGTGGGCCGGAGCGGTGGCGACCACGGCGGCTTCCGCGGCATGTTGCTCATCCCCGGCGCATTCGGCGGTTTGCGCCGGACTGCGGGTGGGCGGGTTGAACCACATGAGGGACAGCCCTGCCAGGGACGTGGCCACGCCCACCACGGTCAACCCGGCAACGGTGAATCCACTGGTGGCCACCACGGCGCCGGCGGCCGGCCCGATCATGAACACCATTTCGGTGGTGATGGCGTCCAGGGCGAACGCGGTGCGGCGCTGGTCGCCCTCCGCCAGGACGCCCAGGGACTGCCGGACCACGCTGAAAATTGGCAGCGTGAGCAGGCCGCCCACGAAGACCAGTGGGAGGAGCCACTGGTAGGACACGTGCGGCACCACAGACCAGATCAGCGTCTCCGAGATCACGGACGGGATGAGTGCGGTCCGCAACCCTACGGTGTCAACGCGCCTGCCGCGCCACGGGGCGCCCAGGGCAATACCGATGGTCATGACCGCTGCGGCGGCACCGGCCGCGGCATAGCCCTGGCCAAGGGTGAGGACGATGTGCAGGGTCAGGAGCACCCCGGCCGCTGAGTGCGGGATGCGGGCGATCATGCCAACCAGCAGCAGCCGGCGGATTGGCCGGACGGCGAGCAACTCCCGGTAGAGAGCGAAATTCACGAAACGGTCCTTCAGGGTATGCCGCAGCACTGGCGGGGATCACCCATCCGGCTGCGTCTAGTCGGGAGCGCGCCTCAGTTTGATTTCCAAGGAGTCGACGCGCTCCCCAAACAATACATTCCGCGACCACTCCGCCTGGAGGTTGGCCACCAGTTTCTGGACACCGGCGGCGTCCAGGCCGTCCTCAAGGTACAGCACCACCTGAAGTTCCGGCCCGGCACCCCCGCCAGGGACTACTGCGCCATCGGCAGCACTGGAAGCCACTCCCCTGCCCGGCATAAGCCCAATGCTGCGGATGGCGGCGAACCCGGAGGCTGCGCGCGCCATTTCATCGGCCAGCTGGGGGTCGTTGTAGGAGGGGGTCCAGTCGTGCTGCTTTGCCAGTGCCCAGACCCCCGGACGGCGCACCACGAACGTCACGTCGGCGCCCGGGTCCAGGACCAGGAGCTCGGCGCCTTCGGCGACTGCCGAGAGGGCAGCCCGCGCGGCGTACACGGCGACGGGCCGGGCCTGGGGATGCCAGGCGGTCAGCGCGGCGGCCGAGGTGAAGGCGGGGAGGGCAGTCCTGCCGTCGGCCGCCTTCAGCGTTACCAGCGCCATGTCCGCCTGCTTGTCAGCGTGCAGTCCGTGGGCTGTTTCCGACTCTTCAGCCAGCTGCGCCACAATCGGAATGAAGACCCGGGCCGTTGCCAGGGCGGCCACGACGCGTGCTTCATCGCCTGCCCCTTGCCGGAGCGCGTCCAGGGCGGCGAGGTAGCCGGCGTCGGCCGTTCCGTCGTCGTCCTCGAAGTTGTGGATCCTGCCGTCGTCACCGGCCAGGCTGCGTCCTGCCCATGGCTGGCCCGCCGAATCCGTGGCGCCACCAGCGCCGGACAGGGCTGCCGCGATATGTCCGGGCAGCTGGCGTGCTGGCTGCCGCCCTGGCTCCTCGACGTTAGGCATGGGGTCGATGTCCGCCGGGTCAGCGCCGGCCGGCGACGTCGAGGGCTTCGGGCAGCGTGAAGGCTCCGGCGTACAGGGCCTTGCCCACAATCGCGCCTTCCACGCCCAGCGGGACCAGGGACCGGAGGACCTTCAGGTCGTCCAGGCTGGAGATGCCGCCGGAAGCCACAACCGGCTTGCCGGTCTTTTCCACCATCTGGCGGAGGAGTTCGACGTTGGGGCCCTGCAGAGTGCCGTCCTTGGTCACGTCGGTCACGACGTAGCGGGAGCAGCCGGCCTCTTCGAGACGGCCAAGGACCTCCCAGAGGTCCCCGCCTTCCTTGGTCCAGCCGCGGCCGGCGAGGGTTGTTCCGCGGACGTCGAGGCCCACGGCGATTTTGTCGCCAAAGCGTTCGATGGCCCGGCGGGTCCACTCCGGGTTCTCCAGTGCAGCCGTTCCCAGGTTGACCCGGGCCACGCCCAGGTCAAGGGCGGCTTCCAGTGTTTCGTCGTCGCGGAGGCCTCCGGAGAGCTCCACCTTGATGTCCAGCCGGCCCACGACTTCCCGGAGCAGGTCTGCGTTGGAGCCGCGGCCGAAGGCGGCGTCCAGGTCCACCAGGTGCACCCATTCGGCGCCTTGCTGCTGCCAGTTCAGCGCAGCTTCAAGGGGGGTGCCGTAGCTGGTTTCACTGCCCGCCTCGCCCTGGACCAGCCGGACGGCCTGGCCGTTGACGACGTCGACGGCTGGCAGCAGTTCAAGTACCGGCAGGTCATGTGCGGTGGTCATACTCATCCTCGGTGTCGATTTCGGTGCGGAAAGCAGGGCGCTGGGTCCGCGATGCTGTTGGGGTGAAGTTGGCGGCCCTCGCGCTGTGGGCTGTGGTCAGTTTGCCGGCAGGGTCAGCAGGTAGGCCGCCACCAGTGACATGGCGGCCAGAACGTGGAACGCCACCTGAGTCCAGAGTGGCTTGCGCTGCTGCCGGAATGAGATGCCGCCACCGATGAGGATGCCGGCGAGGCCCATCAGGAGTACCGACCACATCTAGGCGTCACTGCCGGCGTCCGCCGGTGCTGCAGCGGACTGACCGCCGGCCGGTTTCCGCAGGCCTTCCACCCAGTTGCGCAGGAGCCGCGCACCGGCGTCGCCGGACTTTTCGGGGTGGAACTGGGTGGCGCAGAGGGGGCCGTTCTCGACGGCGGCGATGAAGGGGCCGCCGTGTTCGGACCAGGTGACCAGGGGCGGCGCCATCCGTGGCTGGATGACGTCGAAGTTCCATTCCTGCACGCCGTATGAGTGCACGAAGTAGAAGCGTTCGTTTTCGACCCCGGCAAAGAGTTTCGAGCCTTCCGGCACCTTGACCGTGTTCCAGCCCATGTGCGGAACCACCTCCGCGGGGAGGGCCTCTACCTTGCCGGGCCATTCGCCAATGCCTTCGGCTTCGGTGCCGTGTTCCACTCCGGCTTCAAAAAGGACCTGGAGGCCCACGCAGATTCCAAGCACGGGGCGTCCGCCTGCCACCCGCCTGCCGATCAGCCTGATGCCGTCCACGGCCTTGAGTTCGCGCATGACGGTCTCGAACGCACCTACGCCCGGAACCACCAGGCCGTCCGCGTTCAGTACATCCTCGGGCTTGGCGCTCAGGACTACTTCCGCGCCGGCACGTTCCAGTGCCCGGACTGCGGACCTGACGTTCCCGGAACCGTAATCGAGCACGGTGACCGTGGGTTTGCCCTCGGGTGAAGGCAGCTTGCCTGATGCTGACGGATCGATGATCGCGCCGTCTTTGAGGACCTGGCCGCTCACAGCGCCCCCTTGGTGGAGGGGATGCCTTCAACCCGGGGATCGGGTTCGACGGCGGCGCGGAGGGCGCGGGCGAAGGCCTTGAACTGTGCCTCGACGATGTGGTGCGGGTCCCGTCCGGCCAGCACGTTCATGTGCAGGCAGATGCCGGCGTGCAGTGTGATGGCTTCGAAGACGTGGCGGGTCAGGGAACCGGTGAAGTGGCCGCCGATCAGATGGTACTCCTGCCCGGCCGGCTCGCCCCCGTGCACCAGGTACGGGCGTCCGGACACGTCCACCACAGCGTTCGCAAGCGCTTCGTCCAGCGGAACGGTGGCCTCACCGAACCGGCGGATCCCGGCCTTGTTCCCGAGGGCGGTCCGCAGGACCTCGCCGAAGGTGATGGCCACGTCCTCAACAGTGTGGTGGACGTCGATGTGGGTGTCACCCGTGGCCTTGACCGTCATGTCGATCAGGGAGTGCTTGCACAGGGCCGTGAGCATGTGGTCGTAGAACGGCACGGAGGTATCGATGTCCGATACGCCGGTTCCATCGAGGTTGATCTCCACGAGCACGGAGGACTCGCTGGTGGCACGCTCCATGCGGGCGGTCCGGGCCGCAGCCGTATTCGATCCGGTGGGACTCATGGTGAAGGATCCTTTGTGGGAGAAGAAGTAGTTCAAGGCGCCCAGCGCCGCAGTATCAAGTCTAGGCGGGAAGCGCGGCCTGGCCCGCAAGGATGCGTTCCAGGGAGGTAAGGAAGGCTGTGGTTTCCGCCTCAGTGCCTGCGGTGACCCGAAGGTGGCCGGGGATGCCCACGTCGCGGATGAGCACTCCGGCGTCCAGCAGCTCCTGCCATACCTGGTGCGGATTTTCCAGGCCCCCGAAGAACACGTAGTTGGAGTCCGAGGCGGCAGGCTTGAGGCCCATCCTGGTCAGTTCGGCCACAATGCGGTCCCGCTGCGCCTTGATGTCCTGGACATCGGCCATCAGTGCCTCGCGGTGTTGGAGCGCGGCCAGTGCGGTTGCCTGGGTAATCGCGGACAGGTGGTACGGAAGGCGCACCAGCCGCAGGGCATCGGTGACCTCCGGGGCCGCGGCCATGTAGCCGAGGCGGGCGCCGGCGAGTGCGAAGGCCTTGCTCATGGTGCGGGAAACTATCAGCCGCTCCCGGCCGGGCAGCAGGGTCAGGGCGCTGGGCGTGCCGTCATGCGCGAACTCGTGGTAGGCCTCGTCGACGATCACCACGGTCTGGCTGTCCTCGCCGGCGTCATAGACAGCCTCCACAACGTCAAGCCCCAGGCCGGTCCCCGTGGGGTTGTTGGGCGAGCAGAGGAAGACGATGTTGGGCCGCAGCTCCTCGACCTGCCGGGCGGCGGATTCGGCGCTCAGGTCGTAGCCTTCCGAGCGCACTCCCGTGATGTATTGGGTGTCGGTTCCGCTGGCGAGCAGGGGGTACATGGAGTACGTGGGTGGAAAGCCCAGGGCGGTGCGGCCGGGGCCGCCGAAGGCCTGGAGGATCTGCTGCAGGACCTCGTTGGAGCCGTTGGCTGCCCAGAGGTTTGATTCGTCGAGCCCGTGCCCCAGGTATTCCGCGAGAGCTTTCCGCAGGTCGGTGAATTCCCTGTCCGGGTACCGGTTGAGGCCTGCAGCTGCTTCCGTGACCGCCGCGCTGATGGCGGCGCGCACGTCCGCCGGAACACCATGGGTGTTCTCATTGACGTTCAGCAAAATGGGAACGTCCAGTTGGGGTGCCCCGTAGGGGGTCAGCCCGCGAAGATTGCTGCGGAGGGGAAGTCGGTTCAGACGCTCTAGCTGGTCGTTCACCTGAACAGTTTAGTTGCCGCGGCAACTACCGGAAAATGTGACGGATTCTGTTCGCCACCGGCGTTGCTGTCCCGGTCATCTTTCTCAAAGGCCAACACCAGGTGCCGCTCAGTGCGTGGGGACGAACAGCTGCTGCCCCGGCAGCACAGCGGCGGCCGGAAGGTTGTTGAGCTGGACGATGTCCGCCACCACGTCCCGGGCATCGCGGTCCGGAGCAACAGCGCCTGCGATGCTCCACAACGACTGGCCCGCCTGCACCGTCACGGTGACCGTCGGCGTCACGGCCAAATCCGCAGCTGAATCGGATGCCTTGGCCGGTGCGTTGAAAAGTCCGGACAGGGACAGCAGGAGTACCGCGAGGAGCACAAGCGGAACTCCGATCAGGACGATCCGCCCCCGGCGGGTCAGCCGCAGGGGCGCTGCTGACGGCGTCCGGCGCTGCGAGGGCTTCCGGGTCTGCAGGGAAACGCGGTGCGTAGGTGAAACCTGGTGAAGAGATAAAGCTGACATGAACTAAGCCCTCCTGGACCTGCCGTGCTGCCCGGGTGTCCGCCCGCTGCCGCCCTGCCGTTCACACCGTGTCCGGAGCTCCTCCGGCCATGTTTTCGAACGGGGCAATCGCTGGTTAGAACACATGTTCGAACTTTGCTTGTTAAGTTTTAGCACCTATCAACGAACAATGTCGAGACTCGCTAGAACAAATGTTTGAAAAAGCAATGTGGCTGGCCTAGCTTTGAACCAAAGAACAACCACCACTGAAGTTGAACAGCAGGGTCTGACAATGACAGTGGGAGTCCTTCCGGCGGCGCTGTGGAACAGGCCGCAACGGAAGATCCGGCGGCAAGCGAAAGGCATTGGCGAATATGGCAGCAGCAGCCGCCGGGGGCAGGACCGCCCCGCAACCCAGGAAGACCGCCAAGGGCTTGACCCCCCGGCAGAAGAAGATCCTCGAAACCATCCAGCGCTCGGTCAATGACAACGGCTACCCGCCCTCCATGCGGGAGATCGGCGACACGGTTGGCCTGGCCAGCCTGTCCAGCGTGACCCACCAGCTCTCGCAGCTGGAGAAGCTGGGTTACCTGCGGCGCGACCCCAAACGGCCGCGGGCCATGGAGGTGCTGATGCCCCTCACGCTGGACAGCGGAAGCAATGCCGCCGGCGCCTCCCCCGCGCCGCAGGCCACGGGCGGCGGTGCCACGGTAACGGAGCTGCCCACCGCGCTGGATACGGCCATGGTTCCGCTGGTTGGCCGGATTGCTGCCGGCGGTCCCATCCTCGCTGAGCAGCTCGTGGAGGATGTCATGCCGCTCCCCCGCCAGCTGGTCGGCCAGGGCGAGCTCTTCATGCTTAGGGTGGCCGGCGACTCCATGGTGGATGCCGCCATCTGTGACGGTGACTGGGTGGTGGTGCGGCGCCAGGCGGACGCAGCCAACGGGGACATCGTTGCTGCCCTGCTGGATGACGAGGCAACCGTCAAGACATTCCGCCAGCGCGACGGCCACACCTGGCTGCTGCCCCAAAACACGCAGTACGAACCCATTCTGGGCGACCATGCCACCATCATGGGGAAGGTTGTCTCGGTCCTGCGTTCCCTCTGACCGGGTCTCCCGCGAAGGGACGGCCTGCCGGAAATTGCACGGCGGCTGCCCCCGCTGGCGTCGTTCGCCTGCCGGGCCCTACGTGGCCGCGTCCGCGCCCAGCCTGGCCAATGCCGCCAGCGCCTTGCTGCGGTCCGTGGTAGCCCAGAACGGCGGCAGAGCGCCGCGGAGGAATCCGGCGTAGCGCTCTGTTGCCAGCCGGGAATCCAGAACGGCCACCACGCCCTTGTCTCCCGTGGACCGGATCAGGCGGCCGGCACCCTGGGCCAGCCTGATGGCGGCATGCGTGGCCGAGACGGACATGAAGCCGTTTCCGCCGGCCTGGGCCACGGCACGCGAACGCGCGGTCATCAGCGGATCATCCGGCCTGGGGAACGGGATGCGGTCGATCACCACCAGGCGGCAGGAGCCTCCCGGAACGTCAACCCCCTGCCACAGGGACATAGTCCCGAAGAGGCAGGTGTCCGGTTCGTCGGCGAACTGCTTCACCAAAGCGGTCATGGTCGACTCGCCCTGGCAGAGGACAGTCACATCGAGCTTCGGCCGCAGGGCGTCGGCAGCCTCTTCGGCAGCCCGTCGGGATGAAAACAGGCAGAGGGCACCCCCGCCGGACGCTTTGATGAGCGCTTCCAGTTCCTCCAGCGCCTCCGGCGAAACGCCGCGGCCCGGCTTTGGCAGGTGGCCGGCCACGTAGAGGATGCCCTGTTTCGGGTAGTCGAAGGGCGAGCCCACATCCACACCCGTCCAGCTGGGTGCGCCGTCGCCGATAAGGCCCAGTCCCCCGGCCGCGGGTTCAAATGCCGAGCCAATGGCGAGGGTTGCGGACGTTAGCACGACGGTGTGCCCGGCGAAGAGTCCTTCCCGGAGCCTGCCTGCCACGGACAGCGGCGCGATGTTGACCAGCACCGGGGCATTGTCATCGGGCTGGGAATATCCCTGGCCGGGATCGAACGTGCCGGCCCGGGAAAACCACACGACCTCGCGGTTTTCACGGGCAGCAATAAGCCGCTCACACAATTCCAGGATGAGCATGAGGCGGGACCGGGCCAGCTGGCGGCCGCCGTCGGCCGTGGCGTTGCTGTCCCCCTTGGAATCGGACAACGCGGCCCGGCACGCCTCCCGCAACTGGTCCATGCAGTCCAGCTGTTCGTCGTTCAGCCCGTTGGGAAGCAGGCCGCTGGGCGCACCGGCGAGGGCCAGTTCAAGGTTTGCGGCTGCGGCGTTCAGCGCGTCCACCGTGATGGCGGTATGTTTGCGGGCGCCGGAAGCGGCAGCGTGGACCATGGCCACCGACAGCTGACCGGACACGGCTCCGGTGACCCGGTCCTGCAACTCGTGCGCTTCATCCACCACCACGACGTCGTACTCGGGCAGGACTGCAAGTCCTTCGAAGGCGCTGACGGCCAGCATGGCGTGATTCGTCACCACCACATCTGCCTCGGCTGCGTCCTGCCGGGCCAGCTCGCTGAAGCACTCGGCGGCCATGGGGCACTTTTGGGCCCCCAGGCACTCCATGGAAGTGACGGAGACCTGGCGCCAGGCACGGTCCGTCACACCCGGCAGGAGCTCATCCCGGTCCCCGGTGGCCGTCTTCTCCGCCCACTCGCGGAGCCGCACCACCTCCTTGCCAAGCTGGGACGAGGGTCCGCCCACGGAGGCGGCAAAGTGCGGGACGCTGGTGTCTTCGCCCAAAGAGAAAAGCTGACCCTCGGAAGGCTCCTCGGAGGGGAACCCGCCTTCCAGTTTGTGCCGGCAGACATAGTTTGACCGGCCTTTCACCAAGGCAACCTTGACCGGCCGTTCCAGGGCCGGGGTGATGTTCTTCAGCAGCCGCGGCAGGTCCCTGCCAACAATCTGGGTTTGCAGGGCCAGCGTGGCCGTGGACACCAGAGCGGGCTTGTTGCTCTCCAGGGCGTGGGCGATGAGCGGCACCAGGTAGGCCAGCGACTTGCCCGTGCCCGTGCCCGCCTGGACCAGCAGGTGGTTGCCGGTTTTGATGGCCCGGGCCACCTGCCGGGCCATCTCGTGTTGTCCGGTGCGGCTTTGTCCGCCCATGCCGGCGACGGCGCGGTCGAGCAGTTCGATTACGAACTGCTCGCCGGCCGTCTGCGCGGTTTCGCCGGCGGCGGGGTCACTCATTGACGATGAATGGTTCCAGTTCGGACGCCAGGCCCTCGCGGACCTTCACCGCAGCCCTGGTACCTGCCTCAACGTGGTCAACGCTGAGGATTTCAGCGTCGGACTCATGGAGCTTGCTGACCAGGTCTCCGCGGTCATACGGGATGAGGAGTTCCATCTTGACCGAAGGCCGGGGAATGGCTTCGCTGATGGCCTTCAGCAGTTCCGGGATGCCCTCACCCGTCCGGGCCGAGACCACCACATGCCGCGGTTCGCGCTGCTTCAGGCGCTCCACCACGAACGGGTCAGCTGCATCAGCCTTGTTCAGCACGATGATCTCCGGCACCTTGCGGGCATCAACTTCGCTGAAGACCTTCCGGACGGCGGCGATCTGCCCTTCGGGGTCCGGATGCGACACGTCCACCACGTGCAGGATCAGATCCGAGTCCGCCACTTCCTCGAGGGTCGAACGGAAGGCCTCCACCAGCTGGGTGGGCAGCGAACGGACGAATCCGACGGTGTCGGCCAGGGTGTATCCCAGGCCGTCCGCGGTTTCCGCCTTGCGGACGGTGGGATCCAGGGTGGCGAACAGTGCGTTCTCCACGAGGACTCCGGCGTCCGTAAGCCGGTTCAGCAGTGAGGACTTGCCGGCGTTGGTATACCCGGCAATCGCCACGGAGGGCACTTCATTACGACGGCGGTTGGCCCGCTTGGTCTCGCGTGCCGGCTTCATTGCGGCGATTTCACGCCGCAGCTTCGCCATGCGGGTACGGATCCGGCGCCGGTCCAACTCGATCTTGGTTTCACCAGGACCTCGGGAGCCCATGCCGGCGGCAGCGCCACCCACCTGGCCACCGGCCTGGCGGGACATCGACTCACCCCAGCCGCGGAGGCGCGGAAGCAGGTACTCGAGCTGCGCGAGCTCCACCTGCGCTTTGCCTTCACGGCTCTTGGCATGCTGGGCGAAGATGTCAAGGATCAGCGCCGTGCGGTCGATGACCTTGACCTTGACGATGTCCTCAAGTCCGCGGCGCTGGGAAGGCGCAAGTTCAGCGTCCACCACCACCGTGTCCGCGCCCGTGGACATGACGATGTCCTTGAGCTCCAGTGCCTTGCCTGACCCCAGGAAGGTTCCCGGGTCCGGCTTGTCACGGCGTTGCACCATGCCATCCAGGACCTCCGAACCGGCGGTCTCGGCGAGGGCTGCCAGCTCACGCAGCGAGTTTTCGGCGTCGGCAAGCGTTCCCTCGGACCAAATCCCGGCCAGGACCACGCGCTCCAGGCGCAGCTGGCGGTATTCAACCTCGGTGACGTCTTCGAGCTCGGTGGACAGGCCTGCCCTTCGGCGCAGCGCGCGCCGTTCCTCGAGGTCCTGCTGGTCGCCGTCGTATGTTGAGTGTTCTTCGTCGAGCCGGGAAATGGCCTGCGCCTTGCCGAGCACCGCTTTTCCATTGCCGCTGCTCTCACCGCCGGGCGTGCTGACAGTCTTGGCCGGGACGTCCTTGGCGAGGATCCGGTCGATAACAGCCTGGATTTCCTGCGGACTCATGTCCTGGGCGGCTGGATCGGAACCGGTGTTGGGCTGGCTGGTCATGGTCTCCTTTGAAGATTCGGCAATTCCAGAATAGTGCTGATTGCTTGGAAGTTGGAACGTATTCGCGCTGGGCTGACGGCCTGCGGTCATGCAATTCTCCTGGTTGTCTCGCGGCCGGCTGCGATGCCGGGGCCGGGATGCCGCGTCAGAAGGGCGGCAGGGCTAAAAAGGCCGGAAAAATAGCGGGAAGTGCAGCAAGAGGCTGACTTTCGAGTATCGTCCGGCGGCCGGGCAGAACAGATGCGTCTGGCCGGTGCACAAGCGGAAGGCTGAAAAACCTGCATCGCTGCGGGACGGGCTGTCGCTGGAGGACAGGCTGCGGGGACGGGCGTGGCCCGTGCCGGCTACTCGAAGATCAGGAACATGCCATCCAGCGTAGCAGAGGGGGTTCTGCACGGTTTCCCATTACGCTGCAAGGGGAACTACTCTGGCCAGTTATGGAGTCCGCACACTATTTCAGCACGTCCCCCGCCGGCCCCTTTACCCGTAAGCCACTCACGGTGGAGCTGGCCGGCGAGACCCGCAGGCTCCACACCTCCGCGGGAATCTTCAGCCCGGACGGGATCGACAAGGGCACCGCGGTGCTCCTCGCCGATGTTCCGGCGCCGCACCCCCAGGGGAACCTGCTGGATATCGGATGCGGCTGGGGGCCCATCGCACTCACCATGGCGCTGCTGGCGCCCGGGTCGACGGTCTACGCCGTGGACGTCAACGAACGCTGCGTCGCCCTGGCCAACGAAAACGCGGCCGCGCTGGGGCTGTCCAACGTCGTCGCCAGTACACCCCAGGAGGTGGACGCCGGCGTCAGGTTCGACACCATCTGGTCCAACCCGCCCATCCGGATTGGCAAGGACGAACTGCACGCCCTGCTGAAGCTGTGGCTTCCGCGCCTCGCGGACGGCGGCACGGCATGGCTGGTGGTGCAGAAGAACCTGGGCTCGGATTCGCTCCAGCGCTGGCTGGCCGCCGAACTGGACAGTTCCTTTACCGTGACCCGCGAGTCAACGTCCAAGTCCTTCCGGATCCTGAAGGTTACGAAAGCGTCCCGCTCGCCACAATGACGGCGGGGCCGCTGAGTTCCACGTGCTCGTGGCCGGCGAAGCCGGCGAAGAACTTCACGCCCACCACACCTCCGGGAACGTTGACCCGCCAGGCATCAGGGGCTTCCGCGCCGGCCCAGTGCCGGATGGCGACGGCGGCAGCACAGGCCCCCGTTCCGCAGGACTGGGTCTCCCCCACGCCTCGCTCATGCACCCGCATGGTCACGGATCCGACGCCGTCATGGACCAGAGGCTCCGCAGGGACGACGAACTCCACATTGGTCCCATTCACGGGGACCGGATCGACCTTGGGAGCCGTGAAGAGGCGGGTGCCTTCGAGCTCGCTGAGTTCCGCGAGGGCCACTACGGTGTGTGGGTTGCCCATGCTCACGGAGAGGGCCGGCCGGGGAACTTCCAGGCCGTCGGCAGTGACCAGGGAATCCATCGCCTTGGCGCTGGCCTCCCCGGGGAATATGAACTCCCACGGGCCCATGTCCACCGCGTAACCGTTCCCTGTCCGGACCACGGTCTTGACCCCTCCGCGGGTGCCGATGGTGAGTGATCCGCCGTCGGGCAGGTCGATCAGGCCCTCGGACCGCAGGAAGTGGACGAAGACCCGCACGCCGTTGCCGCACATTTCAGACAGTGAGCCGTCGGCATTGCGGTAATCCATGAACCATTCGGCGTCCGGGGCATCGGTGAGCAGTTCCCGGCCTTCCGGCAGGAAACGGGACGGGACAGCCCTGATCAGGCCGTCGGCGCCGATTCCCCGGTGCCGGTCGCAGAGCGCTGCGGCCTGGTCTGCGCCGATGGCGTGCACCCCCTCGGGATCGGCCACCAGGACGAAGTCGTTGCCGGTGCCATGCCCCTTGGAAAAGCGGAGCCCGCTCAGTGCGTGCAAGGCAGTCCCAGTGGCTTCTGCGGGGGTTGCATTCATGGTCACAAGCGTAACGGCGGATGCCGCCGGTGCTGAAACCGCGGCTACCGGCCCGGATCCTGGACGCACACCTCGGCCGCCTTACCCGTCAGCTCCGGGTCCTGCCAGTCCAGCCAGGTGATGCGGGGGTCGGCGCGGAACCACGTCAACTGGCGGCGCGCGAACTGCCGGGTGGCCACGATTGTTTCCTCTGCGGCCTGCTCAACTGTTGACGTGCCGTCGATGACCCGCAGGAACTGTGAATAGCCCAGTGCACGGGATGCTGTTTTGCCCTGCCGAAGGCCCCGCGCGTCCAGCATCCGGACCTCCTCCAGCAGGCCGGACTCCACCATCCGGTGAACCCGTACCGCCAAGCGCTCCCGCAGGACCTCCCGGTCCACGCTCAGGCCCACCTGAACCGCAGGCTGGTAGTACTCGCGGCGCGGCATGAAGGAACTGAAGGGCCGTCCGGTAAGTTCATGGACTTCCAGTGCGCGGATAATCCGCCGGGCGTCCGAGACCCTGTCCGCGGATACGGGGTCCAGGGCCCTCAGCCTGTCCAGCAGCGCCGGGGTCCCCAGCCGTATGTGGTCCGCCTCCAGTCGTGCACGGAGCTTGGGGTCGGTCCCCGGGAACTCCAGGACGTCCAGGGCGGCCCGCACGTACAGTCCGGAGCCGCCCGCCAGGATTGCGCGCTTGCCGCGGGCATGGATATCCCCGATGAGGCTGCGGGCCTGTTGCTGGAAGTCGGAGACGCTGGCTTCCTGGGTCACGTCCAGGATGTCCAGGAGGTGGTGCGGCACTCCCCTGCGCTCGGCCGTCGTGATTTTGGCAGTGCCAATGTCCATGCCGCGGTAGAACTGCATGGCGTCAGCGTTGATGACCTCGCCGTCCAGTTCGAGGGCAAGGTTGACGGCCAGGTCGGATTTGCCGGAGCCGGTGGGACCGACGACGGCGATGACAGGCGGGGCAGTCACCTTCAGCGGGTGCGCAGCGGCAGCGAGGGCATGCCAAGGGAGACAGCCTTGGGTCCAGCGCCGGAGCCTGGGGCAGGCACACCACAGGAGTCGGCCTGGGACCTGTCCCAGGCATCCCCCGCCCGGGACCGGCGCAGGCTGTAGTCCTCCGGCGTGGGATCGGCCACCAGGTGGAAGGCCGCCGCCTCCGTAATGGTGACGGTGACGAGGTCTCCGGGCCTGGGTGCCGGGGCTCCTTCGGGGACTGAGAAGTGGACAAGCCGCTGGTCCTGGGAACGGCCGGACAACCGGTGGGTTTCCTCCGATTTCCGTCCGGACTGGGCGGTGACCATGACTTCCAGCCTCCGGCCCAACTGCTGCCGGTTTTCCTCGGCGGCGATCCTGTCCTGCAGGGCGGTGAGGCGTTCGAAGCGTTCCTGGACCACGGCCTTCGGCAGCTGGTCCGGCAGGTCGGCAGCGGGCGTGCCGGGGCGCTTTGAATACTGGAAGGTGAAGGCGGTGGCAAAGCGTGACTTTTCCACCACGTCCAGCGTCGCCTGGAAGTCCTCTTCGGTTTCGCCCGGGAAGCCGACGATGATGTCGGTGGAGATGGCGGCGTGTGGAATCCTGTCCCGGACCTTGTCCAGGATGCCCAGGAACTTCGTGGAACGGTAGGAACGCTTCATGGCGCGGAGGATGCGGTCCGAACCGGACTGCAGGGGCATGTGCAGCTGCGGCATCACGTTGGGCGTCTCGGCCATGGCATCAATGACGTCATCGGTGAAGGCGGCCGGGTGCGGGCTGGTGAAGCGGACGCGTTCAAGGCCCTCGATTTCGCCGCAGGCGCGAAGGAGTTTGGAGAAGGCCTGGCGGTCGCCGAATTCGACACCGTAGGAGTTGACGTTCTGGCCCAGGAGGGTCACTTCGATGGCGCCGTCGTCCACGAGCGCCTGGATTTCGGCGAGGATGTCTCCGGGCCGGCGGTCCTTTTCCTTGCCGCGAAGGGCCGGCACGATGCAGAACGTGCAGGTGTTGTTGCAGCCAACGGAGATGGATACCCAGCCGGAGTAGACGGAGTCGCGTTTGGTGGGGAGCGTGGAGGGGAAGACGTCCAGGGACTCCAGGATTTCCAGCTGGGCCTCATTGTTGTGCCGTGCACGGTCCAAAAGTGCGGGCAGGGCGCCGACGTTGTGGGTGCCGAAGACAGCATCCACCCATGGTGCCTTCTTGAGGATGGTTTCGCGGTCCTTTTGGGCCAGGCACCCGCCCACGGCGATCTGCATGCCGGGGTTGGCGGCCTTCACGGGCGCCAGGATGCCGAGGTTGCCGTAGAGCTTGTTGTCCGCGTTCTCCCGGACTGCGCAGGTATTGAACACGACCACGTCAGCATGGTCGCCGGCTGCTGGTACGTAGCCCGCATCCTCCAGCATGCCGGCCATGCGTTCGGAGTCGTGCACGTTCATCTGGCAACCGAACGTGCGGACCTGGTAAGTACGCGGCTGCACTGCCCCGGATTGCGGAACAGCACCGGCTTGCGCATCAGCAGCAGGCTCAACGGACGCGGCAGCGCCGGAATGGGGGGAAGGAATGGTCAAACTCACCAGTTAAGGGTACCGGCTTTGGAGCATCCCGCTGTCGGGATCCTGCCGGGAATCCAGGACGTCGTTGACGATCCTGAACGCCTGGGACGGCTGGTAGCCCTTCCTGGCCAGCATGGAGGCGAGCCGCCGGACGGCTTTGTCCCGTTCCGACTGGTCAGGCAAAACCGTCCCGGGCCGGAGCTTGCGCTCCACCAGTGCGCGTGCCGCCGCTTCCTCGTCGGCGTCCGTCAGCTGCTCCAGGGCAGAAGCCGCCGTTTCCTGGTCGATGCCCTTCTCGGCCAGTTCGCGCCGGAGAGCGCCCTTGGCAAGCTTGCGGGACTGGGACCGGCTCCTGACCCACATATCGGCAAACTCGGCGTCGTTGATCAGGCGCGCCTCCTGGAACTTGTCCAGCACCGCCTCGGCGACGTGTTCGGGGATATTCCGTTCCGCCAGTTTCCGGGCAAGCTGCAGCCTGCTCTTGGGAGCTGCCGTGAGCTGGCGGTACACGATGGCCTGCGCCACCGAGAACGGATCCGGTTCGGCGTCAACAGCCTGCGGATCCTCAGGGATGGAAAAGCCGTCCGGCGGCCCTGAAGAGGGGCCGCCGGGCCGGGCCCGCCGTGAACGTGGTCCGGTCAAGGGCTAGAACCCGTCGACGGCTTTCAGCTTTGGCGCGTCCTTGGACTCGTCCTCGGCGGGCTTGACCCCTACGCCGAGCTTTTCCTTGATCAGGCGTTCCAGTTCAGCCGCGAGCTCGGGGTTGTCGCGCAGGAAGCGGCGCGAGTTCTCCATGCCCTGGCCCAGCTGGTCGCCGTCGTACGTGAACCAGGAACCGGACTTCTTGATGATGCCGTGCTCCACGCCCATGTCGATGATCCCGCCTTCGCGGGAGATGCCCTGGCCGTAGATGATGTCGAACTCAGCAACTTTGAAGGGCGGAGCCATCTTGTTCTTGACGATCTTGGCCTTGGTCCGGTTACCGACGGAATCGGCACCTTCCTTGAGGGTCTGGATCCGCCGGACATCGATGCGGACCGACGCGTAGAACTTCAGGGCCTTACCACCGGTGGTGGTTTCGGGGGAGCCGAAGAAGACACCGATCTTTTCACGGAGCTGGTTGATGAAGATGGCGGTGGTCTTGGTCTGGCTCAAGCGTCCGGTGATCTTACGCAGGGCCTGGCTCATGAGCCGTGCCTGGAGGCCGACGTGGCTGTCGCCCATGTCACCTTCGATTTCGGCGCGCGGCACCAGGGCGGCGACGGAGTCGATGACGACAACGTCCAGCGATCCCGAGCCGACCAGCATGTCCATGATCTCGAGCGCCTGCTCACCTGTGTCCGGCTGCGACACGAGGAGGGCGTCGGTGTCCACACCCAGCTTGGCGGCGTAGTCGGGGTCCAGGGCGTGTTCTGCGTCGATGAAGGCTGCGATGCCGCCGGCGCGCTGGGCATTGGCCACGGCGTGCAGGGCAACGGTGGTCTTACCCGAGGATTCAGGACCATAGATCTCGATGACACGGCCCCGCGGAAGGCCGCCAATCCCCAGAGCGACGTCCAGTGCGATGGAACCGGTGGGGATGACTTCGATCGGGGCGCGTACTTCGTCGCCCAGGCGCATGACCGACCCCTTGCCGAACTGCTTGTCAATCTGGGCAAGCGCTGCTTCCAGCGCTTTTGCACGATCCGGGGCTGCCGCCATGGTTGACACCTCTAATGCTTTCTCGATGGTGGCCTTCGCGGCCGTTTTATTGGTCATCTCTGACGCTACTGGGACCCACTGACATTCCGGCCTGAGGACAACGGCTATGTGG
The DNA here is from genome assembly GCF_019977275.1 of Arthrobacter sp. StoSoilB19. Classification (NCBI taxonomy): domain Bacteria; kingdom Bacillati; phylum Actinomycetota; class Actinomycetes; order Micrococcales; family Micrococcaceae; genus Arthrobacter; species Arthrobacter sp. StoSoilB19. The sequence goes on along the minus strand of NZ_AP024650.1, from coordinate 1,597,094 downwards.
ATAAGCCCAATAGAAAAAGCATAGCGTTATCCGAACAGGTATTCGAAGAGTGCCGGTCCTGCGGCGTGTCCGTCCAAGGGCGCTTCGGCTGCGGCAGGCTCACGAAGGACCCACCCGGGAAGCCGTTGTTAGGCGCTGCTAGTCGCGGCGAGGGGCGATGTCCCGGCCCAGCCGCCGTTCGGCCGGGACGTCCTGGACATCGCAGACTGCCAGCCAGACTTTGCGCGGTTCGATGCCTGCAGCCAGCGCCTGGTCCGCAGTGCGCCCGCCGACGCCGGTCAGGACCAGGGTACTGCTCAGCACGCGGGAGTACCCCGCACCGAACTCGTCATCCATCAGACGCCAGTACTCGCTGATTCGCATCGGTAAATCCTCTCATGATTGCGGACCCTAGAATTGTTGCCATGAGCAACTCCCCGGATCTCCCGCCGCCGCCGGACGCAGGCGCTGATGCCGCCGATACCGCGCTGCAGAATGTTGAACACCAGATCAGCCTCTTCTGGCGGCGGGCCAGGGCTATCTCCAACCAGCTCTCGCGCGAAGTCCACCCGGATATGGAGCCTGCCGCGTACGGGCTGTTAACGGTTATCCGCCGGGAAGGGCCCATCCGCCTGACGGAGCTTGCCATGAACATCGGGGTGGGCAAGCCGTCGGTCAGCCGGCAGATTGCCTTCCTGGAGAGCCTCGGACTGGTATCCAAGGAAGCCGATCCCCTGGACCGCCGGGCACAGTCCATCCGGCTGACGCCCAAGGGCGAAGAGAAGATGCACCAGGTCCAGGACGCCAGGCGCCAGGTTTTCCAGGAACGGCTGCGCGAGTGGCCCGTGCAGGACCTGCAGGAGCTGGCCCGCTACATGGCCAAGCTGAACTCCACCTACGAGCGTGACGGATTCCCCAGGGAAGGCGGAGGCGGCTCCCCCGCAGAAGAGGAATAGCCCGCAGCGACGAACAGCTGGCAGGAGTACCACCAGCCGGGCACATCAATCGGGCGCCAACGCAGGAAGCCCCCGGCGCGGCCGGGGGCTTCCTGCGTTCCAAGGCCCACCTGCGGTGGGGCTGGCTTTACCGGGCGCCGGAGAGAAGGCCCGTGGAGAGTTCGTCGTTCAGTTCAGTGTTGAGGTCGCGCTCGAGGTCACGGCCGTAACGCTGGGAGAATTCCTGCGGAACTGTGTCCGGAACTGCGACGCCTTCGGCTACTGCCACACGGTCGCTGACTTCACGGAGCATGCTTGACAACGGAACATCCAGTGCCGAGCAGATTGAGGACAGAAGCTCTGACGAGGCTTCCTTCTGGCCGCGCTCCACTTCGCTGAGATACCCCAGGGAGACGCGGGCGCTGTGCGAAACTTCACGGAGCGTGCGTCCCTGACGCTGGCGGACATCGCGCAGCACATCACCGATTTCGTGACGAAGTACTACCATCTTGCGCTCCTTCTGTTCGCTCTTAGCCTGTTCGGCGAGGCCCACATCCTTCCAGCGGACAACGCCGTTTACGGATACGGGCTGCTTTACCATCTGTATCGCCTTGCTCCCTCATTGGTCAGGTTCACCGTGGGGCGAACCGTCGTGGTCATTTCATCCTAGGCGCCTCCACTATCCGGAAGCGACACAATGTAATAACTAATCGGTACCGGCTTTTGTTCCCGGCAACTTTACACCCGGTAACTTGGGGTCCGGCAGGCGTCAGGCGGGCAGTGCCTCGAGGAGCCGTTCCAGGGCGGCGGCGCAGGCTGCGGCCCTGATGTCGGGCCTGCTGCCGGTGAAGGAGTATTCGAAAGCCGCCGTTCCGGCCGCTGTGGCAATTCCAATGTAGACGCGCCCAACTGGCTTGCCGTCATGGGCATCGGGACCTGCCACCCCCGTTGTGGAAATCCCGACGTCGGCGCCCAGGACCGTGCGTGCCCCGGCTGCCATGGCACGGGCAACGTCGGGGTCCACGGAGCCGGCACGGGCCAGGAGGTCGGCAGGAACGTGCAGCACCGCGTCCTTCACTGAGTTCTGGTAGGCGACCACACCGCCCTGCAGCATGCCGGAGGCCCCGGGAGTGTCGGCAAGGACAGCGGACACCATCCCCGCCGTCAACGACTCGGCGGTGGCGACGGTCTGCCCGGACTCGAGCGCCTGCTGGACGGCCTGCCCGGCCAAACGGTGGAGGTTGCTCATGCCTGGTCCTGGCCCGTCGCTGATTCCTGCCCGCTGGCTGTGTCCTGCCCTGTGACAGACCCTGCCTGCCGTTTCCCCTTCGCGCGCAGTCGCAGGGCCTCGATGACGTATTCGACGCCGGTCCACAGCGTGATCGCCACGGCAGCCATCATGACGGCAAACGCAACCCAGGACATCCAGGGCGCGAATGCCCCGAACGGCAGGAGATAGAGGAAGATCGCCGCGGTCTGCACCACGGTCTTGAGCTTGCCGCCCCGCGAGGCGGGAATGACCCCGTACCGGATCACGAAGAAGCGCAGGGCGGTAATGCCCCATTCCCGCACCAGGATCACCAGCGTGGCCCACCAGGGCAGCTCACCCAGCAAGGAGAGCATCACCAGCGCGGAGCCGATCAGGAGCTTGTCTGCGATGGGGTCCGCGATCTTGCCGAAGTCCGTGACCAGGTTCCGGCTCCTGGCGATGTCGCCGTCGAGCTTGTCCGTGTAGATGGCGACGGCGAAGGCCGCCACTGCCGCCCAGCGCCATGGTCCGGAAACACTGTGCAGGCCGGGCGCGTCCGCCACGAGGAACCACACAAAAAACGGGACCAGCGCGATGCGGATCATGGTCAGGACGTTGGGAAGGTTCCAGACCCCGGCACGGCCCTGGCCGGCGGCGGTTGCATCGGTGCTAGTCACGTTCCTAGGCTACCGGCCTAGCGCCCGGTGAGGGACCATGCGTCTTCGGAGCCGTCGTCGTCATCGCCGTACCCGCCGGGGGCGGAATCCGAGCCGTCGTAATATTCGACGTTCTGCTTCCGCTGGTCCAGGTCCGCCGCCACCAGGTCTTCGGCGTAGCCGCCCTGCGCGATGTTGGCGTTGGCATTGTCGCTGAGGGCAGCGGTCTGGGAATCGGCGGCGGCCGGCGCCTCCTGGCCCTTCATGGCGGCCAGGACGGCGGCGAGGTCATCAGGTTTGACCAGCACATCGCGCGCCTTGGAGCCCTCGGATGGTCCCACGACGCCGCGGGATTCGAGCAGGTCCATGAGCCGTCCGGCCTTGGCGAACCCGACGCGGAGCTTGCGCTGCAGCATGGAGGTGGAGCCGAACTGCGTGGTGACCACCAGCTCCGTCGCCTGCAGCAGGACCTCGAGGTCATCCCCGATGTCGTCGTCGATCTGCTTCTTGGGCGCTTCGGCAGCAACGTCGTCACGGTAGGAAGCCTGCAGTTGCCCCTTGACGTGTTCCACCACCTTGTGGATCTCCGACTCGGTAACCCAGGCGCCCTGGACGCGCATGGCCTTGGAGGCGCCCATGGGCAGGAAGAGCGCGTCACCCTGGCCAATGAGCTTCTCGGCGCCGGGCTGGTCCAGGACCACGCGGGAGTCGGTGACGGAGGACGTGGCGAAGGCCATGCGCGAGGGCACGTTGGCCTTGATGAGGCCGGTGACAACGTCCACGGACGGCCTCTGGGTGGCCAGCACCAGGTGGATGCCGGCGGCACGGGCAAGCTGGGTGATGCGGACGATCGAGTCCTCCACGTCGCGTGGTGCCACCATCATCAGGTCGGCAAGCTCGTCGACGATCACCAGCAGATACGGGTAGGGCCTGATGACGCGCTTGGAGTCCACCGGCGGCTGGACCTTTCCGGCCCGCACCGCCTTGTTGAAATCGTCGATGTGCTTGAAGCCGTAATTTGCGAGGTCGTCGTAGCGGGCGTCCATTTCGCGGACCACCCACTGCAGCGCCTCGGCGGCTTTTTTGGGGTTGGTGATAATGGGCGTGATCAGGTGCGGGACGCCCTCGTAGGCCGTCAGCTCCACGCGCTTGGGGTCCACCATGACCATGCGCACCTCGTCAGGGGTGGCCCGCATCAGGATGGAGGTGATCATGGAGTTCACGAAGGACGACTTACCGGCGCCGGTGGCCCCTGCCACCAGGAGGTGCGGCATCTTGGCCAGGTTGGCCACCACGTAGCCGCCCTCCACGTCCTTGCCCACACCCATGACCATGGGGTGGTCGGTGCGCCGCGCATTCTGGCTGCGCAGCACGTCGCCCAGTGACACGGTTTCGCGGTCGGTGTTGGGGATTTCGATGCCGATGGCGGACTTGCCGGGGATGGGGCTCAGGATGCGCACGTCGCTGGAGGCCACAGCGTAGGAGATGTTCTTGGACAGCGCGGTGACGCGCTCAACCTTGGTTCCGGGAGCAAGTTCGATTTCGTACCGGGTGACGGTGGGACCACGGCTGAAGCCGGTGACGGTGGCGTCGACGTTGAACTGCTGCAGGGTATCCGTCAGGGCAGCGACGACGGCGTCATTGGCTTCGGTGCGCTCCTTCGGGATCGAGCCGGGTGTCAGGTAGTCCGAGGCAGGGAGGGTGTACGTGACGTCCCCGGCGAGCGAGAGCTGTTCGGTCCGCTGCGGGATGGGAACGGGCGGCGGCGCGGGGGCCACCGGGTTGGAGGGCACGGTGGGCGCGGCGGCGGCTTTGGCGGGAGCGGCGGCACCGGGGATGACCAGGGGGATGGCCTCGGTGGCGTTTTCCGCCGGAGGTGCCTGGGCACCGGAACCCAATCCCTGGGCTGCCTTAATCTTTTCGACGGCGATCTCCGCCTGGGTGGGGCGCCGCACTCCGGGCGCGGGCCGCTCGGGTTCGGGCTCGTCGTCGTCAATGACGGCGTGCTCGAAGGCTTCGTCGCCCACGTAGCCCTCAAGGCCGGCGTCGGACTCCTGGTCCTTGCCGAAAAGCTTCCGCTTCTTCTTCTTGGGCGCAGCGGCAGCCGTGCGTTCGAGGTAGCTGCGGTCGTGGGTGTCCTGGTGTTCCTGGTCCATCAGGTCGATGCCCATGAGGTGTTCGTAGGCGCCGCGGATGCGGCGCGGGATCGCCGTGAACGGGGTGGCGGTGATGATCAGTACCGACACAAAGGCCAGCAGGGCATACAGGGCCACAGGCACAGCCGGATGGATGGCGGCCAGCGGCGTGGCGGCCAGGAAGCCGAGCATCCCGCCGGCTTTGCGGAGGCCGTCGAAGCCGTCGGCCACGGTGGGCTGGCCGCCGAGGATATGAGCCAACCCGCACCCGGCGAAGGTCATGATCAGGAAACCGATGCCCACCCGGTTATTGCCCCGGCCGTCCGAGGGCCGGCGGAACAGCCGGAAGGCGCACACGAACAGCATGAGCGGGAGCAGCAGGGAGATCCAGCCGAAGGTGCCGTTCACCACGGCGTAGACGGCGTCCGGGAACCAGCCCGTCAGTCCCCACCATGCGAAGGTGGCGATGAAAATACCAAGGGCCAGGTTGAAGAGGGCGGCACCGTCGCGGCGTTCCTCCGTGGGGAGGTCGCTGACGTCGTGGCCGATGCGGCGCACTCCCCCGCCCACCAGGTGGCCCACTCCAAGCCACGCTCCGCCCACCACGCGCAGCAGCCAGGGCTGGTGGTGCTCGACGGCGGGAAGCTGGCGGGTGCGTGCAGTGCTGGTTGAGCCGCCGCGCCCTGTCCTGCTGGCGGTGGAGCCGGTTCCGCGGCCTGTGGAACTGCCCGCTTTGCTGCCGGAGCTCCCCCTGCCGGTACCTTTGGGCGCGGAAGTAGTACGTGTGGCCATAATAGCCACGGTACCGGAACCATGCTGTGATTCCGGGGATATCGGGGCCGCCGGGCCACCCGCCGGGCGCCAGGTGCGGACCTGCCCGGACGCGCCCGGGGACCGTCCGGATGCGCCGAAGGGCCCGGTCCATGAAGAACCGGGCCCTTCCGGGTGTGCACCAGCGCGACGCCAGCCTGGTGTCAGGCCTCGAGCACCACGGGAATGATCATGGGCTTGCGGCGCAGCTTGCGGTTGACCCAGGTTCCCACGACGCGGCGTACCACCTGCTGGAGCTGGTGGCTGGTGTGGTCGGCGTGGTTCTGGACCGCTTCCTCCAGGGCTGCGTTGATCTTGGGGATGATGTCGTCGAAGACCGAATCGTCCTCGGCAACGCCGCGGGCGTGGATCTCGGGCCCGGACACCACCTTGCCGGTGGCACGGTGGACAACGGTGATGATGGAGATGAAGCCTTCATCGCCCAGGATGCGGCGGTCCTTGAGGTCGGCGTCGGTGATCTCGCCCACGCTGGAGCCGTCCACGTAGACGAAGCCCACCTCGACCTGGCCGACGATGTCTGCCTGGTGGTCGCGGAGGTCGATGACCGTGCCGTTGTCAGCAAGGATCACGCTGGCATCCGGGACGCCGGATTCGATGGCGATCTTGCCGTTGGCGATCAGGTGCCGGGTTTCGCCGTGCACGGGCATGGCGTTGAGCGGCTCAAGGATGTTGTAGCAGTAGAGCAGCTCGCCGGCGGCGGCGTGGCCGGAGACGTGGACCTTGGCGTTGCCCTTGTGGATCACGTCGGCGCCGAGCTTCAGGAGGCCGTTGATGATGCGGAACACCGCGTTCTCGTTGCCCGGGATGAGGCTGGAGGCCAGGATGACGGTGTCGCCGTCCCCCACCACCACGCGGTGGTCGCCGTTGGCCATCCGGGACAGGGCCGCCATGGGCTCGCCCTGGGAGCCGGTGGACATGAGCACCACGCGGTTGTCCGGAAGGTTGTCGATGTTCTTGATGTCGACGATCAGTCCGGCGGGGACGTCAAGGTAGCCCAGCTTTTCGGCGATGGCCATATTGCGGACCATGGAGCGGCCCACGAAGGCCACCTTGCGGTTGTGCTTGGCCGCTGCATCCAGCACCTGCTGCACGCGGTGGACGTGGGAGGAGAAGGAGGCCACGATGATGCGCTTGGTGGCCTGGCCGAAAAGCCGCTCCAGCGTGGGGCCGATTTCCTTCTCGGCCGTGGTGAATCCGGGGACGTCTGCGTTGGTGGAGTCGGACATGAAGAGGTCCACGCCTTCTTCACCCAGTTTGGCGAAGTGCCGGAGGTCGGTGATGCGTCCGTCCAGCGGCAGCTGGTCCATCTTGAAGTCGCCGGTATGCAGGACAGTGCCGCCCGCGGTGCGGATGAACACCGCCAGGGCATCCGGAATGGAGTGGTTCACGGCCACGAACTCGCATTCGAACGGCCCGAACTTCTCCACCTGGCCCTCTTCCACTGTCAGCGTGTAGGGCCGGATGCGGTGCTCCTGCAGCTTCGCCTCGATCAGCGCGAGGGTCAGCTGAGATCCCACCAGGGGAATGTCGTTGCGCAGGCGCAGCAGGTACGGCACGGCGCCGATGTGGTCCTCGTGGCCGTGCGTGAGGATGACGGCCACGACGTCGTCCAGCCGGTCTTCGATGTAGGAGAAATCCGGCAGGATCAGGTCAACGCCGGGCTGGGTTTCCTCGGGAAAGAGGACGCCGCAGTCCACGATCAGCAGCTTGCCGTCGATTTCGAACACGGCCATATTCCGGCCGATCTCCCCGAGTCCGCCAAGCGGAACGATCCTGAGCGTGCCCTGGGGCAGGCGCGGAGGGGTGACAAGGCCGGTAAGGGCAGTTTGGGTCATAGTGCACTACTTTCCAGGCGGAAGGGTGCCGGTCTTAGCCTCAGGAGAAGACCAGCCCCGCTTCCGCCAAATCCCCGCGGATGGTTTCGATCTCGGTTTCGTCCGGCTCCACGAGGGGCAAACGGACGATCGAGTTGGGCAGGACTCCCTGCCATTTAAGAATCTGTTTGGCCGCCACGGCGCCCTGGACCCGGGTCATGGTGGCGCGTACCACCGGCTGCAGCTCGAAGTTGATCTTGCGCGCGGTGCCGAGGTCGTTGGCGTTGATGGCGTCGATGAGTTCGCGGAAGCGGCGGGTGGCGACGTGGGTGGTAACGCCCACCAGGCCGACGGCGCCCAGCGCCATCCAGGGAAGGGTCAGTCCGTCATCGCCCGAGTAGAACAGGAGGTCCGTTTCCGCCATGACACGGGTGGCTGCCATGAAGTCGGCCTTGGCGTCTTTGACGGCCACGATGTTGGGGTGCTGCGCCAGCCGGATCATGGTGTCTGGCTCGATGGCGATGGAGGACCGGCCGGGAATGTCGTACAGCATGACGGGTACGTCCACGGCCGAGGCGATGGTCTCGAAGTGGGCGCGGACACCAGCCTGGCTGGGCTTGTTGTAGTAAGGAGTCACCAGGAGGAGGCCGTCGACGCCGAGGGCAGCAGCCTGCTGGGAAAGGTGGACCGAGTGCGCGGTGTCGTTGGTGCCGGTGCCGGCGATGATGGCCGCCCGGCCGCCGACGGCCTCCTTCACGGCGCGGAACATGCCGAGGTTCTCTTCGTCAGTCAGCGTGGAGGTTTCACCGGTGGTGCCGGTGACCACCAGGCCGTCACAGCCGTCGTCGACAAGCTTGCTGGCCAGCGCTGCCGCCTGGTCGTAGTCCACTGCGCCGTCCTTGGTGAACGGCGTGACCATGGCGGTCAGGAGGGTACCGAGGGCAGGGATATGCGCGGAAGAGTCAGCCATGGAAAAAACGTTACCCTGTCCCTGGCTGGTTAGGACAATGCCACGGGCGTGACAAGCGTCAAATACGGCTACGCCCGGACTTCGGAGTATCTGCTCCGGCGTGGCAATAGCGGCCGACGGCGGCCTGCCGGAGGTCCTCAGCCCAAGTGGCGAGCCGCTGCGCCGCCCGAACGTAGTGGAACAGCTCCGTGGGCGTCAGGGCGTCGATGTCTGTTTCCGCGAGTCGGCGGGCCAGCTCCGCTCCTTCCGGCTGGGCGGACAGGCTGATGCCTTCCCGTTCCCACTGGACGTCCTCGGCCGGACGCCCGGAGACAAGTTGGCGGAACAGGTAGTCCACCACGCCCGGGCTCATCGCCTTCAGCACTCCTGAACCCCGGCTTTCCTGCGGGGCAGGCTCAAATCCCTGCGGAGCAGGCTTAAATCCCTGCGGGGAAGCGGCTCCCAACGATGGCATCTCCATGGCCCCAATGCTATTCGAACATATATTCGAATACAAGAGCCCACACCTCCGCGTCTCCCCCTGCGGCAGCCAGCCCACGGACGCATGTGAGACGATCTGGTCATGACGTCCCGCACCCCGGCCACCCGGCCCCGGAAGACCGCAGACCGTCAACAACCGGGGCGTCTTAGGGGCATCGATGCGGCCCGTGGCCTGGCTTTGCTGGGCATGATGGCCACTCACCTGCTGCCAACGTTCGAATCGAACCCAAGCCTCACACCAACCTGGATCGGCCTCACGTTCTCGGGACGGGCCGCCGCCCTCTTCGCAGTGCTGGCGGGCGTCGGGCTTGCCCTGTCCACGGGAAAAAACAGGCCGTTGGAGGGCGCCGAACTCTCCGCGGCCCGCCGCGGGGTGGGGCTGCGCGCCCTGGTGATTGCCGCCGTCGGACTGACCCTCGGCGGCCTGGACGTGAACGTGGCCATCATCCTGGTCCACTACGCCGTGCTGTTCCTGTGCGTCCTGCCCTTCCTGGGGCTGGGCGTGAAGCGCCTGTGTGCGTGGGCCGCCGGCTGGATCCTGGGCTCCCCGGTGCTGGCCTACCTGCTGCGGCCCTGGCTCCTTGCCCCGGAGCCGCCATTGAGGCTGGGCCACAACCCGGCATGGGGGGACCTCGGAACGCCGTCCCGGCTGCTCGCGGACCTGTTCCTCACGGGCTACTACCCGGTGCTGCAGTGGCTGTCCTACCTGCTGGTGGGGCTGGCCATCGGCCGCCTGGTGCTGACCAAGGCGCTGGTCCCCGCGCTGCTGCTGGTGGGCGGAACGGTAGTGGCCGTGGCGGCCAAGAGCCTGGGTGTCGCGGCCATGGAGGACTGGGGCGGCCGCGCAGCGCTGGAGAAGGTCCTCAACTCACCGGGCTACCCGCTGGGCAGCGTACTCCAGGTGAACCTGGCCGGACTCCCCCAGGAAGGTTCATGGTGGTGGCTGGCATCGGCCGCACCGCATTCGGGTACGCCGCTCGATTTGCTGCATACCTCGGCAGTTGCGGCGGCCGTCATCGGTGCCTGCCTGCTTCTGGGGCGGCTGGCCGAATGGGTGGACCTGGACCTGCTGCTGCCGCTGCGGGGACCCGGCGCCATGACGCTGACGCTGTACACCGTCCATGTCTGGGTGGTCTCCAGCTTCTACCTCAAACCGCTGCCCGCCGGCTGGACCGAGGACGGAATGTACTTTGCCCATGCCGCGGCTGCCATCGCCGTGGGCATCGTGTTTGCGCGGATGTCGTGGCGCGGCCCCCTGGAATGGGTGGGCCATACTGCAAGCCTGGTGGGGCGCGGCGGCTTCAAGGCCCTGTCCTGAACCCCTGCGGCAGCAGGGGCTAGGATGCCGTGGTGAAGAGCTTCACAGCGTCGCGCATGGAAGCCCGCGCGCGTTTGCGGTCCCCGGCGGCGTCATAGGCACAGCTGAGCCGGAACCAGGAACGCCAGTCATCAGGAGCGGCCTCGGCTTCGGCCCGGTACTTTTCGAACTCCGCGTCGGCTGCGGCGCGGACAATCCGGCCACCGGGCGTGCGGGGAAGCTCGTCCACCGGCAGCCCGCCTTCGGCTTCCAGGACCTTGGCCATCTGCTCGGTGCGGGCGCCAAACATCAGTTCGCGGATCAGGGCCCACGCGCCAACAATGGGCAGCACCAGGTAGGCGGCCCCGATGGCCTTGGCGGTGAGGTTGCTGTCTGCAAGGAGCAGGAGCGAGCGCTGGAAGGACACCACCAGGTAGAAGACCAGCAGCAGCGTCACCGCTCCCACCCAGATCTTGGTGCGGTTCTTAAGGAAACCGGCTGCGAACCCGTTCACGGCCTAGAGTCCCAGGTCCAGGTAACCGTCCAGGCCCACGGTCAGCCCGGGGTGGGCAGCGACGTTGCGCACGCCCAGAAGCACGCCGGGCATGAACGACGCGCGGTCGAAGGAATCGTGGCGGAAGGTCAGCTGCTCGCCGGGACCGCCCAGCAGGACTTCCTGGTGGGCCACGAGGCCACGGAGCCGGACGCTGTGGACGCGGACGCCGTCCACGTCGCAGCCGCGTGCACCCGCGCGTTCTGAAGTGGTGGCATCCGGGCTGGGCGGCACCTGGGCAGCCTTGCGTTCAGCGGCGATGAGCTCTGCGGTGCGGACGGCGGTGCCGGAAGGGGCGTCCACCTTGTCCGGATGGTGGAGCTCGATGATTTCCACGGACTCGAAGTACTTTGACGCCTTCGCGGCGAACGCCGAAGCCAGCACAGAGCCCAAGGCAAAGTTGGGCGCGATGAGTACGCCCGTTTCCGGGTGCTCCGCCAAAAGGGAATCCAGCGCGGACAGGCGTCCCGCGTCCCAGCCGGTGGTGCCCACCACGGCGTGGATCCCATGCTCGACGGCGAAGCGGACGTTGGCTTCGGTGCTTTCGGGGACTGTGAGGTCCACCAGGTACTGGGCACCGGAGGCCGTCAGCTGCTCCAGCGAGTCACCCCGTCCCAGGGCTGCGACGAGCTTCATGTCGGGCGCGGCATCAATGGCCTTAACGGCCTCGGCGCCCATGCGTCCACTGGCGCCAAGGACGGCCACCAGTTTGGGGGCGGGGTGTTGTTCGGTCATGGGATTAACCCTACCGGCGGGACAGGTTGGGGCAGGAACCGGACGGCGTGCGTTACCTCGCAATTTGGCGGAGCAACGCCGGCCGGCCTGGGCAGCGTGGAGGCGCGGCCCGGCGTGCCCCGGCGCGGTATCAGCTGCCGGCGCCGACCCATTCCACGGTGCCGTCCGAAAAGAACTGTTCCTTCCAGATGGGCACCTGGTCCTTGATCCGGTCCACCAGCTCGGAGCAGACGGCAAACGCCTGTCCGCGGTGCGCGGCGGATACCGCGCACACCAGCGCCGGGTCCCCGATCTCCAGCATCCCGATCCGGTGTGCGGCCCAGATCCTGACGGGTTGGGCTGCCTTTCCCGCGGGGGTCTCCCCGGCCGCGTCACCGGCCTCGGCGTCCTGCTCGGCAACCAGGCGCGCGACGACGTCGGCCATCACCTGGTGCGCCGTGGGGTGCGCACTGTAGCTGAGGCGCTCGACGGCCTTGCCGCCGTCGTGGTTGCGCACTACACCGCTGAAGCTGACCACCGCACCCGCAGTGTCGCTTTCCACCGCGGCAATCGCCTGGTCCACGGAGATGGGCTCCGCGCTCAGGACTGCCCGCACTACCTCGAATGCTGCTTCAGTGCCCATGTCCGCCTTCCAACTGGTCGCAAAGATGTCCGATCACCGGGTCCAGGACGCTCAGCCCATCCATGACACCCTTCGGTGACCCGGGCAGGTTCACAATGAACGTCTGCCCGGCAGCGCCCGCATAGCCCCTGCTCAGGGCCGCCAGCGGAGTCTTGGCAGCGCCGGCACGCCTTATCGCCTCCATGATGCCCGGGATTTCCCGGTCCAGCAGGGGCAGGGTGACGTCGGGTGTCCGGTCGTCCGGGCTGAGGCCGGTTCCGCCGCTGGTGATGACGACGGCGGGACGCTGGGTGAGGAGCGCCCGGATGGCAGCGCCCACGGGCTCGCCGTCGGGAACCACCATGGCCGGGAAGACGTCAAAGCCGTGTTCAGTGAGCCAGTCGGTGATCACGGGGCCGGTTTCGTCGTCGTAGATGCCCGCTGCGGCACGGGTGGACGCGATGACGACGCCGGCCTTCCGCCCCTGCACGTCGCCGTGGCGGTGGGGTTCGGAGACGTCCAGGATGTTGGGGTCGGTCACAGTGCCCAGTCTCCGCTCTTGCCGCCGCTCTTGGCCAGCACCTTGATGTCCGTCAGGACGGCATGCTTGTCCACGGCCTTGATCATGTCGTAAACGCTGAGGGCTGCCACGGAGGCAGCCGTCAGGGCCTCCATTTCAACTCCCGTGACGCCCCTGGTCTTCACGGTGGAGCTGATGGTGACGGCGGCCGCGCCGAGGTCGAAGTCAACGGTGACTTTCGAGAGGGGCAACGGATGGCACAGCGGAATCAGGTCCGGCGTCTTCTTGGCCGCCATGATGCCGGCCACCCGGGCAACGGCCAGGGCGTCGCCCTTGGGGAGCCCGCCGGAGCCCAGGAGCTGCATCACCTCGGGGGTGGTCCGGACGGTGGCGGTGGCGGTGGCCTCCCGCGTGGTCTCGGCCTTGGCGGAGACATCAACCATCTGGGCGCTGCCGTCCTGGCGCAGGTGCGTCAGTGCGGGGGTATGTTCTGCGTTCACAGCATCCATACTTCCACCTCGTCGCCGTCAGCGAGTTCCGTTACACCCACAGGGACATGAACCAGGACGTTCGACCCCGCGAGTGCGTGCATCAGGTGCGAACTCTCGCCGCCCTCCAGCTTCACGGTCCCGTCCGGCTGCAGGCTGCCGCGGCGGACCTGGTGCTTGTGCCCGGGAGAGGTGAGCGGACGGCCCGGGCCCCCAAGATCAAGGCGGGCGCGCAACGGCAGCCTCCGGCCCGGTGCCCCCAGCAAGGCTGACAAAGCGGGACGGAGGAACATCTCGAAGGACACCAGGCAGCTGACCGGATTGCCGGGAAACCCAAGGAATGGCACGCCGTCGAACGTTCCCAGTCCCTGGGGGCCGCCCGGCTGCATGGCCACATGCACGAAGCGGACCGGCTGGTCCGCCATTGCCTGCCGCACTACCTCGTAGGCTCCCTTGCTGACCCCGCCGGTGGTGACGATCAGGTCAGCCCCCGGGCTTTCGGTCCGCAGCAGCGCCTGCAGCTCCGCCGGAGTGTCGGTGGAAATGCCGGTGCGGCGGACTGTGAGTCCCGCCTGCTTCATGGCGGCCTCAAGGAGCGTTCCGTTGGAGTCGTAGATTTTGCCGGGAGGAAGCGGCAGGCCGGGTTCCACCACTTCGTCGCCCGTGGTGACGAGCAGGACGGTCACCGCCTTGTACACCGCCACCTCCGGGAGGCCCAAGGCAGCGAGAAGCCCCAACTGGGCCGGCCCCAGGCAGGTCCCGGAGGCCAGCGCCCGCTCCCCCGCCGCGATGTCGCTGCCCGGGAAGCGCACGAACGTTCCCGGCGCGGTGCCGGGCAGCCGCACGGTGGCGCCGCTGCCGTCCCCCGCTGTGTTTCCGGGGTCCAGGAAGTGATCGGGCACCGCCTTTTCAATGGGTACGACGGCGTCGGCCCCCGCCGGGATCATGGCACCGGTCATGATGGGTGCCGCGGTTCCTGGTTCGAGTGGCTCCGGGCTTGACCCGGCCGGAACCGGGGGCATGATGCGGAGGTCCCCGCCGCCGTCGGGAAGGTCGCCGGAACGGACGGCGTATCCGTCCATTTGGGAATTGGCGAAAGGAGGAAGGCTGAGTGGCGCGGCCACATCGTCCACCAGGGCCCGGCCCAGCGCCTGGCTAAGCGGGAGGGTTTCCATCCGGTCCATTGACAGGAGCGGCCGCAGGAGTTCCACGACTGCGGCGGCATGGCCCGCGACCGACCGGGAACCCTCCGCTGCATGGTGGACGTGGCCTTCCGGGGTGTGGTCTGCCAGGGCGTGCGGGGTGTGGCTGGTCATGGATACGCCTTTGGTCTGGGCCGTCAGGGTTTGGGCCGTCAGGATTTCACGTCAACTCTAACCGTGTGGAATCCCGTGGCGCCGTCCGGTGCCGGCGGCCGCGCGGTTTCGTCCTGGGGTTCGCCCGCCAGGTTGGTGGCCCGGACCTGGACCTCGTACTGCCCCGGGGCAAGGTCCATGGCCAGCTTCCACTGGTACCAGGTGTCGGCGGAGATTCCCGTGGCCAGTTCCGCTTCCCGCCACGGTCCCCGGTTGATCCGCAGTTCCACGTTCCGGATGCCGGTGTGCTGGGCCCAGGCAACGCCGGCGAAGACAACTGTTCCCGCGTTAACCGGGCGGCCGCTGCGGGGGACGTCAATGCGGGACGAGGTCTTGATTGGGCCGCGCGCGGACCAGCCGCGCGGGGTCCAATATCCGGCGTCATCGGCGAACCGGGTGACCTTGAGCTCGGTGACCCATTTGGTGGCCGAGACATAGCCGTAGAGGCCGGGAACCACCAACCGGACCGGGAAGCCGTGCTCCAGCGGGAGCGGTTCACCGTTCATGCCCACGGCAAGCAGGGCGTCCCGGTTGTCGGTGAGGACATCCAGGGGCGTCCCGGCGGTCCAGCCGTCGGCACTGCGGGAGAGGACCATGTCTGCGCCCGGCTGGGGAACGGCCAGGGCCAGCAGTTCCCGGACCGGCCAGCCGAGCCAGCGGGCGTTGCCGATCAGGTCGCCGCCCACTCCGTTGGAGACGCAGGCAATGGTGATGTGCCGCTCGGTGAGGGGCTTCGCCATTAGGTCGGCGAAGGAGAGCAGGACTTCCCGGGCCACCATGCCGGTTACCTTGAGGACCCAGGTATCCGGGCTGACCGCCGGGACGGACAGCGCGGTGTCGATCCGGTAGAAATCCCGGTTCGGGGTCACCAGCGGCGGCATTCCGGCAACACCGGCTTCCGCAGCAGTGGGCACAGGTATTGCCGGCGATGCCGCTGCGGGCAGGGTGATGCGTGCCCTGGCCTCATTGACAGCCATGGTGGCCCCGCGCCAGATTCCCGCCAGTACTCCCCCTGCCGCAGCGGCGGCTGCGGTGATGCCCAGGGCCTGGAAGAAGCTGCGGCGCGATGGGGTGGCCGCGGAGTCCGGTGTGGCCTCGCCGGGGGCAGCGGGAAGGCTGTCCTCGGGATGATCTGCAACTGCTCGGTGGGAGGCTGCTTGGTGGGAGGCTGCTTGGCCGGCAATCGCGGCATCCCATGCCTGCAGCCTGCGCAGCAGGAACCGCAACAGCACGACGGCGGCCACCGCGGCCAGGAGCGGCGGCACGAGGGACAGGGGGGTCATCTGGGAACGCGTCAGGACGGCGGCCGCTCCGGCAAGTCCAAAGATTCCGATCACGGCAGCACCAGTGAACCGGCGGCGGCGCTCGAGCGCTCCGGCCAGTGCGGCCAGGGCGGCGATGACCAACGCCATTCCCACCAGGAGCGCTGCCTTGTCGGCCGTGCCGAAGACAGAGATCGCCCAGTCCTTGACGCCCGGAGGCACGGCATCGATCACGGCACCGCCAACGGCCGTCAACGGCGAAAGGGAGGGGCTGAGAACCCCCGCAGCCAACTCCCCTGCTGCAATACCGCCGCCTGCCGCGGCTATCCCGGCAGCCGCGGCCCAACCACCTCCGGCGCGCGGGACTGCCGGTAGTGGGAAGGGACTGTCCGCCCGCTCCCCAAGGCCGGCGCCGCCGTCGTACGCCGCATGCCCGCGCTGGGAACTCCTCACAACACCAGCATAGGTTTGCCGGTGGTCCCCGGCGCCGGTGCCGCCGGGATTCCTGCCCCGCGTCTCACAGCGGGGTCACGGGTGTGATGGGCGGCTCAACGTGGCGTAGCCTGATTTCATGACTGTCCAGCTAGGCATGCCGCAGCCGCGGGAGGAAGCAGCATCGGCGCTGCCAGGTGTTCCCGCGCGCCGGCCAGCGGATGCACCGGCCGGGCTGGCGGACCGCTACGGCCGCCGCGCCACCGACATGAGGCTGTCCCTGACGGACAAGTGCAACCTCCGCTGCACCTACTGCATGCCGGCGGAGGGCCTGGAATGGCTGGCAAAGCAGGCCGTCATGTCCGCCGAGGAGATCGTGCGGATCGTCAAGGTAGGCGTGGAGCAGCTGGGAGTGCGCGAACTGCGCCTCACGGGCGGTGAGCCGCTGGTGCGGCACGATCTGGTCCAGATCATCTCGGCACTGCGGGCCAACCACCCGGACCTGCCGATCTCCATGACCACCAACGGCGTTGGCCTGGCGAAGAAGGCAGCGGCCCTCAAGGACGCCGGCCTGACGCGCATCAATGTGTCGCTGGATTCCCTGCATGAGGAAACGTTCACCAAGCTGACCCGGCGTCCGTTCCTGGACCAGGTCCTGGCGGGTGTGGACGCCGCCTGGGCTGCCGGCCTGGGCCCTGTGAAACTGAACGCCGTCCTGATGCGCGGCATCAATGACCTCGAGTCGCCGCAGCTGCTCGCGTGGGCCTTGGAGCGCGGGTACGAACTGCGGTTCATCGAACAGATGCCGCTCGATGCGGATCACGGCTGGACGCGCCGCAACATGATCACGGCAGCCGAGATCCGCGGGCTGTTGTCCCGGGACTTTGCCCTCAGTCCGGATCCCCGGGCACGTGACGGCGCTCCTGCGGAGCGGTTTGAAGTACGACGGCGGGCGGCAGGTTCCGCGGACGCGGACGGACCGGTGCTGGGAACCGTGGGAATTATCGCCTCCGTCACCGAGCCGTTTTGCTCCGACTGCCGGCGCACCAGGATCACCGCCGAGGGCAAGATCATGAGCTGCCTGTTCTCCCGCGAGGAGTTCGACCTGCTGGGCCTGCTGCGGGCGGGCGCCACCGATGATGATCTGGCGCAGCGGTGGCAGGACGCCATGTGGATCAAACCGAAAGCCCACGGCATGGACCACGTGGGACTGGATGCTCCGGACTTCGTCCAGCCGGACCGCAGCATGAGTGCTATCGGGGGCTGACCGGGATGCTTGTACGTTATTTTGCTGCCGCACGCGCTGCGGCAGGTTTCGAGGAAGAAAAGTTCCACCTTCCCCAGGGCGCCACCGTGGCGGACCTGCTCGAGGCCGTGCTGGCCGTGGACCGCCCTGAACCCCCTGCCGGGACCCCGCCCCTTTCCCGGCTTCTTTCCCGCAGCAGCTTCCTGCTCAATGAGGTGGCCGTACGGGACCAGGCGGCGGTCCTTGGTCCGGACGACGTGGTGGACGTACTGCCTCCGTTCGCCGGCGGGTAAGTATTCGCGCACGTCCAGGCGAATGGGCAGCAGCCGCCCTGGCCTTGCCAAAGCTGCCGTGGCTTTGAATGTCAGACCCCTGTTGGATGATGTTTCCATGGGAATCGGCACGGGTGTTGGGGTGGTTTTGGAGGGTGTTTCTGCCTCTGTTGCTGCCCTCGATGCTCTTACCCGTGAGGATCATTTCCTTGCCGCCGGGTCCGGTGTTGGTGCTGATGTCGATGTGCTGCGGCGGCGGTATGAGCTCCGGCTGCAACGGCTGGAGGCAGTCTCCCGGGTCGAGGCTCAGCTCGCGGCGGTCAAAGCTCGTGATGCCGTGGAGTGCGTCGGTTTCCAGCAGGCACTGCTTGCCCCTGACGCCCCGGTGGATGAGCGCATGTTTTCGGAGATGTCAACGGTGGAGGAGATCGCCGGTGTCCTGAGCATCAGTTCCGCGGCCGCAGGCGGGTTGGTGGAACAATCCCGCCGGGTGTGTTCCCTGCCGCCGCTCCTGGGCGCCCTGTCAGCCGGTGACCTGTCGTGGCAGCATGCCAGGATTGTCGCCGACGAAACCGAAGGGCTCACCCCCGACGGGGCTGCTGCCTTGGTGGCGCACTTCTTCGACCCCGACGCCCCCAACCCCGCCCGCGGCGCCGCGCCCGGTGAACTCGCCCCCGCCCGGTTCCGCGCCAAGGTCCGCGCCTGGCGGGAACGCCACCACCCCGAAACCCTCGAAAAACGCCACGCCAAAGGCGTCGCGGACCGGCGAATGGAATACACCCCCGACCGCGACGGCATGGCCTGGCTCTCGCTCTACCTCCCCGGCGACACCGCCTGCGCCATCTGGAACCGCACCACCGCCACCGCCCGCGGACTCCAAGGCCCCACCGAAACCCGCACCCTCACCCAACTCCGCCCCGACATCGCAGCATCACTCCTCCTCGGCGCCGGAACCACCACGGCCACGGCCGAGGCTGCTGTGGGTGGGGCTGCACGGGCTACTGGTGATGCTGCGGGAACGGGCGCAGGCAGCGTTTCCGGCACAGGGAGCACTGGTGGTGTTGGCAAGGTTCCCACCCCGCGGGCCGATGTCCTGGTCACCGTCCCGGTCTTCTCGCTGCTCGGCCTCACCGATGAGCCGGCGGTGCTGGACGGCCTGGGCCCGATCCCGGCGTCGATGGCACGGAGGCTTGTCGCGGACGGGGCGGAGTCGTTCTACCGGGTCCTGGTCGACCCCCGCGACGGGGCACCACTGGAGATCGGACGCACCCGCTACCGGCTCCCCGAAACCATCAAACAATGGATCCGCATGCGGGACCGGAAATGCACCTTCCCCGGCTGCAGCAACCACACCCCCGACAACCACACCGACCACCTCACAGCCTGGGAACACGGCGGCAGAACAGACATCCGGAACCTGGCCCAGCTATGCCCCAAACATCACCGCTTGAAACACGCCCGCGCCTGGACCCCCGACCCCGCCACCAACAACGGACCACCCGGCTGGACCTCACCCACCGGCCGCCACTACAACCCCGAACACCAAGACCCCGAACCAACCCACTGGCCACCAGGGCTTCTGCGGAGGAACAGCACCGTGTCCGGGCAATCCGCAGCGGCAGTCTTGAACCCACCGGGAGGGTTGGGCACACCCCGGAAAGCGGACGAAGCGGGGCTACGGGAACCACCACCGCCTGAATTGCGGCGCGATCTGCCGTTTGGGCTGCCGCAATGGTGCCAGTTACTGGCTGACATGCCGGAGTGGCTGGAGGTGCCAAGCGAGGAGCCGCCTGGCGGGAACTTGCTTGAGCCGGATCAACTCCCGCCAACAGATCCTTTGTGGGACGATTTCTACGCCATGCCGTTCTTCCTGCCGCCAGACCCGGCGGGGAATTGGGACGTGCTCTTGTCGTAGGACTTCCCCAGGGGCATGTGCGTCAACGCGTGGCTCCAGGAGACGACGGCCCACCGCTAGACCCGGGCCCCCGTTCCCAGGGCAATGGCCAGCAGTGACGCCCGGCTGTGGACTCCGCAAGCCTGGAAGAGTTGCTTGAATTGGTCCTGGACCGTGTACGGTGTCACGCCCTGGGCATCCGCCATGGCTGCCGTATCGGCCCCTGTTGCAGTGAGCCACAGCAGTTCCCCCTGCCGGGGTGTCAGGCCAAACGCCCGGGCAAACATGTCAAGCCGCGCGGCAGGCGTGCTGGCCTGAATCGTCACGGCCACCGGTGGAGTGGGTCCGGACACTCCCGACTCCATGCGGTTGGCCCGCAGGGAGGCCCAGCGGCCCGCCCCGACGTACACCCTGCATTCCGCGGCGTGGGTGTCCACCAGTGCTTCCCTTGCCGCCAGCTGGGCAGCAACGTTCAACACCTCAGCAGGCACATGATCGTGAGGGACCGGACCAGGCTGAAGCAGCTGCAGCCAGTCGTCCACGGACGCCGTTCGGCCAGCTATCGCCAGATCGTCGTCCAGGGTGAGGACAGCCTGCTCCGGCAATCCGGGCTGCCCGGCTCCTGTCCCGGCGGCCGGGTCCGGGCCAGGTTCCGGTTCCAGTCGAGTCCGAAACTGCCTGGCCACGGACCTCCGCAGGCCGGCGGTCACTGCCGCTGCGGGCTCGCCCAGGTACGCAGTTTCCTCATCCGTGAAGGGGACCGAATCGCCCGTCCGCCACAAATCGAGCCAGGCCCAGCACCCATACTTGTCGGCAAACACGACGGACAGTACATCGCGGACCCCATAGCGTTGCAACACGCCACTCCACACCGGGCTGCGGGAGGGCTCTCCCTGCGTTGCCTTCAGGAGGGATGCCGCCGGCACCGGCGAATGCATCAGCTCGGTCCAGCGGCCGGCCCCGGAGAGGTACTTGAGGCGGATAAGTGTGGGCAACTCCTGGGGGCAGGGAATCCTGGCCCTCGGCGCCATCCCTACCGTCGTGACGGGATCACACAGCGGCCAAACGAATGCATCGAAAGGCACCATGGTGGCCACTTCTGCCAGAATCGCTGTCCGGAGAGCTTGGTGATCCAGGTCCGAGCCTGCCAGGAGTCGGATGCGCTCCTGGCTCCGGTTTCCAGCCCAGCCCTTGGTCATGTTCCAAGTATGCTCCGGCCATCCCGGGCAACCCGGAGGCGCTGCCACCCAGAATTCTGGGATACCCGCCGCAGCCCGGACCGTCTAGCTTTAGCAGCGTGGAGCGTCCTCCAACCTGGCGGGACGAGTAAGGAGACTGGGATGTTCACCCTGCAGATCGAACACAGCATCACCGATTTCAGCACGTGGAAGGCGGCATTCGACCGGGATCCGGTGGGCCGGTCCGCGTCAGGGGTTCTCGCGCACCGGATAGGCCGGCCCGTGGGCGAACCGCAATACATTGTTGTGGAACTCGACTTCGCGGACCTGGCCCAGGCAGAGCAGCTGCTCACGAACCTTCGAACACAGGTATGGCGTTCGCCCGCCAACGCCCCTGCCCTCGCCGGTGCGCCGAAAACGCGCATTATCGAGGCGGCGTCCTAGCCATGCCTCAGGCGCGGTGGAATTCCGAGCGCATGAATGGCCTGTGGGACAAAGCCTCGCCGTCCACACCGGCCTCCGGGGCGTCGCCGCCGTCGTCCCGCCCGGGCGAACGCAATTCGGTGACGTGTGTCAGGACACCGTTCGCCACCTCGATGGAGTGGCGCGTCCAGCCTCCGGCATTGCGGCGTTCAACACGGAGGACGCCGTCGCGCCAGGTGCAGCGGGCGGCGTTGCCGGGCGGCACGCCGGTGCTGTCAACGTAGTACCACAGCACGTCGTTGTGGACCGGATCGATCGTGAAGATGCCGTGGCCTTCGAAGTGGCTGCCGTCCGGTTCAATGTGCCGGTAGCTCTGCACCACGCCGAGACCCCCGGCAACCTGCGTGTAGGACACCTGGGCGCTCACGCGGTGTTCCGGCCCCCAGGGACCGGCAGCCACGTGTGTAAAGCCCTGCCAGTGACCCAGCAGGTTCGCTAACGCCGGATGTCCGTGCTCCGCTCCTGGCCCGTTCACCGTTCCGCCTTCCCCTGCCGAAGATCACTCCCCACTCAGGATGGACTCTGCAGAGCCGGGCCGCCAGCGTCTCCGCGGCATCTCCGCGGCGCGGGGTGCTACAGGCCGAAGGTTTCGGTCTCGTCGAACGGGCCAACCACGGTGACGGTCCGGGGCGCGGCGGCGAGTTCGGCGGCAAGTTCCTGGACCTGTTCCGTGGTGACGGCTTTGATCAGCCGCAGTGTTTCGTCAATGTCCTGGTACTCGCCGGACACCAGTTCGGCGCGGCCCAGCCGGGACATCCGGGAGCCGGTGTCCTCCAGTGCCAGGACGATTCCGCCGCCCAGTTGTCCCACGGCCTTGCGCAGTTCGTCGTCTGAAATCCCGTGTTCCGCGAGCTTGTCGAGCTCCACAGCCAGCAGGTCCAGCACCTGCCGGACCTTGGACGGCGTGCAGCCCGCGTACATCCCAAAGTAGCCGGCGTCGGCGTAGGACGAGGCAAAGGAGTAAGTGGAGTAAACCAGCCCGCGCTTCTCACGGACTTCCTGGAACAGCCGCGAGGACATGCCGCCGCCCAGGACCGCGTTCAGGACACTCATGACGTAGCGGCGTTCATCGGTGGCAACGATCGTGGGGCAGCCCATGATGATGTTCGCCTGCTCCACGGCCCGCTTGACCACATGCAGGCCCGCCGTTCCCGTGATCAGGGCACGTTCGGTGGAACGCCGCTGCACCGGCGCGGCGTCCGGCTTAAGCGACCAGCCCGCGGTCTGGAGGGCATCCACCACGAGTCCGCATACGACGTCGTGGTCCAGGCCGCCGGCGGCGGTAATGACCAGCTCTTCCGGCTTGTAGTACCTGCGGTAGTGCTCCCACACGGAATCGCGGGCTACGGCCTTGATGGCGGCGGGAGTGCCGCCGATGGGCCGTCCCAGCGGATGGCTGCCGAGGACCGCGGCGACGAAGTGCTCGTGCGCCACATCAGTGGGGTCATCACTGTCCATGGCAATTTCTTCCAGGATGACGTCCCGTTCCTGCTCCATCTCGTCAGGATCCAGCACGGCGCCGGTGATCATGTCAGCGATGACGTCGATGGCCATGGGAAGGTCCGAGTCCAGCACCCGCGCAAAGTAGCAGGTGCTTTCCTTGGCTGTTGCCGCGTTCGATTCGCCGCCCACCTCGTCAAACGCGGAAGCAATCTCCAAGGCCGTGCGGCGCTTGGTGCCCTTGAACAGCAGGTGTTCAAGGAAGTGGGTGGACCCGTGCTGGCCGGGTGCCTCGTCACGGGATCCGACGCCCACCCAGAAGCCGATGGTGGCAGACCGCTGTCCCGGCATCGCCTCGGTCAGTACCCGCACTCCCCCTGGCAGCACTGAACGCCGCACCTCGGACCCGCCGTCGGAGCCGTGGACCAGGGTGTCGCCGGCGTGGTTCTGCTCAAGCGGCAGGGGTACAACAGTCATTGATGCCTTTCAGGACGGGCAGCCGGATCTGGCTGCCATCGTAACAGCGGCGGGACCGGTGGATCATCCACCGGTCCCGCCGATTCATGCTTATGCCGGGAAGCCCCTGCTGTTAGACCTCAGCGCCTTCAGCAGGCTCCGTGGCGTGAACGCGCTCGGTGTCGTCGGCGCCTTCCTCTTCAGCCACGACCGGAGACAGGGACAGCTTTCCGCGGTCATCGATCTTGGTGATTTCCACCTGGATCTTCTGGCCCACGGAAACAACGTCGTCAACGTTGTCCACCCGCTTGCCGCCGGCGATCTTGCGCAGCTCGGAGATGTGCAGCAGGCCGTCCTTGCCCGGGGTCAGCGACACGAAGGCACCGAAGGTGGTGGTCTTGACCACCGTGCCCAGGTAACGCTCGCCGATCTCCGGGACCTGCGGGTTGGCGATGGCGTTGATGGCGGAGCGTGCTGCATCTGCAGACGGACCGTTCGTGGCGCCAATGTAGACCGTGCCGTCGTCCTCGATGGAGATGTCGGCGCCGGTGTCTTCCTGGATCTGGTTGATCATCTTGCCCTTGGGGCCGATGACCTCGCCGATCTTGTCCACGGGGATCTTGACGGCGATGACGCGCGGTGCGAACTCGGAGAGCTCGTCCGGGGTGTCGATGGCCGAGTTGATGACCTCGAGGATGTGCAGGCGCGCCTCTCGGGCCTGCTTCAGGGCTGCCGCGAGCACGGAAGCGGGGATGCCGTCGAGTTTGGTGTCCAGCTGGATGGCCGTGACGAACTCGGCGGTACCGGCAACCTTGAAGTCCATGTCACCGAAGGCGTCTTCGGCGCCGAGGATGTCGGTCAGTGCCGCGTAGCGGGTCTGGCCGTCAACCTGGTCGGACACCAGGCCCATGGCGATGCCGGCGACGGCGGCCTTCAGGGGCACACCGGCGTTCAGCAGGGACAGGGTGGAGGCGCAGACGGAACCCATCGACGTGGAGCCGTTGGAGCCGAGGGCCTCGGATACCTGGCGGATGGCGTACGGGAATTCCTCGCGGGACGGCAGCACGGGCACGATGGCGCGCTCTGCCAGGGCACCGTGGCCGATTTCGCGGCGCTTGGGCGAGCCCACGCGGCCGGTCTCACCGGTGGAGTACGGCGGGAAGTTGTAGTTGTGCATGTAGCGCTTGCGGGTGACGGGTGACAGCGAGTCGATCTGCTGTTCCATCTTGAGCATGTTCAGCGTGGTGACACCCATGATCTGGGTCTCGCCGCGCTCGAAGATGGCCGAACCGTGAACGCGGGGCAGAACCTCGACCTCTGCGGTGAGCTGGCGGATGTCCGTCAGGCCGCGGCCGTCAATGCGGATCTGGTCCTTGAGGATGCGCTGGCGCACAACGTGCTTGGTGACGGAGCGGAAAGCAGCGGACAGCTCCTTTTCGCGGCCTTCGAACTGGCCTGCCAGGCCGGCGAGGACCTCGTCCTTGAGCGCGTCGGAGGCGTTGTCGCGTTCCTGCTTGTCGGCGATCTGGAAGACAGCGGCGAGCTTTTCGGCGGCAGCGGATTCGACGGCGGCGTAAGCGTCGTCTTCGTAGTCCAGGAAGACCGGGAACTCGACCGTGGGCTTTGCAGCGCGTGCGGCGAGGTCGGCCTGGGCGTCGCAGAGTGCCTTGATGAACGGCTTGGCAGCCTCCAGGCCCTCGGCCACAACCTCTTCGGTGGGGGCGGTGGCGCCCTGTTCCTTGATGAGGTTCCAGGAGTTGTCGGTTGCTTCGGCCTCGACCATCATGATGGCGACGTCGTCACCGGCAACGCGGCCGGCAACCACCATGTTGAACACGGAGTTTTCCAGCTGCGAGTGCTTGGGGAAGGCAACCCACTGCGATCCGTTTTCGTCGTTGACCAGGGCAACACGGACGCCGCCGATGGGGCCGGAGAACGGGAGGCCGGACAGCTGGGTGGACATCGAGGAAGCGTTGATGGCAACGACGTCGTACAGCTCATCGGGGTTGATGGCCAGGACGGTGACCACGATCTGGACCTCGTTGCGCAGGCCCTTGATGAAGGCGGGGCGCAGCGGGCGGTCCATCAGGCGGCAGGCCAGGATGGCTTCGGTGGACGGGCGGCCTTCGCGGCGGAAGAACGAGCCCGGGATACGGCCGGCAGCGTACATGCGCTCTTCGACGTCGACCGTGAGCGGGAAGAAGTCGAAGCCTTCACGCGGGTGCTTGCCGGCGGTGGTTGCGGACAGCAGGGCGGTGTCATCGTCGATGTACACCATTGCTGCGCCGGCTGCCTGCTTGGCGAGGCGGCCGGTTTCAAAGCGGATTACGCGCTTGCCGAAACGGCCATTGTCAATGACTGCTTCCGAGAACTGGATTTCGGGACCCTCCAAGAGAGTCACCTCCGTTTCTATTTACGGAAGTCCAGCCGCATCAACCCAGCCAGCATCTGTCTACTGGCCCTGCACCCGGTCATCGATCGAGACCCACGGGCCGCCGGCTTCAGTCAACGAAGCCGTTCCCGGGGATCACTACCGAGGACCGCGAATGCGTGATGCGGTTGATCCTCCTGTTTAGTTTTTATTTGAAGAAGGCGGCCCGTTCCGGAGGGAAAGGGCCGCCCCAAAGTGTGACTAGCGGCGCAGGCCGAGACGCTCGATGAGCGAACGGTAGCGGGCGATGTCAGTCTTCTTGAGGTAGCTCAGCATGCGCTTGCGACGACCAACCATGGCCAGCAGACCGCGCTGGGTGTGGTAGTCGTGCTTGTGCTCCTTCATGTGCTCAGTCAGATCCTTGATCCGCTGGGTCAGGACAGCAACCTGGACCTCGGGTGAACCGGTGTCACCTTCGCCAGTTGCGTATTCCTTGATGATGGACTGCTTTACAGCGGCGTCAAGTGCCACAATATCTCCTTGGGATGTGCCGTGAGGGCCCAGGTCAGTAATTCACTGCCGGGTCTGCCGTGCTGGTCCTGATCCGGATAACCGGGGAAGGCCGACCACAACAGGAACCAGCCGCCACGGACTGCAGCCGGATCCATCGTCCAGTTTACCGGGCGCGGCCTAACCTTGTCGAAACAGTGCGCCGTCAGCCCTGCAGCCGGGCCCGGATCGCCGCCATGCCCTGGAGCACTTCCGCAAAACTGGTGCTCAACGGCGACAACCCCACCCGGACGCCATGGGGAGAGCGGAAGTCAGGGATGACATCCCCTTCCCAGAGCGCTTCCACGGTGGCCTTGGTGAAGTTGGGATGGTCCACCGTGATATGCCCGCCCCGTTCCCCCGGGTTCCGCGGCGACGCCAGTTCGGCTCCCAGCGGGGCCAGCCAGGCATCGAAGACCTCCACGGCGAATGCGGTCAGGGCCTGGGACTTCTCCCGGATGGCAGCCATGGTGGCTTCCTCGATGAGGTCCAGGGTTCCCCGCATGGCAATCATGCCGAAAATGGCGGGGGTGCCGCTGAGGAAGCCCCGGATGCCGGCGGCGGGTTCATAGCCGGCGGCCATCTCGAAGGCGTCCTTCCGCCCCATCCAGCCCCAGATGGGCTGGTTCAACGAGGGCAGGTGCCGGGCATTGACGTAGGCGAAAGCAGGCGAGCCCGGGCCCCCGTTTAGGTACTTGTAGGTGCAGCCGGCTGCGAAGTCCACGTCGGCACCGTCCAGGTCGATCTCCACCGACCCCGCGGAATGGCACAGGTCCCACACCACCAGCGCGCCGGCGTCGTGCACTGCCGCGGTGATCCCCGGCAGGTCCGCGAGGTGGCCTGAGCGGTAGGCGATCTGGCTGAGGAGGACGACGGCGGTCCTCGGCCCGGTGGCCTGGCGCACCTGGTCAAGGGTCACCCCGGCGGCCGGGTCGGGCTCGATCCAGCGCAGGGTGAGGCCTTCCTCAAGGGCGATGCCCTCCACCAGGTAGCGGTCCGTGGGGAAGTTTTCCGTGTCCAGCACCAGCTCGTTGCGGTCTGGATCCTGTACGGCGGCCAGGGCCGCGCGGATCAGCTTGTAGAGGACCACGGTGGTGGAATCGGCGATTATGGTCTGCCCCGGAGCAGCTCCGAGGACGGCGCGTCCGAGCTGGTCCCCGATGGCCTGCGGCATGCTGAGCCACTGTTCGTCCCAGCCACGGATGAGGCGTCCGCCCCACTCGTCCCGGATGAAGGCGGCGACGTCGTCGGCAGTGCGCGTCAGGGGCCGGCCCAGGGAGTTGCCGTCCAGGTAGGACAGCGGTGTGTCCGTGCCAATGAAAAGGTCCCGGTAGTGTGCCAGGGCGTCCCGGCGGTCCAGCTCTTCGGCGCGCCCGCGGAGCGCTTCGGCAGACACATCGAGGTGGTTTTCCTGATGGATGCTCATTGTCCGATCTCCGTCCTGACAGCGAATAATTCCGGGAAGAACGTCAATTCAAGGGCCTTTTGCAGGAAGGTCACACCGCTGGATCCTCCGGTGCCGGTCTTCATGCCGATGGTCCGCTGCACGGTGCGCAGGTGGCGGAACCGCCAGAGCTGGAAGTTGTCCTCCAGGTCCACCAGTTCCTCGCACGCCTCGTAGGCAGCCCAGTTGTCCGCCGCGTTTTCATAGATGTGCTTGAAAAGCGGGACCAGTTCCGGGGTGAACTCATGGGCCTGGGTCACATCCCGGTCCAGGACCGATCCCGGCACATCGAAGCCCTGCCGCGCGAGGTAGGCCAGGAACTCGTCGTAGATGCTGGGGGCGGCAAGCAGTTCGGCCAGCATGGCGTGGGCTTGCGGATCGGATTCGAAGACGGGCAGCATCTTGCTGTTCTTGTTCCCCAGGACGAATTCCACCGCCCGGTACTGGGCCGACTGGAACCCTGACGAGTTGCCCAGGAAGCCCCGGAACTGCGAATACTCGGTGGGTGTCAGGGTGGCCAGGACAGACCATTGTTCGGTAAGGGTCTTCTGGATGTGCTTGACCCGGGCAATGCCCTTGAGCGCGGAACCGAGGTCGTCCCCGCGGAGCCACGCGGCCGCGCTGCGCAGCTCGTGCAGGACCAGCTTCAGCCACAGCTCCGTGGTCTGGTGCTGGATGATGAACAGCAGTTCATCGTGGTGCTCGGGCTGGCTGACCGGCTGCTGCGCGCTGAGCAGCGTGGGAAGCTGCAGGTAGGAGGCGTAGCTCATCCGCGAGCTGAAGTCGCGGACAATCCCCTCATCCAGCTTGCGGGTGTTCTTTTCGACGGACACGTGCTGCCTTTCGTTGTTGTCACCCCGTTGTTGCAGCCACGTTTTGCAACCGGCGGATGCTGCAGTCAGTGGTGGCTGAGGAGCTGGTGGGCCTGGGCCACATCCAGCCGCATTTGTTCCACCAGTGCCTCAGGGCCACGGTAGGCCACCATGCCGCGAAGCCGCGCCACGAATTCAACAATCACTGTCTGGCCGTACAGATCGAAGTCCTCCACGGCCTCCTTGGGCCTGTCGATGACGTGCGCCTCCACCTGGCGGCTCACGCCCTCGAACGTGGGATTGGACCCCACTGAGATCGCAGCAGGCCAGCGCGTGCCCGCCTGGTCCACCAGCCAGCCCGCATAGATGCCGTCTGCGGGGATCAGCCCCGTGGCGTTCGAGGAAAGGTTTGCCGTGGGGAAGCCGAGGGCGCGGCCGCGGGCTGCCCCGTGAACCACTTCGCCGCGCATTCTGTGCGGGCGGCCCAGGACCGAGGCGGCGGTGGCAACATCGCCTTCCTGCAAGGCTTCGCGCACCCAGGTGGAGGAGCAGCGCCGGTCCGTGCCGTCGTCGTCATGCAGGGGGTAGCCCTCGGCGCCGAACTCGCTGATGACCTGGACATCGAAGCCGAACTTGTCGCCCAGCGCCTTCATGGTGTCCAGGTCTCCGGAGTTGCCCCGTCCAAAGCGGGCGTCGTGGCCGATCACCACGTGGCTGGCGTGGAGGCAGTCCACCAGGTACTGCTCCACGAATTCCTCAGCCGTGAGGCTGGCCAGATCCAGTGAGTACTTGATCACCAAAATGGCGTCCAGTCCGAGTCCGCCCAGCGCGTCCAGTTTGTCGTCCAGGCCCATGATGAGCTCGGGCGCGGCCTCGGGCCGGTGGATTACCGCCGGGTGGGGGTCGAAGGTCACGGCCACAGCCTTGGCGTGGGAAAGGCGGGCCGAGCGGATCAGCTGGGACAGCACCTGCTGGTGGCCGCGGTGAACACCGTCGAAGTTGCCGAAAGTGACAACAGATGGGCCGAAATCCGCCGGGACATCGGACGGATCGTTCCAGATGTAAACCATCACCCTCGCCTTAAGCTGCCTGCAAGCCACGTTCCGGAACCATGCCGGCCGCGGAACTCTTCAAGGTTACCCGGATTCACTGTGCTGCCTTTGACATCACTGCGCGGCTTTGGAACGCGCTTCAGCCGCCACCGAAGGCCGGCGCCGGTAGAGCCACACCAGTCCCAGGATGGGCAGCAGCAGCGGAATGAAGCCATAGCCGCGGCCAAACAGGGACCACACGGTCTCGTGCGGGAACTGCACGGAGTCCAGGATGCTCAGGGTACCCACCACCACGACGCCCACGAGTTCAACCAGCACCGCGGCAACGGAGACCTTGAACCAGGTGGTTCCGGCTCTGGCCAGCGACACCGTGGCCACCACGTACACCAGCGCGGCGAAGGCGGAGAGCAGATAGGCCAGCGGAGCCTCGGAGAACTTGGTGAGGATCTGGTATCCGGCCCGGGCCGTGGCCGAGATCGCGAAAACGCCGTACACGGCAATCAGCAGGCGGCCTGGCCCGGTATTGCGGGTATTGCGGGTGGGTGCCTCGCCGGGAGCCGCCGGGGCTTGCTTGTCGTTCATTCCTGCTGCTTCTTCCACTTCAGTACCAGATCTGGTTCATTCGGGCGGCCATGACGAGTGCCGTGACGCCGACCGCGGCCAGGACAAAGTTGCTCCACCGGGTGCGCTCCAAAATGGACCAGTAGATTGCCGCCGGCGGCAGGAGCATGGCGGTGGCCATGTAGCCCCAAAACTCCCACGCCTCCCCGGCAATCGGTTCGCCGGCGATCACGCGGACGATGGACCCCACCAGGTACACCACCAGGGCCGCTTCCACGGCTGCGACGGAGAGGATGGTGACGTCGTTCGGCGCCTTCTTGAGGATGCCCGCACCCAGGCACACCAGCGTGGACACCAGGCCGACCACGAGGATGATCCAAAAATATGCGTCCACGTGTCAGGCCTCCGCGGCGGCGGTTGCGGCCGTCCCGGCGCCGGGGGCGAAGACGAGCACCGGCTTGGCGTAACTGCCTGCGTCTGCAAGAAGGGCCACGAGGCTGCCGTCGGGAGCGAAGGCGGCGGCCGGATGCTCCACAGTGGCGGCGCCGGGAGCGCCGGGGGCCGCGCCGGCAGCGATCCGCCGCCCGAAGGAGATCTCCGTGGTTTCCTCGGCGCTGAGTTCGCGGTTGGGCATCAGTGCCCGGGCAGCCTGCGACATTTCCAGGACGTTGAGCTCTTCGGCAAGCTGTTCGAGCGTGCGTGCCTGGTCCAGCGAATAGGGGCCCACATGGGTCCTGCGGAGGGCAGTGAGATGCCCTCCAACACCCAGCGCATTGCCAAGGTCCCGGGCCAGGGCACGGATGTATGTGCCCGAGGAGCATTCAACGGTGACGTCGAGGTCAATCACACCCGCCGCCGGATCCCGCCGGACGGCGTGCACCTCGAACCGGTGGATGGTGACAGGGCGTGCGGCCAGCTTCACATCCTCGCCGGACCGGACGCGCGCGTAGGCGCGTTCGCCGTTCACTTTGATGGCGCTGACGCTGCTGGGCACCTGCTCGATGTCGCCTGTGAGTGCCGCGACGCCGTCGTGAATTGCCTGCTCGGTGACACCGGAAGTGCCGGCCGTGGCCGTGACCTCCCCTTCCGCGTCGTCCGTGACGGTGGCCTGGCCCAGCCGGATGGTGGCGGTGTAGGTCTTTGAGGTGCCCACGATGTAGGTCAGCAGGCGCGTGGCCTTGTTGATGCCGACCACCAGGACGCCCGTGGCCATGGGATCCAGGGTTCCGGCGTGCCCTACTTTCCGGGTACCTGCGAGGCGCCGCATCCGGCCAACCACATCATGGCTGGTCCATCCCTGCGGCTTGTCCACTATCACCAGTCCAGAAAGCACGCCTCCCAGTATATCGGCGCTGGTTGGCCCGCCGGCCCACGCCACCACCCCGGTCCCGGACGCACCGCGGCAGCCCGACGGGGACGGCTAGGATGGCTGCCATGCCTGAGCTTGCCGCCCATGTCCGCGACGTGCCCGTCAACCAGATCCGCGAGATCACCGAGGCCGCGTGGCGTACTCCCGGCGCCATTGTGTTGAGTATCGGGGAGCCGGGTTTCCCGCTCCCCCGCCATGTCCTGGACGCAGGCATCGCCTGCCTGGACCGCGATGAAACCAACTACACACCCAACGCCGGGATCCCCGCCCTTCGGGAAGCGTTCGCTGCCAGGTTCCGGGAAGAACAAGGGGTGGACGTCGGTGCTGACCGCGTCTACGTGGTGTCCGGGGCGCAGCAGGGCCTGCATTTCGCCATGAGCCTGCTGCTGTCCCCCGGCGACGAAATCCTGATCCCCAACCCGGGCTACCCCACCTTTGCGATGACCAGCCGGTTGCTCGGTGCCGTGCCGGTGGGCTATCCGCTGCGCCCCGAACACAGCTTCCAGCCACAGGTTGCCGACGTGGAGGCCCTCATCACCAGCCGCACCCGGGTGCTGGTGCTCAATTCCCCGTCCAACCCCCTCGGAGCAGTGCTGGGTGAAGAAGTGGTCCGGGAACTGATGGACCTGGCCCGCCGGCATGACATTTGGGTGGTTTCGGACGAGTGCTACGAGGCGTTCACTTACGATGTTCCCCACGTCAGCCCGGCAAGGTTCGACGGCGGCACCCCGGCGGATGCACGCGTGTTCACTTCGCTGACACTGTCCAAGACGTACGGCCTGACGGGTCTGCGAATCGGCGCGCTCATCTGCCCGCCCGGCCTCAAACAGCAGATGGACAACGTGATGGAATCCATCGTGTCGTGCGTGGCGTCAGCGCCGCAGTACGCGGCGCTGGCTGCCCTGACCGGGCCGCAGGACTACGTCCGGCACGCCCACCAGCACTACCGGGAGAACCGGGATGCCGCCTCGGCAGTCCTCACCGCAAAAGGGATCCGCTATCTGCCGGCGCAGGGGGCGTTCTACCTTTGGGCCGATATGTCCCATGTGACCGGCGGGGACGTGCGGGCCTGGGTTCGGCGTTTCCTGGCGGATTCCGGTGTGGCGCTGGCCCCAGGGACCGCCTTCGGCTCCATCGGCGAAGGGTGGGTCCGGATCGCGCTGTGCGGCCGGAAGCAGGATCTGCTGGACGGGCTGTCCCGGCTTCCGGACGGCCGGCCCTGACGTCCTGGGTTGATACCTGGCTTGGCCGGCCGGCGAAGCTGCCTGCCCTGTTAGCTGCGGGCGCCGGCGAGGGCCTTGTCCAGCCAGGAACGGAGGACGCCCGCCGGTGCGGCGCCGGCCTGGCGGGCTGCGACCTTTCCGTCGACCAGAACCATGAGGGTTGGAATGGCCTGGACGTCGAACCGCCGCGACAGGCCCGGAGACGCGTCCACATCCACCTTCACCAGCTTGATCTTCCCGGGCCGCTCCCGGGCCAGCTGGTCCAGGACGGGGCTTACCATGCGGCAGGGCCCGCACCAGGCGGCCCAGAAATCCACCAGCACCGGAACCGGCGACTGCTCCGCCACGGCGGCGAAGTCGCTGTCGCCCGCGGACACGATCCAGGGCAGGTCCGCCTTGCAGTTGCCGCAGCGGGGATGTCCGGAGGCCTGGGCCGGCACCCGGTTGGTCTTACCGCAGGCGGGGCAGCGGAGTAGGGCGGATTCCATGGCTAGTATTCCTTCCTGCTGTCAAAGGCGCGCCACGCCTGGAAGGGGACGTCCGACGTCGGGATGTCACTCCTGGTGACGGGCATCAGCTCCGGGGCCGCGCCGCTGAAGTAGTCGTAGAAGAGGGCGTCGTCGAAGCCTGCCGCAGCGGCGCCGTGGCGGTCCGCGGCGAAGTAGACGTGGCCGATCCTGGCCCACAAGGCAGACGCCAGGCACATGGGGCACGGCTCGCAGCTTGCGTAAAGGACAGAGCCGGTGAGGTCGAAGTCCGCCGCAGCCGCGGCCGCTGCCCGGATGGCCACCACTTCCGCGTGGGCAGTGGGATCGTTGTCCCGGGTCACCCTGTTGACGCCGGCATGCACGCGCCCGTCGGGTGTTACCACCACAGCTCCGAAGGGGCCGCCGCCTTCACCAACATTTTGTGTGGCCAACTCCACGGCCTGTTCAAGGTACTGGGCAAATGCAGGGTGCCGTAAGCCCCGGTTGCCGTGTTCTGCGGAGGTCATAGCACGATCCTAGCCATGTGCACCCCATAGGGGGACGGAAAGGGGGCCAGGAAGGGGGCAGGCCCCCAGCGCCTACCCGCTGGTAGGAGCCTACGCTGACGCCCGGGGGATATATTTCGCCTCTACGGAGGCGCCACATCCAGCCCGCAAGGGCCTCGCACCCCGGAGTACCCCATGAAAAGAAAACTCACCTTTATCGCCTGCATGGCAGCCGCCATGATGGTCCAGGCATCACCGGCGTTTGCCTCCACTCACGACCCGGACTTTGAAGTCCTGGGTACAGGACTCCTCACCCCACTCCACCTTGCCGTTGGCAAGGGCGAATCAGTCCGTGTCAGCCAGGACTTCGCCGGCGTCCTTACCCGTGTGGAGCACGACGGATCGACAGAAGACGTCTACACCGCCAAGAAGGGTTGGGAAGTCGCCGGCGTGGAAATCCGCGATAGCACCACGTACTTCCTGGAAAGCATCGGAGCCGGGCAGGGTGATCCGGCCAAGCTTCAGGGCTACTTGAAGTCCATTGACTCCAGAGGCGATGTGGACACTATTGCCAACTTCGCGGAATACGAACGGAAGCACAATCCCGACGGGGACCAGCACTACGGCTTCGAGCCAGACGTCAGCGACAAGTGCCTGGCAGACTGGCCGGCCTTCCCACCCGCCCGATACACGGGCACGGTGGATTCCCACCCGTACGCCTTGGCAGTCAAGGACAGCACCGCCTACGTGGCTGACGCCGGCATGAACGCGATCCTCAAGGTGAATCTCAAATCGGGCGCCATTTCCACACTGACGGTCCTGCCGCCAAGGCCGGCCAAGGTCCCCGCTGGCCTGCAGATTCCACTTGACATGGAAGGCCACACGATGACGGTTCCTGACTGCGTTGTTGGCGAAAAGTACGCGTTCGAACCGGTTCCCACCGATGTTGAAATCGGTCCGGACGGCTGGTTGTACGTCACGTCACTGCCTGGTGGCCCGGAGGGACCGGAACTGGGTGCTCGCGGTGCCATATTCAAGGTGAATCCGTGGAACGGTGACACGACTGTTTGGGCGGACCATATCCTGAGTCCTACCGGTCTGGCCGTGGCCGACAACGGGGACATTTACGTGGCATCGCTGTTCGGCGGGGAAATCCTGAAGTTCAACTGCGACGCGGATCGCTCGCGTTTCCTGGAGGTGAACCTGCCCGCGGATGTTGAGTTCAAGGACGGAGATGTCTTCGCCACCGTGGATGCGCTGCCGGCGCAACCCGATCCGTCGATGCCTAACGCTCCCGCTCCCATGCCTGCCGGCAGGGTTATCGAAGTTGATCTTCGATAGGCGGTAGCCAAACACGCAGCAGGACCCGGAGGTGCCTCCGGGTCCTGCTGCTGTGTTTGCGGAAGTCCGCTGCCTACTTGTTGGCGTCCTCGTCGAGGTCTTCGTCGTCGCTGAGGTCCAGGTCCTCTTCGTCGAAGTCGTCCTCGTCGATGTCAACGTCGGCGACCGCGTCGGACTTGTACGGATCCGCGTCGCCGGCGTGCCGGGCGTTGGCGGCAAGGGCGGCAACCTCGGCATCCCGCTTCTTGGCCTCCCGGAGCAGTTCCTCCAGGTTGGAGGCGTTGACCGGAATCTGGTCGGCCACGAACTCGAGGGTGGGGGTCAGCCGGACGGTGATGTTCCGGCCCACCTCCTGCCGGAGCACACCCTTGGCCTTCTCAAGGCCCTTGGCAGCGTCGGCCTGGACAGCCTGGTCCCCGAAGACGGTGTAGTAGACGGTGGCATGCTGCAGATCATTGGTCACGCGGGCATCGGTAACGGTAATGCCCTCAAGCCGGGGATCCTTGACCTTCCGGCCCAGGGCCTCAGCAACAACAACCTTAATCCGCTGCGCCAATTTGGCAGCACGTGCCGGATCAGCCATGAACAACTCCTAAAAGAAGAAAAATTTGGGACGTACGACGGCGGCGCAAACGTCAGCCAACGCGCCCAGGGTCTGGATGCCACGCACCCAAGCGAGCCGATGACGCACCCGTTGGATTTTTTCCGGCGGCCTGGGAGTGGCATCTAAGGAAATAGCCGAGGGTCCCCACGCGAGCTTGCGAGTGTTGGGAAGGCCATTTCCGCTGCCGAAGCTGGGCGGCGCGGGATCGAAGATCCCAAGCCGCCCAGCGAAGGGGCGGGGCCGCCGGAAAAATCCAACGGCCCCGGCCACGGACTAACAAGAGTTAGACGCGCGGCTTCTCGCGCATCTCGAAGGTCTCGATGATGTCGCCTTCGGTGATGTCGTTGTACGACCCAAGGCCGATACCACATTCGAAGTCCGTGCGGACCTCGGTGGCGTCGTCCTTGAAGCGCTTGAGCGACTCAACGGTGAGGTTGTCACCGATGATCTTGCCGTCGCGGCTGACGCGTGCCTTGGCGTTGCGTCGGATGATGCCCGAGCGGACGATCGAGCCGGCGATGTTTCCGAACTTGGAGGAGCGGAAGACTTCGCGGACCTCGGCGGTGCCG